>CAZSGR010000044.1:0-17208 GCA_964606185.1 uncultured Eubacteriales bacterium
AGATAAAAGAATCATGGAGGCTTACAACTAACCTGGATTATTCACGAGTCGAGGTTGCTGTAGATGCGAGGCGTCGGCCCATGAAGCTGTGGTCGTCCACCGCGATTGGGCCGCAACAAAGCAGATGCAGTGAGATCGGCTCGCTCAAAGGGTAAAAGATGCCGACATATATTGAATGAATGGACATGAAAGAAAGTGTGAATCTCGATTTTGAGAAAATCCTACATAAATGGTTCATATCATTGGAAATAATGTATAGTGTCGGCATATTTTATGAATAATTCAGGCTAATAAGGAGGCTGAGATGCAAGGAGGAGGACGAGGACAAGGGCAAGGTGGCGGACAAGGCCGGATGGACGGCAAAGGTTTAGGTCCTGGAGGTTACTGCCGCTGTCCTTCCTGTGGAACAAAGGTTCCGCACCAGCGAGGAATCCCTTGCTACCAACAGAGTTGCCCTAAATGCGGCACTAAAATGACCCGTTAAAGAACAAAAATGCCCATATATGAGTATAAATGCCAGGAATGTGGAAACGTGACTGAAGTTTTTATCCGTTCATTAAACCAAGATATCGACCTCTCATGTTCTTATTGCGGCAGTAAAAATCTGCATAAGATATTCTCAACCCCCTCTTCTGTCAGGATAGGAAATTCATCTTCAAAAGGCGAAACCTGCTGTGGAAGAACCGAGCGTTGTGAAACCCCTCCTTGTTCAGGCGGAAGCGTTTGCAGACGAGATTGAGTCCAAGCCGGATTGGAAACTCTGCTGGTATGTAAGTTGTTAAAAAAAACTGCCGCAACCTGTAAGTTAAAATATAATTCTGACGATTCACCTTAAAGGAGGGCCGGGATCAATCCCTAGCCCAGTCTGATTGAAGAATTTGATCGATCGAAAAAGGAAGATATGACCAATAAAAAGTCACTCCAGGTGAGCATTGTTTACGACAATAATGCCTTTGGTGAGAACCTCAAGGCAGACTGGGGGTTTTCCTGTCTCATCAGAGGACTGGAAAAGTCCATCCTTTTCGATACAGGCACAAACGGGAAAATCTTACTTTCCAACATGGAAAAGCTTGGAATTCATCCAGGAGACATCGATACAGTTTTCCTCTCCCACGAGCATAAAGACCACACAGGTGGCCTGGAGGTCCTTTTAAACCAGAATTTCAGTTTTGAAGTCTGGCTTCCGAATTTTTTCTCTTCAAGCTTTAAAAATAAAATCAAAAACCAGGGATCGGCTGTTAAAGAAGTCACAAGCTTCCAAGAAATCTGTGAAGGAGCTTATACATCGGGAATTATTGAAGGCTGGATTAAAGAGCAATCCTTAATCCTGAACACAGAGAAAGGGTTCATCCTGATCACAGGCTGTGCTCATCCCCGGATCGTCAATATAATCGCGACAGTGAAAGAACTTTTAAAGAAGGATATTCACCTGGTCTTTGGCGGCTTCCACCTGGCCGCCTTCAACGAAAATGAAATAAAAGAAATTATAGAACAATTCCGTGATTCCGGAGTGGAAAGAGTTGGCCCCTGCCACTGCACAGGAGATGACGCCCGAAAGCTTTTCGCTGAGGAATACAAAGAAAATTTCATAGACCTTGGTGTCGGAAAAGAGATTAGAGTTCAATGATTCTCTCAATCGCCAGCGGGAAAGGAGGAACGGGAAAAACAACAGTCGCTGTCAATCTCGCTTTATCCTTGGATGGAAATCAACCCATTCAATTTCTGGACTGTGATGTGGAAGAACCCAATGCACATTTTTTCCTCAAGCCCGAAATTACTAAGCGCAAAGAGGTTTTCCTTCCTATCCCAGAGATATTAGAAGACAAGTGCACGTATTGCGGCAAATGTGCCGAAGTGTGTGCCTATAATGCTATTGCTGTCCTGAAAGATAATGTTCTTGTCTTTCCCGAACTCTGTCATGGATGTGGGGGATGCAGCCTTTTGTGCCCGGAAAAAGCAATCAATGAAAAAGGGCAGAGGATCGGAGACATCGAGTTTGGAGCCACCAATGACATACAGTTCATTCACGGAAAACTCGACATAGGCCAGGCCATGTCTCCTCCTCTCATCAGGGAAGTCAAGAGGCATATAAACTCCACAAGGACAATCATCATCGATGCTCCTCCGGGAACATCCTGCCCTGTAGTGGAGTCAGTTAAAGGAAGCGACTTTTCTCTTCTTGTGACTGAACCGACACCGTTCGGACTCAATGACCTTCGCCTGGCAGTTGAAACATTGAAAAAGCTTGAAATTCCCAGTGGGGTCGTTATCAACCGTTCCGATATCGGGGATAGTCAGGTTGAGGAGTACTGCCTTGAGCAAAACATTCCAGTCCTGATGACCATTCCTATGGACCGGAACTTTGCCGTGGCCTACTCCAAAGGAAAAACAATCATCGAAACTCAACCCGATTACAGGGAAAAATTCCAGGAATTATTCAGAAAGATACTTGCCATAAAAAAATGAAACAGCTCGTTATCATAAGCGGAAAAGGCGGAACAGGAAAAACAATAATTTCCGCTTGCTTCGCCTCTCTGGCTCAAAGCAAGGTCATTGTCGACTGCGATGTGGATGCGGCCAATCTCTATCTCCTTCTCCATCCTGAAATCAGGGAATCTCATAAATTTTCCGGAGGGATGAAAGCGAGAATTGAACAAAATAACTGCTCCAGATGCGGTGAATGTGTGGACGTCTGCCGCTTCTCGGCAATTAACGAAAAAAAAGATGGCGAATTCATCATCGATCCCATCTCCTGTGAAGGATGTGGCATCTGTTATCATGTGTGTCCAGTTGAAGCCATAGAAATGGAAAAGAGCATATCCGGAGAGTGGTTTGTTTCCCATACCAAATACGGGCCATTTGTTCATGCCAGGCTGGGAATCGGTGAGGAAAATTCAGGAAAATTGGTGGCCGAAATCAGGAAAAAAGCAAAAGAGATCTCTGAGGAAAACAACCTGGATTTCGTTATCATTGACGGACCTCCTGGAATAGGCTGTCCGGTTATCGCCTCCCTTTCAGGAGCAGATTTGGCACTGGTTGTGACAGAACCCACTGTTGCCGGGATTCACGATATGGAACGAGTCGTGGAAATGGCTCATCATTTCAAGATCGAAACGGCCTGCTGCATCAATAAATTTGATATCAACCCCGCCAATTCAGCAAGCATTGAAGACTGGTGCCAAGAAAAATCTATTCCCTTACTGGGAAAAATTCCCTTCGATGAGGAAGTGACAAAATCCATGGTGCAACTTGTCCCTTTAACCGAGTACTCAAATAATTCCGCCTCAAAAGAAATAAAAAATATATGGGAAAAAATACAAGGACTCAATGACTGAGAGGAGAAAAAAATGAAAAAAACAGACTGGCAGTACCTGGTTGATACCCTTCTTTTTTTCTGCATTGTTGGAATCATTTTCATTGGCTTTCTGATGGGATTTTTCCTTCCTAAGGGTCCCACAGCCCAGGAAAGCGCCAAATACTTCCTGGGTCTTCACCGCCATCAATGGGGAAATATTCATTTCTACCTGTCCATTGCCTTTAGCGCTCTAATCATCATCCATCTGATCTTCAGTTGGAAATGGATAAAGGGCAAGTCCCGCCAGATCTTCAAGAAGGGATGGAGTTCCATGCTGATCCTCACGGCCTTTGTTTCAATCCTTATCCTCGCTCTTTTTTGGGCGTTCTACCCAAGAATTCCGGGCGCCTATGAAGATTATGGAGTCAGGGCAGGAGTCAAAGTCAAAGAGCATAATCTAGCGAAGCAAGAATCCGCCGTTCATGAGGAAAAAATCTTCCTTGAAGATGGAACCGTGGCCATAGTCATCAGTGGACAGACCACCCTGAAACAGGTGGAAAAAGCCACTGGCATACCAGCCAAAGACATTGCCACTAAACTGGGGCTTCCTGCGAAAGTCTCCCCGGATGAGTCTTTCGGGAGATTGAGAAAACTCTATCCCATAGCCATACAAGACGTGAGGGACGCCGTCACCGAAATGTTGAATAAACACACAGCTCCGGTTGAAAAAAAAGAAGAATACATAGAAACACAAGAACAACACGCAAAAAGTGAAGAAGAAGAGGAACATGAGCCCAAACTGACCCGGGGAATGATGGCTGAAGACCAATCCGGCGTCCTCATAACCGGCAGGATGACCTTATACGACCTTCAAAGAGAAACAGGCATTCCGGCTAGGAAAATCGCAGATAAACTGGACCTTCCCGAGAGGACTCCCCTTGATGACAACATAGGCAGGCTGAGAAGAAGATATGCTTTCACCATTCAGGACGTAAGAGACGCGGTCACCGACTTGATGAAGAAAAAGTGAATCGAGAATGAACTATGTCTGAAAAAAGCCATTCTCACTCAAACCAAAACAAGAGAATCCCTGAACTCAAAACACCTCTTCTCGAGCGTGCCCGGACGTACATGCCTGAAGGGATTCGTCAAACGGTGTCTTCTGAGCCCATTATTCCTGCAATCGCTGCCAGAGCCAAAGTAATCGCCGCTCAGAATTCTGATTTCATTCGCAGTGACCAGGGTCAAGTCGTCGGAATCTTGCCCGATAACGAGGTGTATTACGGCCCATCATCAGGATTGGAGGAATTACGCGAGCTGGTGGGTCGATTTTGGACTTATGCCTATCGGCTGAAAAACAAACCCGGAATATCTCCTCAAGGACTGGATAAAAAGAATGTGGCCATTGTGTCGGGAGCAACAGAGGGACTGGCGATTGTCATGCATCTTTTTGCCTTCCAGCAGAACGTCGGACTCATGCCTCTTTACTGGAGCAACTACAAGGGAATCATCCTGAACGCAGGTGGAAATCCGGTCTTGGTCAAATTCTTCAATGAGGACTATGAAGTCGACTTTAAAAATGTTGAACACATCATCAAAAAGAACAAAATCACTTCTCTCCTCATCAACTTTCCTAACAATCCTTCCGGAGACGTTTTAACCGATGAGGAACTTTATCAGTTAGCTGACCTGGCCCGCCGATTCAACCTCATAATCGTATCGGATGAAGTCTATAATTTCATACGATACAAGGGAGAACCACAATCCATGCTCTCCTTTGCTCCGGAAAGAACGGTCGTCATAAGTTCCGCTTCTAAAGAATACCTTATCCCTGGAGCAAGAGTCGGCTATGTCATCGCCGCTGAAGAAACGTTCACCAACTCCTTGATGCCAAAGCTGATTCGTTCCTTTTCTTCTTCACCGAATGTGCTCGGCCAACGCATTTTAATAGATATACTGAAGGATGAAGTGAGAGATTTCGATGAGGGCCGCTCTCCCCGGATTATCACCAAGATAAAAGAAGAGCTCAAAACTCGCTGCGATCTTATCATTTCCATCCTGCAGGAGAAAGGGTTTGAACTCGCAGGGAGAGACAAAGACTTTCCTTCAGGAGCTATCAGCGTTCTGGCAAGACTGCCTAAGGATATAGAGCTTGATGACAAAGCTTTTGTGGAAAAAGCTCTGGAGCTTCAAAAGTTCAGTGCCGTGCCCGCTTCAGTCTTCGGAGCCCCAGGCTGCATCCGATTCGGCTACGCCGGCATGACTCAAGAGACAATCAGGAAGTTCTCTAAAAACCTGCAGGAAGTCCTGGATTCTATTCGAAAAAAAAGTTGATTCCTGGGGGAGCTTAAAATTTATAACAGCGAAGATAGAACTCAAAACGAAACAACGAAATTATCATAAAAAATCCATCTTTTTTCTGCTATAATGACTTTTCTACTAAATTTTCTTCCTCGATTCTTATTCATGCTCGAGTGAACGGATCGATTTAAATTTTTTCAAAATGTCTCAAAAAAAGAAAAATAACGCTTACACTGATGACACCGATAAATTTGCCCGGGAACTCCAGGAACTGGTCATGGAGCAAATAAAGAAGAGATACTCGGAGACTGTCATCAACCACTGGCAGAACCCGAGAAACTTCAGAAAACTCGAAAACCCCGATGGATATGCTTTAGTCAAAGGCTCCTGCGGAGATACCATGGAAATGTTCATCAAGATAAAGAATGACAGGATTTCTGAATGCGGATTCCAGACTGACGGCTGCGGAACTTCCATCGTCTGCGGGAGTGTTGCCACAACTCTCGCCCAGGATAAGACCTTCATTGAAGCTCTGGCGGGAGTCAGTGCGGATATCATACTGAAACGAGTGGGAGGGCTCCCTGCATCCGATGTCCACTGCGCTGAACTGGCTGCAGAAACCCTCAGGCGGGCCTTGGCCGATTATCTCTTCAATAAAGGATCTCCCTTGGAAAAAACACTACAGAAGGTCTTGAGTCAATCATTATCCCTTTATAAACGGAGAAAACCATGAAAGAGTGTCAGGAAGAAAAAAACATGAGTGTGTGTAATTGCTCGTATGAACCCTGCAGCCGCAAAGGCATCTGCTGCGAGTGTCTTCAGTACCATTGGAGAATGAACGAGCTTCCTGCCTGCCTCTTCCCAGATGATGTGGAAAGAACTTTTGACCGCTCGCTCAGAAGATTCATCGAGACCTACAAAAACAGGGTTTAAACAGAGACACCTTGAGCAAAAAGCTAGAGAAAAGCCTTCCCATTCATATCTACGGGCCCGTTCCTTCCAGACGCCTGGGTTTTTCTCTAGGCATCGATATCATTCCTTTCAAAACGTGTACGCTCGACTGCATCTATTGCCAGTTAGGCTCTACCGCCGAAAAAACTCTGCAGAGGAAAGAATATTATTCTCAATCAGAAATCCTGGGCCAGATAAAAGAGAAGCTTGCATCCGGACAGAGAATCGACACCATCACCTTTTCCGGATCAGGTGAGCCGACCCTGAACAAAGCTCTGGGAAAACTCATCAGAGAAATAAAAATAATGACTCCCATTCCTGTGACTGTCCTGACCAACAGCACGCTTTTCACTGATAAAAACGTCAGAAACGCATTGATGGCCGCCGATTTGGTCGTTCCTTCACTCGATGCCGCCACTCAGGAGATTTTCGAACAAATCAACAGACCTTGTTCCACTCTTAAAATTCAGGAAGTCATAGAGGGAATGATACTGTTCCGCAAGGAATTCAAGGGATCGATATGGTTGGAGATCATGCTGGTGAAAGGCGTGAACGATTTTCCACCTCATATCCAAAAACTCCAGAGAGCAGCCTCCAGGATAAAGCCCGATAAAATCCAGCTCAACACCGTTATCCGGCCTCCAGCTGAGAAATCTGCACAGCCTTTGAGCCTAGAAGAGATGCAAAAGATAAGAAAGGCATTTGGAAAAAACTGCGAAATCATAGCCGAGTTCGACAAAAAAGCGCTCAAATCATCTCAAAAGGATTTGGAAGGAGCCATCCTGGCTATGATTCAAAGAAGACCCGTGACTCTTTCAGATATCTCAGATTCTCTGGGAAGACATAAGAGCGAAGTCATAAAATACCTTAATTTTCTCCTCGAGGAAGGAAAGATTCGGCCCGTCACCCATAAGGGTTTAAAATATTTCGAATCCATTTAAACACGTTTTAATTTTTGGACTTCGAGGTGATGGCGGTATGTTTAATATGGAAAAGCCGCAATCAAGAAAATAAAAGCGATGCTTCAATTCAGTCTTGTTTTTTACGACAAAACAATCCAAAAAGTTATAGAAATAATTTAGAGAAATGAATCAAAAATCAATCATTGGATGAGGAATAAGAATGAAGGAAGTGAAAGACCTGTCCAAAAAAGAAATTTTAAACCTTCTGGCAGATGCCTCAAAAAACTGGCTGGCCCATGACGGTCTCTGGTTTCGAGCTGTGGAAGATAAATTTGGCCTCGAAGCGGCCATGGAGCTTGACCGGAAGGCATGGGAAAAATTCACAGTCATCGAGGCCAAGAGAATCATGAAACGGCTGGGGATGGAAGCCGGAGGCGGGATCCCCGCCCTCGTCCAGGCCCTGAAATTCAGGCTCTATGCCCATATCAATGTCCAGGAAGTCACAGAAATGAGTGAGACCCACTGTGTCTTCCGCATGAACTCCTGCCGGGTCCAGGAAGCGAGAAAACGGCAGGGGCTCTCCGATTTTCCGTGTAAGCCCGTTGGAATCGTTGAATACAGCGGTTTTGTCCGAACCATAGACCCGAGAATCAAAACCACCTGCTTGACGTGTCCTCCTGATCCTCACCCTCCAGAGTTCTGGTGTGCCTGGGAATTCAAGATTGAGCCTTGATCCCGATGAGAAAAAAAATAGCTGAACACTACGACCACCACTGTCGCGAATATGAAGAATGGATCAAATCTCATCCTCACATTCATGAATCTGAGGTTATCGCTTTTCAAAAAGTCGTCCCGTCCGGTGTGGGCCTGGAGATTGGAGTGGGCACAGGCAGGCTGGCCTCTGTTTTTTCCATCCGGTACGGGCTGGACCCTTCGCTGAACATGCTCAGACTCGCGCAACAAAAAAACGTCTTAGTCGTCCAGGGCCACGGCGAAAACCTCCCTTTTAAAAAAGAATCTTTCAATTTCGTCCTAATTGTGTATACTATAGAGCTTGCTGATGATGCCCTCCGTTTTCTCAAAGAAGCTGTCAGGACGTTAAAAAAGAGAGGTGTATTGATCTTAGGGATCTCTAATCTGGAGAGTGCCTGGGGAAAATTTTATGAGCAGGAAGCGGCCAGAGGCTTTTGGCGCTTTTATTCCATCGAAGAAATACTCCGCTATTTCAAAAGAATCCATCTTAAGTTTCAAGCGGCCTTCCATACTCACTTTCATGCGCCTCCGGATATAAAAGAAATCGAAGAACCCAAAAAAGGATTCGGACAAGGCGGCCTTGTCGTCTTCAAAGCCGTCAAACAATAAATTAGCATTTATTAAAAGAACAGAAGGAAGTATTTTCTCTGCACATCAGTGTTAAAGGAGCTAATATGTTCGATAATACCCATTTTCCCCGGGCAGAAAAATACTGGCACCAGGGAAAACTCTACGAATGGTCTCATCCTAACGTTCATCCAATGTCTCACGCTCTTCACTACGGCACCTCGGTATTCGAGGGAATCCGTGCATACAAGACCAATAGAGGCCCTGCCGTATTCCGCCTTCCTGAGCACACCGACAGATTCCTGCATTCTGCCAAAACTATATCCATGGACGTTCCCTTCAGCAAGGAGGAAATAAACGACGCGATAAAACTGCTGATAAGGGAAAACAAGCTCGACTCGGCTTACATCCGCCCCCTCCTTTATTACTCCTACGGAAATTTAGGTTTGCTGCCGAAAGCTTCACCAGTAGAATTGGTCATGGGGGCATGGGAATGGGGAGCTTACCTGGGGGACAAAACGGAAACAGGAGTTCAAGTTTACGTCGTTCCCTGGAAGCGCGTCCATCGTTCCCAACTGGAAATGACTGCAAAACTTGGAGGAGTTTATGTCCAGTCAGCGATCTGTGGGATGGAGGCCCGTTCCCTCGGTCATGATGAAGCCGTGTTCCTTAATCTTGAAGGGAATATCGCCGAGGGACCCGGGGAGAACATATTCATCATAAAGGATGGTGTTCTCATAACCAACGACAAAACAGAATCCATCCTGGAGGGCATCACACGGGAAACCATACTGGCGATGGCAAAAAGCCTCGGCATTGAAACCCGCATTGGAATAATAACAAAGGAAGACTTTTTCAAGGCCGACGAGGCCTTTTTCAGCGGAACAGCTGTCGAGATTGTTCCCATCGTCCGTATAACTGACGGTTCGAATCCTCAAGAGCAAAAAAAAGAGTACAGCCTTGGGTCCGGTCGAGCAGGAGAACACACACTCCGTATAGTGAAAGCTTACAGAGATGTGGTCAGCGGAAAGATGAAAGAATATGAAAAGTGGCTGACTTACGTCTATGACTAAAAATTCTCCTTATTCATCCAGTGAATAAATTCAGTCGTTCACTATCAAGACTAGAGAAATCTCGAAAAAAAGACCCACGCTGGGAAAGATTACCGGATAAAAACAGTTGAAAAAGCAAGACAAGGGTGTCTATCTATTGATCTTGATGTTGAATACAAACCAGAGAATACCAGCGGGCAAACTCAAAGAGACAGAATTCGAGCCAGGTATCTATCTTTACATCGGGAGCGCTCGGAACAGCCTTTCGGGAAGAATCGCCCGCCATCTGAGAAAAGAGAAAAAAATGTTCTGGCACATCGATTATTTTCTCCAGAAAGCCAAAATAAAAGAAATCTGGGTCAGAAATGATTATTTTGATGAATGCCAGATATTGAGTGAAGCCAAAAACTCACTCAAGAATTCATGTTTTCCTTTAAAAAAATTCGGCTCCTCAGACTGCCGCTGCCCCAGCCACCTCATCTATCTCCTTGAAAATGAAGTCAATTTAAACTCTTTACGGGAAAAACTCTCCTTCGAGAAGGTCGATATCCATGGAATTCAAGCTTAAACCCATAGGGATCGTTCATTCTCCGTTTAAAAAAATAGAGGATATCGATTCCAAAAAATTCGCCGATTCAGGAGGATTCGATTCAGTTCATGGGGAGCTTGAGTTTTTCAAGGAATTTGAGGGCGGATTAAAAAATATAGAGGGATTTTCCCATCTCGTCGTTCTTTTTGCCTTCCATGAATCAAAAAGGTATAGACTCCACACCAAGCCTTTGCTCGATGACACCCTGAGAGGAGTCTTTTCCACGCGCAGCCCCAACCGGCCCAACCCCATAGGCATGACTGTGGTTAAGGCCATCGAAAGGAAAGGAAACTCCCTTAAAGTCTCTGGGATCGACATGGTCGAAGGCACTCCAATCCTGGATATTAAGCCCTACACGTCCAGAGACCAAAAATCCCCCATCAAACTCGGCTGGCTGGAGCGAAAAATGAAAAAATAAAACGGAAAATCAAAGAGAAAAGGTCAATACAAAGAATTCCCGCATTCCTCGCTTTTCTCATTCATTTCTGGTATATATTCCTTTATCAAAGAATTGGGATTGACAATCCAAATCAAACCAAAAATTTTTATAGGAGGATAAAAAATGACTAAATTTATCTCTGCCATCCTCTCCATTTTCCTTCTTCTGAGTATTCCCCCCATGCTCCAGAGCTCCAAAATTTTCCCTTACGACTTCAAGATCGAAGTGCTGGACAACGGGTTGAAAGTTGTCTCCATTCCCCTTGACAATCCGCACATCATCTCCCACTACATCATCATCCGCTCTGGCTCAAGAAACGAAATTGAACCTGGAAAATCCGGATTTGCTCATTTTTTCGAACACATGATGTTCAAAGGCACAAAAGACATGCCCAAAGAAGCCTACGATGACTTCCTGACTAAGTTAGGCGCAGGCACTAACGGCTACACCACAGATGATTACACCTGTTATTTTGTGGTCTTTGCAGGGAGAGAAAACCTGGAAGAGGTCATTAAGACGGAAGCAGACAGGTTCATCAACCTCTACTATGACGAAGAAATGCTCAAAACCGAGGCTCCGGTCATCGAGGGCGAATACTACGCAAGTGTATCCAGCCCGGGCAGACGGCTCTTCGAAACCTTGAGAGACAAGGCTTATGTGAAGCACTCCTACAAACATACAACTCTCGGTTATCTCAAGGATATCCTGGATATGCCCAACCAGTATGAATACAGCCAGCTCTTTAAAAAGCGCTTCTACGCTCCGGATAACACAATCCTTCTCGTCGCAGGAGACTATGACCATGACCGATTGATGGAGTATGTGCACAAATATTACAGCGGCTGGGAAAAATCCAACTACAATCTGGTGACCCCTGAAGAACCTCCCCAAACAAAGCCCAAAAGAGCTCACTATGATTGGCCTTCAAAGACTCTGCCTATGCTGGTCATCGGGTTCCATGGTCCGGCTTACTCCGATGAAAAAATCGACAAGGCCGCACTCGATCTCCTGGCTGAAACCTCCTTCTCCAGGTCTTCTTCCCTCTACCAGAAACTCGTGATTGAAGAGCAAAAATGTCTTTCCTTCAATGCAAGCTTCGCCGACAGACGAGACCCCTATCTCTTAACCTTTAACGCTACCCTAAAAGATGAAAAAGACCTTCCCTACGTCGAGCAGGAAATCTTTAAAGAACTAGAAAGACTGAAAAAAGAGCCTGTTTCCGAAGAGCTTTTAACCGAGATCAAATCCAACCAGAAATACTCTTTTGCCAGTGCATTAGGCACCACTGATGGAATCGCCAGCGTCCTCGCTCAATACATCAACCTGACAACTGACCCCGGGACTGTCAACAAGCTGTTTGACCTCTTCGAAAAAGTGACTCCAGAAGATATCCAAAACGTATGTCAAAAATACTTTAAAAAAACAAACAGCACTGTCGTCACCTTAGCAGGAGGGAACACAAAATGAGAAACCAAACCAAACTATTTTTAACAGGCGTCCTTGTTTTGATTATCGCTTTCGCGAATTTCTCCTGTAGCCAGGCCAGTCCGGATAAACTCAAATGTGAACTCATCCCTCGCGAAGGAAATCCCCTTATCAGCTTTCGGATTCTTCTCAATATCGGTTCAGTCAACGACCCGGCAGGAAAGGAAGGGCTCTGTGCGCTCACTCTGAGCATGATGGCTAGCGGCGGCAGCCAAAGCCTGACATACAAAGAAATCCAGAAGAAATTCTACCCGATGGCCACATATGTCGGCCTGAGCGTCGAAAAGGAAATGTCGGTTTTCACAGGAACCGTCCACGCGGACAACCTAGAAAAATACTATGCCATCTTCAAAGACATGCTCCTTGATCCCGGTTTCCGCGAAGATGATTTCACACGAATAAAAACCAACCATCTGAATTTCCTGGAAAAAACACTTATCAGCAACATGGATGAGCAGTTTGGCAAGGAAATCCTGAACCTTCTGATGTACGAGGGACACCCCTACGGGCATCACGAGGCAGGAACACTGGAGAGTCTTGCAAAGCTCACTCTTGACGACATCAGAGCTTTCTATGCAGAACATTTCCTCCAGGGCAACATCACAATCGGAATAATCGGAGGATACCCCTCTGGCTTTCCGGATAAGGTCATGGAAAATTTTTCAGCTCTTCCAGAAGGGCATACGCCTCAAATCAGTTTACCCGAACAACGGATGCCCCGGGGGATTGAAATCGTTATAGCAGAGAAAAATACACCTGCCACGGCTATGTCCATGGGATTCCCTGTCTCCCTTTCAAAGGCTGACGATGACTACTTCGCTCTCTGGATTGCCGTCTCCCATTTCGGAGAACACAGGCAGCATCTTTCGCTCCTCTTCCAGAAAATCCGTGAGGAAAGAGGACAGAACTACGGAGATTACGCCTATGCAGACCATTTCATTCAAGGACGGCGCAAGTTCCCGGCTCAAAATCACTGCCGCCAGCAACAGTACTTCTCCATTTGGATCCGCCCGCTGAAAAATTCCAACCGCCATTTTGCCCTGCGTCAGGCGCTTTTTGAGCTCAAGAAACTTGTGGAAGAGGGTATTCCCGAGGAAAGATTTGAGATGACTCGAACATACCTCCTCAATTACACAAGACTCTATGCCCAGACTTTTGGCGAAATACTCGGCTGGAAGATGGACTCCAGATACTACGGTTACAAGGACTTCCTGGCTGAAGTCCAGAGAAGACTCCCAAAAATTACACACGAAGACGTCAACCGCGCCATCAAGAAACATTTGAACTATGAGAAAATCTACATCGCTCTTATTACTCAAGACGCCGAATCCTTTAAAAATGCTTTAGTGAACAACACTCCGTCTCCCATCACTTATGCCGGCCCGAAGCCAGAGGAAATCCTCGAGGAAGACAAAGTCTACCAGGTCTTTCCTCTCGATGTGAAACCAGAGCATGTGAGAATCGCTCAGGCAACATCCTTCTTCCAGAAAACGGGCGTTCCCAAAAAATAGAAAAAAACATCATAAACAACGTTTAAAAAGGAGAGGTCTAATGAAAATCTTCTTGAAAACAGGGATTTTTCTATTCTTTTTCCTTCTTCTTTTTCAGGCGAGCACAGGTGTGATGACGGCACAAAATCAGGGCCTTTTAACCCAACTGGGTCAGCATCAAAACTTTACATCCAAACGCATCTCTTCCTATGACCGTACAGGAGGAAACAATGACAGATTGTCCATAGAGCCGGGAAAAACCGCTGTTCTTGCAGAAATAAAAGGGCCGGCAGCCATCCACCACATATGGGTCACTATCTCCGCTGAGCCCTTTTACGGGCGGAAGATCATCCTGAGAATGTACTGGGACGGGGAAGAATCTCCCTCTGTTGAAGCCCCGATCAGTGATTTTTTTGGTGTGGGACACGGTCTGAACCGCAGCTTCAGCTCGCTTCCTATAAACTGTTCCTCTAACGGACGAGCTCGAAACTGCTACTGGTATATGCCCTTCCAGAAATCTGCCCGGATCACGGCGACAAACGAAGGGACTCGAACCGTGGGGGCCTTCTACTATTATATCGATTACAGAGAACTCCCTGAACTTCCTTCGGATACTCCCTGTTTCCATGCCCAGTACCATCAGGAAATCCCCTGTCAGCCTTTGAAAAACTACCTTTTCCTCGACGCCGCTGGCCATGGCCATTATGTCGGCTGCAACCTGAGTATCCTTCAGCGGGCCATGGGATGGTGGGGGGAAGGAGATGACATGATCTATGTGGACGGCGAGAAAACACCCTCATTCTACGGAACAGGTTCGGAAGACTATTTCTCCGATGCTTGGGGTATGAGAGAAGACGAAAATCCGTTCTACGGATGCCCTCTCCAGGAACCTGATTTCAAAACCGGCTCGAAAGCCACTGTCTACCGTTTTCATATCCCCGATCCCATTCCGTTTAAAAAATCCATCCGTGTCACGATTGAGCACGGTCATGCCAATGACCGCTCCGATTATTTTTCCTCTGTGGCCTACTGGTACCAGAGTGAGCCTCATAAGCCTTTTCCGGCTCTCCCTCCGAAAAAAGACAGACTTCCCTTTGCTCTGGAATCTCCGCACGGTTTCATTCTTCCTGATTGGGAAGAGATGAATAGGGAGAAAATCACGACATTCAGAGACAAACTCTCTGGAATGGAATTTAAGGCGGAAAATCTTTCCCAACAACTCACTTCATACTACAACCAGACTGGAAACAGATACCCTGCCCTCATGACAGAAAAAACACACAAGGGAACACAGGCCAGTCTGACATTCTCTGTAGAATTCGGTGAACACTATAACCTTGAGCTTTATTTTCTCAAGGGACCATCGATGGGGAATTTCAAAATCTCCGGACTCAAGGGTGGAGAGCACAGCCTGCCCCATGAATCCGAAACTTTCGAGGGTTATTCACCAGATAAAATAATCGAGAAGCTGACCTTGAACAATGTTCTTCTTCAATCCGGTGTGAACGAGATCACCTTTCAGGTCACTGGCAAAGCCGCCAGCTCTGAAGCGATGGAACTGGCCTTTGTGGGTATGACTCTCTCTCCATCCTTACGCCGTTTTATCAAGGAGTGGAACCTCATCGGTCCCTTTAATGCTCCAGATATGACTCATCTACAAACGGCTTATCCGCCTGAGAAGGAGATCGCGCTGAAGAAAAAATACAAAGGCAAAAATAATCTGAAGCTCGAGTGGAAAAGAATTCAGGCGGAAGAATCGGGTTTTATCAACCTGGAGAAAATTCTCGAACCGAATGAACAGACCATCGCTTACGGTCTGACATATGTCTTCACTCCAGAAGAGCGGAGAGCGCAACTGCTCATCGGAAGCGATGACGGAGTCCGTATCTGGTTAAACGATAATCTCATCCATTCCAACCCGGCCTATCGCGGAGCCTACCCTGACCAGGATAAAATCCCTGTCGAACTGAAGAAAGGATGGAATAAACTCCTGGTCAAGGTTCTTCAGGGAGGAGGAGGCTGGGGATTCTATGTGCGGTTTATCGATCCCAGAGAAGTGTTGCGCTGGAGCACTGAAATTTACGAATAAAATAGACAAGGATTCCTTCAAGAAGTCAGTAAGTTAGCGTCTGAAAAATCCCAGTTTTATGCTGATTTCTGTCGAACCCCAAAAAACAAGAAAAATGGTCAGAGTTTGCCTTATAAACTCAACAAAACCGAGCTCATTCTTGAAAATAAGGCCCGTTCCCTTTTCCAAAGCCTCGCTGATTCCATAATAGGAAATAAATGCAATGCCGACCCTTGCGATCCGCTGCCAAATATTACCCGAATCTCTAGGTATTCCCCTAAACCACAAGAGCAAAAAGCCCAGATTTAGTCCGAAAAAGGTTCCAGTGTCTTCAGGATTTATCTTTGGTACGAAAAGGAGTAGGAGAGGAACAACCAAAAAATAAGTTAAGAACAGAATCGACTTTAAATCAAGTTGAATTTTTCCAAGTTTTTCAAAAAGAAAGATCTTTAACTTCTCTTTCCTGAAAACGAGATTGTAAAAAATCAGAAGAACGAGAAACCCTAAAAGCAGGCCTCCTATAACATCAGCAAGAAAGTGCCTGCCGAGATACATCCTGGATAAAGGAATGAAAATAATCATTATCCCTGAGATGATCCAGATCCATATCTTTTTAAAAAACAAGGAAATGGAACCCCACAAAGCGATAGCCATGCTGGAATGACCTGACGGAAAGCCCCAGCTGTCGATTCTATTGACTCTTAAATAATCAACAACATTTTGAGGCAATCTGCCAAAGAATCTTTTTGCTCCCATGTCTGTAAAAGGAGTCGGGTTTGGAAAGTGTTCACCGAGGAGCAGGATGTTTGAGTCCACATTAGCGGGTCGGGGAAGTGAAAAAATCTCTTTCAAGGAATTTGTGATGATGCCATTCCAGAGAACAAGATGAACCAAAACACAACCCGCTCGAAAGTTCACACCGAAAAGGATGACAAGTATTATGGGAATGACAAATGAACTCCGTCCTATCTCTGTGAAAAACGTAAAAAAGACAGTTAAAAAATCGGAGGCAAAAGATTGCAAAAAAAGTATGATCTCTGTCTGAAACACGGCCGCCTCCCTTTATTCTTTTTGCGTGTTAAAATTTGATAGCAAGATTCTTTCTTTCGTGATGATTATTCAAAAACTCTTTGAAATTGTTCCCTGTTATATTTCTGTTTCTCTAATATCCTTATCCAGAACCATGGTCTCCACTTCTCCTCCGCAGTGTTTGCTGATCAACTGTCTAAAATCATCCAGAATTCCAGCCATTTCTTTTTTCGTCACAGGCGGAAGCCCCTCGACAACCAGGACAACGTTTCTGGTCTCTTCTGTCA
>CAZSGR010000045.1:0-12585 GCA_964606185.1 uncultured Eubacteriales bacterium
GGAGTTTCTCTCTGTTGGGCGAATGAAGATGCGGAGACGATTAAACAAGAAAAAATCAGGATGAGGATGGGTTTGATTTTCCTGCTCATAATAGACCCTCCTGAATCTTTACTTTTCTGTAAGCATTGACAGAAAAGATTTTATTCGATTTTCAGACGTCTGGAATCGTGGAACAGCACTCTCCCATATCCAGACTGCTAAATTATCTATCTGCCAGATCGAACGCAGCCAGATAAGTCATTCTGATGATTTTTTCCATCAAATCAGGGCTGACTTTATCCACAGTATCACTGGGTTGGTGATAGTCTTCGGTCATGGCCGCAATAAAAAAGGCCCAGGGAATTTTTGCTCGTGCAAAGGGCGCGTGGTCGCTTCCTCCCGATGCATCTTTCTGCGCCTGAAGGTGTATGTGGAGGCCCACATGGTTATTGTTTTCTCTAATGATTTTTCCGATATCAGGCGTGTTGGCATCATAAGAAAGGCTGACATATTTATTAGCATCGATTTTTTCCAATACCTCTTTACCAATATCGGCACCCCATCTTCTGGCCATCCTGGCCAGGCGCTCTTTTTCGTAGACCCGGCTGATCATATCCAGATTCAGATTGGCTGCGGTTTTCATGAAAGAATTGGCCACATAGTACCTTGAACCCAGGAGTCCCTTTTCTTCACCTGTCCAGAGTGCAAAAACGATCGACCTTTTGGGCTTGACAGGATTTTTGGTAAAGGCTTGGGCGATCTCCATCACTCCGACGGAACCAGAGCCGTCATCGTCAGCACCGTTAAAGATGTAATCTCCTCTCCGTCCCAGGTGATCCAGATGAGCGCCGATCACGATCGCTTCTTTTTTCAATTCGGGATCTGAGCCTTCGATGTATCCCAGGACATTCATGCTGTTGACCAGTTTGGTCTCAACTTCAGTTTTAACAGTGAAGGATACTCCTGACAGCGCCATGGAATGGCTCTTGAGTGTCTTCTCGATTTTACCTTTGAGGGTCTCGACATCCTGGCCTGCCAGACCCAGAATATCATCGGCCATTCTACGAGAGATGCGGATGGTCGAGATTGACCCTCGGCCCCTGGATGGCCCTACGTTCTCAGCGAGAGAAATCCGGCGACGCGGAACCGGGTATATAATTCTTTCGTCGTTAATTCTCTGAGAATCGAGAGCTCTACGATATACATCGGAGTTTTCTTTAGGAGAGTTTTCAACCATAAGGATGGCTAGTGCTCCCTTGTCTCTGACCAAATCCGTTTTAGGAGATGTCATTCGTCTCATGCGTCGACGCGCGGGATAGTATTTTTCTTTGAGTTTTCCTTTATTAAAGGGGGATTCAGGGTCATCTTTTCCAGGAGTTTCAGAGAGCATCATGACAAATTTGTCCTTAACATCAATATTTTTGTATTCATCGAATTTCAGAGAGGACTCTTGAATGCCGTAGCCCACGAACACGACCGGTGCGGTTAGAGTCTGAGTCTCAGAAGAAAAATAGGAGTAATCCATGTTCGGTTGGAAAGTCTTGGTCTTTTTCAACTGGCCCTTTTGCAATTCGACTGCGGCCATTCCTTTACTTCCCAGAGTCTCAATAAAAGCGATATTCTGGAAATAGCTTCTCTGGGGTAGCGATGGCTTTTGTGGGGGTTGAGACATCATGCGCATGCCCATACGGGAGCGCTGGATATCTCCAGCCGGCTTGATCCCCCAGAGTTCGAATAGAGATGCTGCATAATGAGCGGCGATGTCGTAACCCTCGCTGGCTGTGTCTCTTCCTTCCAGAAGATCTGAAGAGATGAATTTCAGGTAGGTGACAGCATCTCGACCTGTGATGGACTCAAAGCCCACTTTCACATTTTCCTGGACCGGTGTTGTTTCAGTGACGAGCGAAAAGTTCTTCATCGGGTCGGGCTTTTCTTCAGCTTTTTGTTGTTGTCCGACCAGTGAAGAGAAAGCCAAAAAGCAAAAAATAATGATAAAAAGCAAAGGTTTCCTCATCTTTTACCTCCTTTTAAAAGATTTGAAGACTATTTGGGTTTTTGCGATGGCATAGGTTTTTTTGAGGCTTCAATATACTCCATCTAAACGCAATAAACAACACTGAATTTATGTTCTCAAATAAGAAAAATCGGCCAAAAAATAAAATTCTCGCTGTCATGAGTATTCAATCAAAAAGACAAATGGTTTATTGATTGGATTAGGAGCAAAAAAGGATGATTATTGATATTGAGTCCTTCATGTGAAAAGATTTTCTTCCAATGACGCTTCATCCATTCCTGAATGCTCTTCTTAACTATCTGAGTTGAGTTTTGCTCAAACAAAATGGAAGAGAACCTATAAAATTTTGGAAAAAATTGAGAAAATATATTAGATTATTCCAGATAAGGTATTATTTTTAACCCTATGAATATCTCAATGGATCGATAACGAACAATTATTGAATCAAGACCTATCATCAATCATGCAGGAGAAAAAAATGCTTCGTAAAACTATGATTATCCTTTTTTCTTTGTGTGTCCTGATTCCCCTAATATTCGCTCAGGATAAAAAGGATGTGTACCCGGGCGCCGACGAGAAATCACCGTCTCGGTCGCAGTATTTTTCCTGGATCAACAACACCAATGAAGGAGCCACTGAAACCCAGACTCTGCTCAACCTGGATTTTTTCCGCTGGCTCCACGATGAATACGGGATGACCCTTGATATCTACGCTTTTGATGCAGGGGCCATTGACGGAAAGCGCTTCTACGGCCGTATGGATTCGGACCGCTTCCGGGAGCAGTTCCCCAACGGATTCAGCCCTATCTACAGGAATGCAAAGACAATGGGGACCCGGCTCGGCATCTGGGGCGGCCCGGATGGTTTCGGGAACACCTCTGAAGAGGAACAGGCCCGTGTCGAACAGATGGTCAGCCTCTGCCGGGATTTCGAATTCGCTCTGTTCAAATTCGACTCTGTCTGCGGTCCCCTCCGTCCGGAAAAAGAGGATGCTTTTATCCGTATGATGACCGAGTGCCGGCAGCACAGTCCGGACCTGATCCTGCTCATCCATCGTCTGGGCTTCAAGCGGGCTCAAGCCTATGCCACGACGTTTCTCTGGGGGGGGAAGGAGACCTACATCGATGTCTGGTCTACTAACACGATCACAGCACCACACCACAGAGCTGACGCAATCTCGCGCGGTCTGGTGCCAGAACTCAAGCGGCTCACCGAGGACCACGGAGTGTGCTTGTCTTCCTGCCTGGATTATTGGGAAGATGATCTCATCCTCCAGGCCTTTAACCGTTGCCTTATCCTGGCTCCCCAGCTCTACGGCAGTCCATGGCTTCTGCGTGATGACGAGTTTCCCAGACTGGCCCGGATCTTCAACCTGCACCGGAAATATCGAAACATCCTTGTCAACGGTAAACTTCTCCCCGAGGACCGATTTGGCCCTTATGCGGTCTCCCGTGGAGATGGAAGCGTTCGGTTGATTACATTGAGAAACCTGACCTGGGAATGCGTGACTTATTCCATACCGTTGGATGAAGCAGTCGGACTTACGGATAAAGCACAAGTGCACTGCCGCCAGTTCCATCCCACAGAGCGCATTCTTGGGAATTTTTCTCACGGATCTTCGGTGAATGTTGAGGTCGCCCCTTTTCGCTCCTGTCTGCTGCTTGTTACAACCCAGGGCTGCGAAGAGCCGGGAGTGAAGGGCTGCGATTATGAAGTGGTGAGAAACGTCATAGGAAAACCTGTCTTGATCCAGTTGAAAGGATTGCCCGGAACAGAAGCTCAAATCTCGATTTACCCGGGAAGCGGAGAGTTCAAGAATGCCACACTGGATGGGCAAAAAGCCGATCAACTCCTTCGCGGAAAGACTCTTAACATACAATTCCCCGGGCAAGGCCTAAAGCAGAATTTTCACCGAAAGCTGACGGAATTTGAGCCCTGCACAATTCCATCAGATGCCCAAGCTCTGTACGAAACCACTGTTTTTGCTGCTGATAACAATGCCCTTGAAGTGAGGTCGCTCCAGCGCTCCGGTCCGACACGTATTCCTCAGGTGAAAAAGGCCCGGGATGCATTTTTCAACCAGGCCGTGTTTGTGGAGAGAGGGATCTGGGACCGGAACCTTTTTGACGGAGACCCAGTCACGGGATTCTGGCCGTCGCGCAAGTACCGCATCGACCAGCAGGTTAAAGGAGGATGTCTCCGTCTTGACCTTGGAGAAGTGATCGATGTTGACCGGATCGTCCTCCGCGTGCCCGACGAGTACTCCCTGCAGCCTTTGCTCAATGATGAAGGGAATACTGTTGAGGTTTCTACTGATCTTCGTTCTTGGGATCGTCTGACTTGTCTTGCGGGGAAAAAGATGGCCATCGAACTTCCCCAGCCTGCCCGCTACCTGAGGTTTCGCTCCTTTCCAGACAGAATAACAGAGGTCGAAGGATATAAAGATGGGCGATCGCTGTCGAGAGATGCGTGGCGAGCCTCCAACCTCTTTGCCCATCCGGGACGCATGAAGCCGGTTAAAGCCTGGGAAGCTCAGTTTGTGCTGGACGAATGGGTGAAAAGCGGTTATCTCTGCATTGCAGTAGAAGGGGAGCATGGAGTTGAGGGTGTTTATGCGGCTCTGAAAGTGGACGGCCGGCTTGTTGGATGTCCGGACCGCTCACCCTCGTTCCCATCCAATACATGGGAGTATGTCAACGCCCGACGGGACAAAAATTATACTTATTATGTGCCCATCAAGAAGGACATGATAGGGAAACGGATAGAGGCTTATGTGCTGGCTTATGATGAAGAGAAGACTGGCTTGCAGCCCGTTGTGTGGATGACCGCTTATCCGCCTCCCTATGAGAATAAAGTATTGGAGCTCATTAGAAAATAGATAGGAATCGCATCTTAACATTTAACATTTGAAATAAAATGGAATCAATTCTCATAAGTATTTGAAGATTTAAACAGTGACATCAGATCCTTAACATTCCTCATAACAAGACCTGATTCCGAATAATAATATTAAATGTTAAATGTTAAGACGCGACCCCTTTTTTTTTATTTTTTTTTCTTCCAGTGATAATACACCGGGATTCCCAGAGCTGTGAGAATGATGCCGGCTAACGCTTCGACGGGTTTTTCCAGGATTGTATTGAGAAGGATACCCAATGATGCCAGGATAAATATCGCTGGGACTACAGGATAGCCCCATGTCTTGTAGGGTCGTGGGAGATCGGGTAGTTTTTTCCTCAGAGTAAAGACAGAGGCGGTCGCAGCGGTCCAGAAGACTATGGCCATGAACATGGCGAAGGTGAAAATCTGTTCGAAAGTCCCTACCAATGTGAGGAGAGATGCCCAGAACGCCTGGATCAGGATCGCAAATCCAGGAGTTCGAAAGCGGGGATGAACCTGCGATACACGTTGGAAGAAAAGTTTATCTTTGGCCATTGCATAATACACTCGCGGTCCGGTTAATATAGAGCCGTTCAAGGCGCCAAAAGTCGAGATAATGACCGCTGCAGAGATGAACGCCCCAGTGGAAGAGCCGAAAAGGGCGGACGTGGCTTTTTCAGCGATTCTGACAACTCCCTTCACTTCAGAGATGGGCAGGGAGTAGAGGTAGACATAGTTTGTCAGGACATAAAGCACTGTGATGCCCAGGGTTCCTATGATCAGGGCTAAAGGGAGATTACGGCTGGGTTTCTTAATCTCTCCCGCCACAAAATTCACATTGTTCCAGCCGTCAAAGGCCCAAGTGACAGCCACAAGAGCCACTCCGAAACCGATGATTATCTGGCCGAAACTCATGCTTTCCAGTTTCAAAGAGAGGTTGACAGCTGTTCCTTCCCCGATAATGAATCCCAAACCAATGATGGCAACGATTATCCCGATTTTGATAACTGTGAATATATTCTGGATGAATTTCCCGAGTCCCACGCCGACAAAGTTAAAAACAGATAGGAGGATGATGACCAGAACTCCGATGAGTTGGCCCGCGGAAAGCGAGTATGTAAGGGATTGACCAAAAATATGGAATGTCTGCGAGAACAGGGTGCTATCTGTCGACAAGCCTGGGAAGAAATAACCGAAATATTCAGAAAAGGCCAGAGCCAGTCCGGCGATGCCTCCGGTCATGTAGACAAGAAAAAGGATCCACCCGAAAAGAAACGCGGCCATGTTCCCGTAGGCCTCTCTGAGATAGACATACTGGCCCCCGGCTTCCGGAAGAGCCGCACCGAGCTCTGCGTAGGTGAGCGCCCCAGCAAGGGTCAGTAATCCTCCTACGACCCAAGCCAGGAGTAATAGCCCGGCAGAGGGAATATACTTGGCCATGATTCCGGTGGAGAGAAAAATGCCCGACCCGATCACAATTCCGACCATGACCATGGTCGAGTCGAAGAGACCGAGCTGACGGATGAGTTGTCCCGGGAGTTTTTCCTTAGTCTCTTGCATCTGTTGCCTAAATAATACATTTTTTCATGATTGAATCCAATTCTATTTGAAAAAAGTGAAAAAAGGGGACAGGCCCCTTTTTTAAAAGGAGAGGGAAAGTCCCTATCTTCCTCAACAAAAGGGTTGAAAGGGAAAGTTCCTGGAAAAAGGGGCCTGTCCCCTTTTTTCATGCTTTTTTCACTTTTTTACTTTTATTAAGGATGTGTTTCAAATTGAAGGGATATTTGACATAATAAACAATCATGAAAACTTATTGTCAAAGAAGAAGTGATAAATCAAATATGAGACAGGGTGTCGATTTGTACCGGTGTGTCCCTTGATACAAGGAGAATGTCTATGCCAAAAAAGGCCACGTTTGCATTTGTTATAGCAGTGATTGGATTGGTCGTTGCGGCCTGGTTTATTCTGGTTGGGCCGACGGCTAACGAGATGAACTCAAACACAATCCCTGAAGCCTCTGCCCAGGTTCAGGGGAAAATGGAAATCACCATTCGTAATGTCACCCATGAGACTGTTCACTACTGGATCAAGCCGTCCGATTCTGACTCCGATTCAATGGAGATGACCATCCATGTAGGAAATATTGACCGATTTCCGGGTGATGGCGATATAGACATCAGCTTTCAACAGGGTGAGGAGACTATTTCTTACCGGCTTGATGCCGGAATGCCGTATTCCTTCCGCTACGACGAGAATTATGAATTGGAGCTTTACGAAGGTTCTCATGGAAGAACCGATGCTCCGGATCTGGCTCCGTTCGTGCCCACGCCGATGGCAGTAGTAGAGAAGATGTTAGAAATGGCAGAAGTGGATGAGAATGATATCCTCTACGACCTCGGCTGTGGTGACGGACGGATCGTAATTTTAGCAGCAACAAAATACGGTGCCCGCGGAATCGGCATCGACATTGACCCTCAGAGGATCAAAGAGGCTAATGCTGCTGCCAAGAAGGTAGGAGTGGAGAAGATGGTCGAATTCCGGCTGTCAGATGTTGCGAAAGTGGACTTCTCACCAGCAACAGTCGTAACACTATACCTGTTGGAAGAGTCCAATGAACTGCTGCGGCCTATATTCGATAAATTCCTGAAGCCTGGCACTACGGTCGTATCTCATAATTACCCAATTCCTGGGTGGGAGAGGAAAGAGATCTCATTCAATTCGCTCAGGGCAGAGGATGGCGAAGAACATGATGTTTACCTCTATCGCAGATAGAGAAGAGACGAGATTTCTCCTCTGACTCATATATTATCCCGGACAGCGCGATGTGGCTCACATCGCATGAAGATATGAATCCCACATAATACAACTCTTCCTGATTCATTAATTCAGGTAAATAAGAATGCAATAATCTCTTTTCATAATCTCTTTTCGCCTTTGACTTCATTTTTTTTCTATGCTATAAAATGACAGTAAGGACACCGAATTGGCGATTTGGGTTAATGCAGGAGATGGGATAATAAAAGAGAGAGAGTAAACAAGGATTTTACTCCTCCCATAGGGAAGATCATCCCAGGTAAACGTAAGTGTCCTGATGGATTGAATAAGATGGAGCAGAAAGAATGACTGAGCATCGGCGGGCGAAGCGAGTCAAAGAAGAAGCGCAAGTGACGATCAAACTGGTTCCCTCTGAAACCTTTACGCCTGACAAAAAAATCAGCTATCATCTGACAAAAGATATCTCTTCAACAGGCTTCAGGATTCTGGCCAACACGTTTTTACCGATCAATTCAACCTTGAAGATAGATCTGACATTGAGCAAACCGCATAGATTGATCAGTGCCTTCGGAAAAGTCCGTTGGATCAAAAGCCGGTATGCGGACGAATTGTTCGAACTCGGGATAGAGTTTGTTGATACACCTAAGGATCATATTCTTGCTCTCAAGGAGCACATCGAGAAAACAGAAAGCCCTGATGTTGAATAGGTCTCGATAAAAACTCACTGAGTATGAGCTTTCAGGCATTCCCTTCGAGGACTTCCCTTTTCAGACCATTAAATATAAAAAAATTTGTGAATTAACGCTTACTCCTCTGTATTCGTTGTCTCAACATTGACTCAGGATTTTCCTTTGGTGTATGTTATGGTTATCTGGAGTGGGTTGTTCTTGGAGGGAAAAAAATATAGGTATCGGTTTTGAAAGAAAGGATTATGAAAAAAGAGAGCAAAAATGTTCAGCCTATTGCGGGCGTGAGTTATCCAGGATTTGATGATTTATCTCAATATGGTGCAGTCAGAATCTACAGCAAACGTCCTCTGTCTAAAGAAATCCTCAAGCCCGATAGTGATATCATGATTCATTTGACTATAACGGGGCGCTGTTATGCCCGGTGTAAAGGGTGTGTCAATAGTGCGATCACCATGGGGAGCGATGATCCCCGGAATACGGTCATCACATCCCAGGATGTCGAACCGGAGCGGGATGCACACATTATCAACGAGCTCGCTAATCGCCATTCCGGTCAAACGATCACTGTCTGTTTTTATGGAGGGGAACCCTTCCTGGCGTCCGATAAGATGGAGAAAACCTGGAGAATTCTCAGAGATTCCAATGAGCCAGATAGGTTCAGATTTATGGTGTACACGAATGGAGAACTCTTGATTGATACCTTAGCCGCATATCCGGAGTTCATGAAAGATATCTGGCTGTATTCTGTTTCGATTGACGGTGATGAAGAGCAGCATAATCGAGTCCGTCAGGGAACACGGTTAAGCAAAATAAAGGATAATCTCAGAGAATTCGCTTCATTCTATAAAGGAAATATATTGCATTGGTCCACTCTTCGGGAAGAGCAATCTTTATTCAACTGCTTTGAGGAATTTATGAGATTGTTCGATGAAGGGCTGGTGAATCATTTTTTCTGGCACTGGGCTGAAGAGCGGGAACCTTTCCAGGATTTTCCCCATTTCGTCAGGCAGTATGGCCGGGATCTCGAAAGTGTTATGGACATCTATGTCCAGAAGATCTCAGGAGGAGAACTTCTCCCCATCGCTCACATTAATGAACTCATTCTGTTCTTGTTGACATCCCATGAACGAGGGCATACGGCGTGTGGAGTGGAGCTGGCCAAAAACTATGATATCGTTTCAGGGAAGGTCTATTCCTGTGCTGACCTCCCGTCTTCCTGTGCGATCGGGGGGCTGGATGAACACAGAAGAATCCATATTGATGAGCATGACTTGAATTCACTGGTCGAATACAAAGAATGGTTGGGCTGCCATGAGTGTGGAGTCCATTTCTACTGCGGGGGCCGGTGTCCGGTCCAGGTTCTTGCCGGATCAAAAGAAAGGACCTACCAGTACTGTCTACTCATGAGGTTACATGTGGGAATAGTGCAGGAAAGAATTTCCGATATATTCGAGGGTATCAAAAAAAACGGGATGACTATCCAGGAAATTTTCGACCGCTCTGCTTTCCTGGCCAAATACACAGACGTCGTCCCTTGAAAAAGGGGACAGGCCCCTTTTTTAGACGAAAATAAACCTTTTTTCCTTGTATCGCGTCTTTATAACTAAAGCGACATTAGATATTTCTTTTATGATGAACGATATTAGACTATAAAACGTTGTTATTAAATTGCTTAAGCCGGGGAATTGAAAAATGAAAAGAATTGTTATTATCGTGGGTGTTTTCTTGTGTGCTTTATTCGTTCATGCAGAAAAAGCACACACTTTTTTTGATTTACTCAATCCGAGATATCTCATTGTGGATAAGAACCAGATTATCATATCAGACTATCCGCATGTTTATTTGTATTCACTGGATGATTACAGTCTGATAAAAAAAATTGGCAGGGAAGGCGAGGGGCCAGGAGAGTTTCATGTCATACAGGCCAATATGAATCTCAGGGAGCGTGGACTTGTTGTTTCCGAGTGCCCGGATTACATAGCTGCCAACAGCACAAGCCGCCTTTCTTATTTTACGAGGAAAGGTGATTTTATTCGTGAAATTAAGTTACCTTATGGGATCAATGCCAAATTCCTTTCTCTTGGTGATCAACTATTAGGTTTTCTTCCTCTAAGAGAAGGTAAATTATCCGTGGCTCTTTTTGACTCGGATTTAAAAAAGAAGAAAGAAATTTTCAATTGTGATTACTGGTTTAATCTACAAAGCCGAGAACAAGCCAATTTTTTCGACAGGGCATCTGATACATTATTCGTATCAATCTATAAGGATAGAATATATCTTGCCAGAGGAGATGCGCCTCTATTTGCCATACATGTCTTTGACTTTCAAGGAAATAAACTCTTTACAGTAGAACACGATTCCGAGAAGTTTAAAATCCCTCAGGATTTCATTGATGAAATTCATGAGCATTTTAAGATCAAGTTTCAACGCAGTGCGAATTATTTTATAAAAAACCTCAATCTCCCGAAATACTTCCCGGTCATACGAAATTTAAGTGTTCAAGACGATAAAATTTACGTTATGACTTTTAAAAATGTTTCCCAAGAGAATGAAGTGCTGATATTTGATGTCAAAGGCAATATTTTAAAAAAGGTATTCCTTCCTGTTAGAGCGATGAATCCGGAACACCTTTGTCCCTTTTCTTTTTATAAAGATAAGTTTTATCAACTCGTTTTTAATGAGAAAACGGAAAATTGGGAACTGCATATAACTGATATCAATTAGACCTACCTGAAAAGAGGGGACAGGCTACTTTTTAAAAGAGTATGGGGTCAGGCCTTGCCAGGATTGATGCGATAAGACTAGAATCAAGCTTAGGATCTCACATTCAGATAAGGTCTGATTCCGGGGAATAATCCCATAAAAAAGTATCCTGTCCCACTGCTGTCCCAAGGTTGAAATTTAAAATCATCCTAACTTCATTAATTATAATAGGTTATAGCTGATTTTCACCGTAATCGATTTGAACCAAAATTTCTGTTTTTCATGTTGCAACTTCAATTATATCAACACAAATTTTTTTATTTTAGAAACGTTGGGACACTAGTGATCCTGTCCCCTTTTTTCTATTTACAAAAGTCGGTGAAATTTAATAAGATAACCAGGGAGATGAGAGGGACCTTAAATAGGTTCTGCCTGAATTCAGGAGGAGTTTGAAGCCAAGGTTTTGAACAGGGAATTAACTCTAAATAAGGAGAATCGTATGAAAATCGCACTGATTCAGCAGCATACCACACAAAATTATGAGGAGAACCTTAAGCGAGGAATCGACTCTTTTCATAAAGCTGCAAAAGCCGGAGCCGGATTGATCGCTTATGCAGAGCTCGCTTTCTCTCCTTTTCTGCCACAGATCCCTGCCGCACCAGACGCTTTGGACAGAGCTGAGCCTATCCCCGGTCCGACGACCGAACAGTTTTCCAGCCTGGCAAAACAATACGGTGTGGTTGCTGTGCTGAATGTGTTTGAGAGAGATGGAGAGAAAACATATGATGCATCTCCTGTCATCGATGCAGACGGGACACTTCTTGGTGTCACGCGGATGGTCCATATTATGGAAGGGCCGGGATTCTATGAGAGAGGATATTATGTTCCGGGCGAAAATGAAAATTTTGTGTATGAGACAAAAGCCGGACGCGTGGGGATCGCCATCTGCTATGACCGTCATTTTCCGGAATACATGAGAACCCTCGGTCTTCAAGGAGCTGAGATAGTAATTGTCCCCCAAGCCGGCGCAGTGGGGGAGTGGACTGAAGGAATATTCGAAGCTGAGCTTCAGGTTGCGGCTTTTCAGAACGGATATTATGCCGCACTCGTCAACCGTGTTGGAAAAGAGGAAGTCGTCCATTTTTCAGGCGAATCTTTTGTCGTCGATCCACACGGCCGGATCATCGAACAAGCGCCTCAGGAAGAGGACTTTATCCTGTATGCGGACTGCGACCTCAGCCAGATTCCTCAAACTCCGGCCAAGAAACACTTTCTCCAGGACAGGCGGCCTGATTTCTACCGTGTATTCGGCTTGCTTGACTGATTGTTTGGAAAAGAGTAGGATGCGTTGCTCTAGAATGGAGTCAGGGCTCGAAAGTTTTTCGGGGTCAGGCCTCACCAAAATTAATGCCCGAAAACTAGAATCAAGCTTTGAATCTCAACTTTCAGATAAGGCCTGATCCCAATGTCCCAACTTTCGAGCCGTGATCCCTTGATTGAAAGGTAAAGATGAAAAACTGGTATGTCATTAACACCAAGCCCAAA
>CAZSGR010000045.1:12685-13866 GCA_964606185.1 uncultured Eubacteriales bacterium
CCTTGATTGAAAGGTAAAGATGAAAAACTGGTATGTCATTAACACCAAGCCCAAAAAAGAATTTCAAGTGGAGAGATTATTCACAGAAGGGGGAATCGAGATTTACAATCCCAAATACATGCATGAGGAACGGATCAAGCCCTTTTTCCCTGGCTATGAATTTATCTCTTTCGATTTCCCTGATCAATATCGGCTGGTGAAATACACACGGGGAGTCAAAAGATTAGTCGGAGTCAGAGAAATTCCTGTGCCCATTCCTAATGAAGTCATCCGCGAGATCAAATCCCGAGAAGTGAACGGTCTCATCGAGATCGATAAGTATGGAGAAAAACCTGAAGTCGGAGATGAGATTGAAGTCGTAGAAGGCCCCTTGAAAGGATTGAGAGGAGTCTTCAAAAAAGAGCTGACAGCTAAAGAGAGAGTGCTGATCCTTCTTAATTATGTGACCTATCAGGCCCAGTTGATCATTGAAAAAGAAAAATTGAAAAAGGTTGTAAAATAAATTGAATGAATTGGCGTCAGGGCTTGACATCAGACGGATTTAAGTTCAGGACAAGTTCTGACTCTAATAAAAGATGTCAAGTGCCGAGCTCTGGCCCCTTGGTTTACTTGATTTATTGACAATTTTTCGCCTTTCCAATACAGTGCTAGATTAATGAAAAAAAGGAAGAGTAGATGAATATTCCATTTTTAGATTTAAAAGCGCAGTACAAGAGTATTCAGGAGGAGATCGATCAGAAAATCCTGGAAGTGGTCTCCTCCCAGAAATTTGTGTTAGGTTCTGAAGTCGAAGCGCTGGAGCAAGAAATTGCCGCATACAGCCGAGCTGAGTATGCAGTCGGAGTATCCTCTGGCTCTGATGCGTTGATCATTTCATTGATGGCGTTTGACCTGGGAGAGAATGATGCGGTCATCACGACTCCTTTTACGTTTTTCGCAACAGCAGGTGCGATTGCCAGAATCAAGGCAAAACCGATTTTCTGTGATATCGAGGAGAAAAGCTGCAACCTGGATGCAGAAAAATTGGATGAACTCCTGGAAAGCCGATCCAAAACTCAGGATATCTTATCGATTAAAGCCATAATACCTGTCCATCTTTATGGGCAGTGTGTTGATATGACTCCGGTCCTCGCTCTGGCCAAAAAGTATGAACTATTCGTGATCGAAGATGCCGCCCAGGC
>CAZSGR010000045.1:13966-17116 GCA_964606185.1 uncultured Eubacteriales bacterium
TATTATCCCTTGCCCCTCCATCTTCAGAAATGCTTTTCTTATCTCGGTTACAAGGAGGGAGATTTTCCTGTGGCGGAGAAGGCCGCAGGCGAAGTCCTGGCATTGCCCATCTATCCGGAGTTAAGTGCAGACCAGCAGGACTATATCGCTTCATGCATCAGTGATTTCTATAAACGGTAAGAGAGACTTCAACTCATATCGTTGAGAACTTCATCGAACAGGCTTAAACCGGCCATCAAGTAATCCTTCTCCGAGCCGATCCCTATGCGGAGGTAGTGGTCCATTCCAAATAGGTCACCGGCGACGATAAAGACGCTTTTTTCCTCTCTGAGATTAGTCATCAGTTCGGAGGAGTTGACTTTCATCGAGTATTTAACAAAGGCGATACCGCCAGCCCGGGGAGGAATAAAGCTGAAAAGACTCTTATGTTTTCCTGACCATTCTTCCAGAGCGGATAGATTCTCTCTCAAAATTTTCCTGTTGCGGTTGAGGATTTTCATCCGCAGTTCGGGCTGGAGCACCAGAGCGGCCACGCGATTGCCAAGGATTCCGGATGAAATAGACGTGTAGTCATGGCATGCCCAGCATTTTTCTATGACTTTCTTCGGCCCTGCCAGCCAGCCTATCCTCAATCCTGGAAGGGCGTACGCTTTGGAGAGGCCATAGCAGATGATCGCTTTATCGTAGAGGCCGTAGAAAGACTGTGTTTCCTTCCCATCCAGTTCCGCTCCCCGGTAAATCTCATCTGCATAGATCCAGGCATCTGCCTCCTTTGCCAGGCGGACGATTTCTTTCATCGCTTCATCACTCATGACCGCACCGGTGGGATTATTCGGGTTGCAGATGGCGATCATTTTTGTCCGGGGCGTAATCAAGTTTTTCAGCTCTTCGAGGTCTGGATCCCAGTTGAGTTCTTCCCGGAGATGAAAGTGCTTCACCGTGACGCCGAAAGCCCGGGCAATTCCCCATATCTGCATGTAATTGGGTACCATCAGGAGAAGTTCGTCTCCGGCATCCAGATTGCTCCAGATGTTAATGAAATTGGCTTCAGCTGATCCGTTTGTGACAAGAACATTATCCAGGTCGGCTCCTGGGTAGAGCCGGCTGATCGCTTCTCTCAGCTCTAGGGAGCCGTTTGTCTGTCCGTAGCCAAGCCGGAGTGAAAACAAGTCTTCAATCTCCTGCTTATCGAGCAATTCCTCTAAGGTGTAAGGATGGATTCCACTTTCAGTCAGGTTGTATTTAACTGTGTTTTCATACAGAGATTGAGCCCTTTCCAGTTCAAAGATTTCAATTTTCATGATAACCTCTCTATTCTCTCTTCCGCACAAGAGAAATTCTTATCTTTATTGATCCCCGACCGGAGGGACCACGACTCTGCCATTGGAATAGGCTATGAATCCCTCTTCTACAGCGCTGAGTGCATCGATATTTTCTAATACGGTTTTGATTTGAGCCAGGTTATAGATCTCAGGCATTTTCTTGAGTTCCAGATGAGATGACATCTCTCAGTGTGTCCAGTGTGAGTTTTGATCCGCTGATGATCAGAACGACATTTTTCCCTTTGAATCTCTCTTTTGCCTTCAGAAAGGAAGCCACAGAAAGAGCGCCTGCGCCTTCAATGAGCATGAAGTGTTTTTCTAAAATCAGTTTCATCGCTTCTTTGATTTCTTTCTCTGAGACGAGAATGAAATCATCGACGTATTTCTTACACAGATTAAACGTGACGGCGCCCTGTTCGATTCCGCCTGCCGAGCCATCAGAAAGTGTGGGTTGAGATTCCATTTCGAGGATCTTCCCGGCTTTGATGGATTCATACATGACCGCGGAATTCTCGGGCTGGCAGCCGATGATTTCGATTTTTTCATCCAGGGATTTGAGGTATCCAGCGATAGCGGAGATCAAACCTCCACCGCCGACAGGGACAAGCACAGCATCTATCCTCTCGACCTGTCTCTTGAGTTCGATCCCGATTGTTCCATGGCCGCCGATGATCTTCATGTCATTATAAGGGGGGATGTATTTGAAACTGTTTTTCACAGCCTCTTTTATGGCATGCTCTTCAGTTTTGACACAATCCGTTCCAAAGAATTTTAGAACCACATCATAATATTTCAAGGCGTCAACTTTTGCCTGGGATGTGTGGCCAGGGAGATAGATGATCCCTCTGAGCCCTAATTTTTTGACGGCATGCGCAAATGCGGCACCATGGTTTCCGGAAGAAGCCGTTATCAGAATGGTTTTCTTTTCTTTTTTAGAGAGAGAGAGGAGCTTGTTCATGATCCCCCGGAGCTTGAAAGAACCGGTCAACTGCAGGTTTTCCAATTTAAGATAGACGTTGCAGTCTCCCTCTTTGCTGAAGAAGGGGGAATGTTCTGCGGGAGTTTCCCGGATGTGTTTTCTTATCGTTTTTTCCGCTTTTTCCACCTCTTTTTTCAGGTCGATGTTTTCTATCGGATCTGATTCTTCTGCTTTTTCCTCAATCTTTTCCTCAATTTTTTCTACTTTTTTTTCTATGATACTTCTTTTTATTACATCTCTGTCTATAACACCGACTTTTTTGACTTCCTCCACATCTTGTTCGTGTACTATTGATAATTCTTCTTCTTTCTCTTCCGCTCTTTCCTTTTCCTCATCTTCTTTGACTTGCCTATCTTCTTCTTCTTCTCTCCTCTCTATTTGTGCTTTCTGATTTTGTCCCTGTCCATGTTCGGCCACTCCCCCTTCTTGCTCCGTTGGCTCTGGCACTTGTTCGTGTACGACTTTGACGGTTTCCGGTGCTGTCAGTATTGGTTCTTCTGATTTTTGTTCCTGTTCTCGATCTTCTTTTTTTACTACGACTCTTTCCTTTTCACCCTCAGCGATTTCCGGTTTATGGTTTTCAACGGAGTCATCATGATCCAAACCTTTCTCCTCTTCCTCCTCCTCTTCTTCCTCTTCCCATTCTTCTATTTCTTCTTCTTCCTCTTCCTCCTCCTGCATTTCTAACTGATCTTGTTCATCAGGCTCTGTAGGCTCTTCCTCATCATGGATGGAAGTGTCTTTTTCATCATTATCTTGAAGATACTTCTTACAGACGTCTGAGTAATCTTTTTCGTTCATTTTTTGACTTCCTTTCCCCATTCATAAAACCTGAATTATTCATAAAAT
>CAZSGR010000046.1:0-17060 GCA_964606185.1 uncultured Eubacteriales bacterium
TCATCATTCTCCGCGACCAGCATGAGATTGCCACATTCGCTACGCTCTTCGCAACAGAGTCTGAGGCGACCTCGACTCGTGAATAATCCACGTTCGCCATCGGGGTCAGGCCTTGACATTAAAATTGGGATTTAAGCCTAGGGCTCTTGGTTTTTTGGGGGCAGGCTTTGTTAAGGTCGATGCCTGAGAGATAGTATCAAGCCTTTGTCTTATCATACAGATAAAGCCTGATCCCATAATAAATAACATCAGGTCCTGGCCCCGAGTTTAAAAAATGTCAAGACGCGGCCCCAAAACGCTTTAAATGAGTCCAAGCAAGGGGGCGATAAACCTGATTCCGATCCAGATGATAATGATTCCGGCGATATTCAGCCAGAATCCGAATTTAATCATCTGAGGAAGACGGATCATTCCCGAGCCGTAGACAATGGCGTTAGGAGGAGTCGCAACAGGAAGCATGAAAGCAAAGCTGCAGCCTAGAGCGCTTCCCAGAACTGGAGGGAGAGGATTGATTGAAGCCGCTTGAGATATGGCGATGATGATGGGAATGGCCATGTTGGCCGAGGCTGTGTTCGAGGTCACTTCTGTCAAATAAACGCTAAATGCGATGGAAAGAAGGGTGATGACAGAGAGGGTGGCCGAACTTCCCCCTGAGGAGATAAAGAGCTTACCGATAGCATCGGCCAGGCCGGTTTCAAACATCTGGAATCCTAAAGAGAGACCCCCTCCAAAAAGGAGGAGTGTTCCCCAATCGATCTTCACGGCTTCTTTGAAGGTCAGTGTGAATTGTCCTCTTCTGAGGTTAACAGGGAGTATGAAAAGGAGCCCCGCGCCGATTATGGCGGCCACGGATTCAGGAAAGTGCCTTTGAAGCCATAGGAAAAAGGGGGCTTCTCTTCCCAGTATGAGTGAAATGAATCCGGGAAAGACCCAGAGGAAAACAGTTGCGGAAAAAGCGACCAGCACATTAACCTGCGCTCTTGTGAGTCTTTTATGAGTTGTGGCTTCCCCCGGTAGGACGATATCTTTGACTTCTTTAGGCTTTTCTTTGGTTTTGAGCGAGAACCTCATGTAGAAATAAAGGACAAAGAACATTGGAATAACGACTATGAAGCTGGTGAGCATCCACTGGAAAAAAGTGACTCTGTATGAAGCTAATTTTTCGAGCATGCCGATGGCAATCAGGTTTGGAGGGCTTCCGATGGGCGTTCCAATGCCGCCTATGGAGGCAGAATAAGCGATGAGCAACAGCAGAACGACGCTGAAAGATGAGGTTGCGTTTCTATTTTTATTTGACTGGAAGGAATCCAGGATTCCCAGAGCAATCGGGAACATCATGGCAGTAGTGGCCGTGTTACTGATCCACATGGAGAGAAATAGTGTAGTCAATCCCATGGCAAAAAGGATTCTTGTCTTTTTGTGAGCGATGGATTTGAGAGAGAGGATTGAAAAAGCGAGTTTCTGGTCCAGATAGTGGGCACTCATCGCTCTGGCCAGGATGAAGCTTCCCAAAAAGAGCATGATTATGGGATTGGCAAACGGGGCAAAGGCATCTCTCACTGGAGCGATTTGAAAAACCGTTAGGAATACAGGGATGAGTAGAGCTGTTACAGGGATAGGGATGCTTTCTGTAACCCACCAGACGACGATCAGCAGAAAGACTGCCAGTAGACGGCTGGCCCTTGGATTTTGTGGGAGAAGAGGAAAAAAATAAGCCAGAAGAAAAAGAACCGGACCGAGAATAAAACCTGCCTTTTTCCTGTTTTCCATTGTTCAGGCCTGGGGAGGCACTATACAAATCTAAAACCTGGATTTCTTGTATCGGAATAAGAGTTTTCCCTGTTATTAGCAAGCTGGATAATTTTTGTTTTGATTCCTGAGGATTGAGACTGAAAGAGACCTGCTATCATTCGGGGGGATTATATTTTTTTTCATCCAAAAAAACAAGAAAAACAAAAAAAGGACAGTTCCTTCGAGGCAAAAAAGGGGACAGGTGTTTATGCTCAGTAAAAAAGCAACTCTTTTGGTTACGATATTGAAGGTAAAAGTGTCATTGCGAGCGAAGCGTGACAATCTCTTGGGGGAAAATGCATTTTTTTTATGAGATTGCTTCACTCCGTTCGCAATGACATTATAAAAACGTTACTGAATTATTGAGCTAGTACAACATGCCCCTTTTTCAGGGACTATCCCTTTTCTTAGAAGAAAAAGGGGCCTGTCCCCTTTTTTGCTTTTTTCGTTTCTTGACTCAATTCAAAGATATAATTATTATGAAAAAAGAATGAAATACGAATCACTCATCGTGGGGCCATTGGAGACAAATTGTTATCTTGTCTACTGCCCGGAAACCCAGGAATGTGCAGTTGTTGACCCAGGAGCAGAAGCCGATACTATCATTCGAATGATTGTGCAGATGAATTTCAAACCAACGCTCATACTGAATACACACGGCCATATCGACCATATTGGAGCCAACAGAGATATCAAGGAGAAATATGACATTCCTCTTTATATTCATTCGGCTGACAGTGCAATGCTGAACAATGTTCTTCAATCTGAAATGGGACTATTCCTGGGAGCAAAGGATTCTCCTGCCCCGGATCACTTTCTCAAGGAAGGGGAGAAGATAAAAATAGGAAAGCATTCCTTGAAAGTGATTCATACCCCAGGTCACTCCCCTGGAAGCGTGAGTTTTTTAGGAGATGGCTTTCTTCTTTCCGGAGACACTCTTTTTTTTGGAGGAGTGGGACGGACCGACCTTCCGGGAGGTTCCTGGCAGGAAATGGTGAATTCGATTAAGAATAAAATTCTCACCATGCCGGATGAGATGATCGTTCTTCCAGGTCACGGCCCTCACACAACAGTTGGGCAGGAAAGAAGCTCAAATCCTTTCATCACATGAAAGATGTTTCCCTGAAGTTTGAGTCTGTTCTCCAAGTTTTCCTTGATTTTCTTTCCGTAGAAAAAGGGCTCTCTGTGAATACAGTCCTTTCTTATTCGCGGGATGTGCAGAAGCTTTTTCGGTTCTTTCGGAAAGAAAAGATACACTGGTTAAAAGCCGGAGAGGAAGATCTCATTCGTTTTATCCATCACCAGAGCCGTGCAGGCCTTTCTCCGCGGTCCATGGCCAGAGTGATTTCCTCTCTGAAGTCTTTTTACAGATTTCTTGTCCTGGATGGAACCCTCAAGAAAAATCCGGCAGTGGATCTTTCTTCGCCGAAGACCTGGCTCGCCCTGCCCAAGTTTTTAACAGTGAAAGAAGTCGAATCGCTTCTCAGTCAGCCTGATGAGGAGAATGTTCGCGGAGTCAGGGATAAGGCAATGCTGGAACTTCTGTATGCCACGGGTTTGAGAGCGTCAGAGCTTGTTTCATTGAAGATCAAAGATTTGAATCTGGAGGATGGATTTCTCCTCTGCCTGGGAAAAGGAGGGAAGGAAAGGCTTGTCCCGATCGGAGAATCGGCTGTGAGAGCTGTTCGTAAGTATCTTGATGAAGCTCGGCCCAAGCTTTTAAAGCAGTCCAGTGAATTCCTTTTTGTGACCCAGAGAGGAGGGGCTTTCACACGGCAGGGATTCTGGAAAATTTTAAAAAACTATGTCCGGAAGGCCGGATTAGACTTAAAAATCAGCCCTCATATCCTGCGCCATTCATTCGCCACGCATCTTCTGGAAAGAGGGGCGGATTTGAGGTCTGTGCAGTTAATGCTCGGACACAGCCAGATAACGACCACCCAGATTTACACTCATGTGAGCAGAAAGAGACTCCGCCGGGTCTATGATAAGTTTCATCCCCGAGCCTGATAATTAAGTGGAGTCCTATGTCCAGCCAGTAAAGTTGAATTTAGTCTTGACTCGCCTCATCAATCCTGTTATGATAACTTGTCAGTTTATTAATTAAACTCATCAGTCTAAAATAAAAACTTAAAGGTTTAAAAATGAAAAAGAAGAATCTCAGGAAAGAGAGAGAACGCAACAGGAGAGAGGTAAACAAAAAGTCTATCTTGAAGATTGCGGAAAAGATTTTTACCCAGAAAGGTTATAGTTTAACGACCATGGATGAAATCGCTGAGGAGGCTCAGTTTTCGAAAGCCACTCTTTACCAGTACTTTAAGAGTAAAAGTGAGATGTTTTTCGAGATTATCTATAAGTCTTTCGAAGAATTGCTCCAAAAAATTAAAGATGTCCAGAAAATGAATGTGAGCGCAGAAGAGAAGCTCAAAAAGGCCATTTATTTCAATGGCTATTACTATCACACGAAAAAGAACATCGCACGAATATTCATCATGGAAAAAGCTTTGATGAGGAAGCTTCTTCATCCGGATTCAAAATTCCAGATTGCCCCAACACCTCATCCCCCCATCCCTGGCCGGTATATGGCCATATTGGATGAGACTTTCAATCTCTTGTGCGAGATTATCGAAGAAGGAGTAAAAAACGGAGAATTCAGGAGAGTGGATGTCAGACAGGCGTGTTTCGTATTGGGAGCTATGATTCGCGGTTTTCACTTTAAAGGCCCTGTCAGAGAAAAAAAAGAACTGAGCGTCCAGGAAAGTACCGATTTGCTCTATAATTATTTCCTCTATGGGATAAAAATACAGAGAAAAGCATAAAAGGAGAATCAGTATGAAGAAAGGAAGAACCGTTATCTTGGTTGTCTTGTTGACGTTATGGGCAGTCCAATTTTCTTTTCCGCAGGAAAAGGTAATCCTGACGCTCGATGAGAGTATTCGATTGGCTCTTTCCCAGAATCCATATCATCTGGCAGTTGAGGAAAGAGTGGAGACAGCCAGGGCCCAAGTCAGGGAGGCAGCAGCGGGTTTTTTGCCATCATTGAATGCTCAGGGACTTCACACGCTTGATGAGAAGCTGTTTGAACTGGAATTTCCCGATCCTATCACCGGACAGTCTCAGAGGATTTCTGTAGACTTTACGAGGGACTATCAATTTTCCTTATCTCTTTCCTTGCCTCTTTACACCGGCGGCCGTTTGACTTCCGGATTCAAGCAGGCAAAATACTCCCTTTTATCTTCTGAAGAAGCGTCGCGACAATCAGAGCACATCACTGTCTTCAGCGCCAAAGCGGCATTCTATGGCTGTCTGCTGGCTGAGGATTTTGTCAGAGTGGCAGAGGAGGCGGTTGATGTGGCTGAAAAGCATTTTAATAACGTCAAAAGACTTTATGAAGTCGGGATGGCATCAAAATTTGACCTCCTCAGGTCTGAAGTGGAATTGGCTAATCTGAAACCTCAATTGATAAAGTCCAGGAATAACTTGAAAATTGCCGAGCTGAACCTAAAGACGCTTCTCGGATTGGATCTTTCGCAGCCCATCGAAATCAAAGGGGAGTTGAAGTTTGAGCTTTTTGAACCCGATTTAGAGACGTCCATCGATACGGCTCTCGTGAAAAGACCCGAGCTCTCCCAGTTGAGCTACCAGAAAAAGATGGCCGGAGAGATGCTGAAGTTGGCTCGAGCATCCAGACTTCCGACAGTTGCGTTATCAGGAACGTATAATTACTGGGCCGACCGTTTAAATTTTGAAGAAGATACCTGGCAGAATTACTATACGGTTAATTTGGCTTTGACCATCCCCCTCTTCAATGGTTTCAGCACATCCGCCAAAGTGGCTCAATCCAAAGCCATGATCAGAGAACTGGATTTAACCTCCAAGGGTCTTGTGGACATGGTGAAATTCGAAGTCAGGCAGGCCCTGTTGAAGCTCAACGAAGCCAAAGAGTCTCTTCTTTCTCAGGAGAAAAATGTCGAGCAAGCTGAGGAGAGCCTGAGGATTGCTGAAATTAATTTTGCGGAAGGGATGGTCACAACTTTAGATGTCAGTTCTGTTCAGGCGGCTCTAACCCAGGCCAGGACCAATTATTCTCAAGCCCTGTATGATTATGTCATGTCCCTGGCTCAATTGGATAAAGCCATGGGAGCGGGCTGGAAGGATTGAATAGATGAGAGAAGAAACCATGAGAATGGCGAAAGATGACTGGAGGAAAAAAATGAATAAAAGGCAAATGATAAAGGTTTGTGTGGTTTGGCTCCTTTTCTTATCCTTTTTAACCTGTCGTCAACCAGAGAGAGAGGAAGGAACCACAGAAGAAAAGTCTGGTGCGGCTCCAGTAAAAGTGTTCAAAGTCCAGAGACAAAAAATATCGGAGAGACTTTTTTACACCGGGGTGATCGAAGCCTGGAATAAGATAAATGTCACTCCTGATATCGGAGGAAAAATCGCAAAGATTCATGTAGAAGAAGGAGACATAGTCCGAAAAGGGCAGCTTTTAGCAGAACTGGACACGCGGGCTGTCCGCCTTCAACTGGAACAAGCGCAAGCGGCTTTAGCTGTGGCAGAAGCTAATTATAATGATGCCCAGAAGAACATGGAGAGGATGGAGCGGTTAAAAAAAGAGGACGCGGCTTCTGACCAGCAGTATGAAAAAGTCAAGTTGGCTTACGATGCGGCTGATGCTCAGCTCAAACAGGCTCGGGCGGCTGTGAACCTGGCCCGTTACAGCCTTGATGTTTCACTCATGAAGGCTCCTTTCAGCGGAGTCGTTGCCTCGAGGAATGCAGAGGTCGGTGATGTGATTAACCCGATGATGGGCGGATTTTCTCCGACCAGCGGAGTCCTGACATTGATGAACTTTTCTCGAGTGAAGATTGAGGTTGATGCGACCCAGCAGGATGTGGCCCGTATCAAAAGAGGTCAGCCAGCTGAACTGAGAGTGACCGCCCTGCCAGACCGGATCTTCCAGGGAAAGGTATCCATCGTGAACATAACCGCTGACCCTTTGTCCAAGAAATTCAGGGTTGAAGTCACCGTCGATAATCCTGACCTCGCTTTGAGGCCCAACACCTTCGGTGAAGTCAGCCTCGAAGTCAGCACGCACGAGCATGCCTTGGTTATCCCTCAGAAGGCCGTGCTGGAGAACAAATATGTCTTTCGAGTCAAAGATGATAATACCGTGGAAAGAGTCGATCTCAGCCTCGGTCTTCAAAATTCAGACAGGATCGAAGTCATCAACGGGCTCAAGGAAGGAGACTTGGTTGTCGTGGAGGGAAACTTCGGTCTTGAGGATGGTACCCAAATAGAGATCAGAGAGGTCATAGAATGAAGATACCAGAAATAGCTGTTAGACGAAAAGTCTCAACGGCCATGCTGGCCATGATCCTGGTCGTGCTGGGATTCATTGCCTTCGCCAGTCTTGGCCTGGATTTTTTCCCGGACATCGAGTTTCCAACGGTCTCGGTTGTCACCACTTACTCCGGCGCTTCGTCCGAGGATATCGAGAACACCATCACCAGGCCCCTCGAACAGATCATCAACACCATCAGCCGGGTCAAGGAAGTGGATTCGATGACGACCGAGGGAGCGTCGGTGATCATGGTGGAGTTCGAATGGGGGACAAACCTGGATTTTGCCGCTCAGGATATCAGAGACCAGATCGGGCTTTACCGGAATTTTATTCCTGAAAATGCGAGCGACCCGCTGGTGGTCAAGTTCAACCTTGGCCAGATGCCCATCATTTTCGGAGGGATCACCGCAGACAGGCCAACTCTGGAGTTGAAAGAGTTGATCGAAGATGAGGTGGCACCGCGGCTGGAGAGGATCGACGGCGTAGCGTCAGCCCAGGTATTCTCCATGGACACTCGAGAGATCCTGGTGGCTGTGAATAAGACTGCCCTGGAGTCCCGCAATATATCTCTTGACCAGATCCTTATGGCTCTCTCGATGGAGAACCTGAACCTTCCTGCCGGACGAGTGACGGAGAGACACTCCGAATACCTGCTGCGAACCCTGGGAGAATTTAAAAATCTGGATGATATCCGGAATACGATCATCAGTTCAACCCAGACCGGCCAGCCCATCTACCTTACGGATGTGGCTGAAGTCAGGGACACTCTGAAGGATACCCGTTTGATCAGCCGGACTCAGGGTGAGAAAGCCGTTTTCTATTTCATCAGCAAACGTTCCGGGGCGAACACCGTCACCACAGCCCAGGCTGTCAACAGAGAACTGGATAGAATTTTACAGACGCTGCCTCCGGATGTGACTTTTCACCCTTTCATGGACCAGGCGGATATGATCCAGAGCGTCGTCCGACGCACCGGCAACAACGCCCTGGTCGGCGGGATTCTGGCCATATTCTTCATCTTTATCTTCCTTCGCAACTGGCGTCCAACCTTTACCATCGCTCTGGCCATTCCCCTTTCGGTCATCACCACTTTCATCGCCTTTTACCTTGCCGGCTACACCATTAACCTCCTCACTCTCGGGGGGTTGGCGCTGGGCATCGGTATGCTGGTTGACAACGCTATCGTCGTTATCGAGAATATCTTCCGCCACATGGAGGAAGGCGAGAATAGGGAGGAGGCGGCAAAAAAAGGCGCCTCTGAGGTGGGGATGGCCATCACCGCTTCCACGCTGACCACGATCGCTGTGTTCTTCCCGATGGTCTTTGCTCAGGGAATCACCGGAAGGCTGACTCGTGGTTTGGCGCTGGCCATTGCCTTTTCTCTGCTGGCTTCGCTGTTTGTGGCCCTCACTGTTGTCCCCATGGTGGCCTCTGTCCTGTTCAAAGCCAACAACAGGCAGGATGAAGAAAGAAAGAATAAGAGAAAAATCCAGTTTGAAAAGGCCAGAAATTTTTACAGGAATCTTCTGCATAAAGCGCTCAAGCGAAGAGGGCTAGTTCTTAGTGGGACGTTGGGTCTATTGGCTCTTTCTTTTGCCATCGTTCCTTTCCTGGGGACAGAATTCATGCCCGCCATGGACAGAGAGATGATCATGCTCCAGGTCAAGATGCCCGTCGGAACGTCACTCGAAGAAACTAATCGTGTGGTGACTATGGTCGAAAGATTGATGACCCAGGAACCGGAGGTGGTGAATGTATCGGTTCAAGTCGGTTCCCAGGCTGAGGAGAATCCCGCGGATATGGCCGGGGGAATGTCCACCACGGGCTCTCACGAAGGATTGCTCTGGGTCGGATTAACACCTTTAAGAGAAAGAGACCTTTCTGATGTTGAAGTCATGGAAAAAATCCGGAGAAAGCTTCCCAAACTCAAAGATGTCAAGTTTGAGTCTCTCGATCTCGGACAAGCCATGATGGGAGGAGCTACCGCTCCAGTGGAGATAAAGATCTTCGGAAAAGAGATTAACATTCTTAAAGAGATCGGAGATAACGTAGTCGAGAGAATCCGTGATGTGGAAGGCTTGAGGGATGTCACTCATTCCCTGGCCGAAGGAAAGCCCGAGTACCATATCACCATAGAGCGGGAAAAGGCCTCACGGATGGGGCTGAAAGTCAGCCAGGTCGGCAACGCGATTCAAACCGCTACGTTGGGTAAGATTGCCACACGCTTCAGAGAAGGCAACGAGGAGATCGACATCAGAGTTCGGCTTGAGGAGAAGTTCAGAGACAACCTGGAAGACATCAGAAGCATACCGATCATGACTTCTTTGAACACAATGGTCAGCCTGGGAGAGGTAGCCATAATCACTCAAGGAGAAGGCCCCATCCGGATCAACCGGGAGAACCAGGCTCGAGTGATCACGGTCACAGGAAATATCGTCGGCCGAGATCTGGGGAGCGTGGTGAGGGACATCAAAGCAAGGATAGCTGATATCGAGAGGGGATTGCCAGCCGGATATTTCACCGAGTTCGGCGGCCAGTTCGAGCAGATGCAGGAGGCGTTCGTCATCATGGCTGCTGCCTTTGCCCTCGCCACTCTGCTGGTCTACATGATCATGGCCTCCCAGTTCGAGTCCTTCCGCCATCCCTTTGTCATCATGTTCACCATTCCCCTGTCCATCATCGGAGTGATTGTCGCTCTGCTCGTTTCGGGAAGGCCTGTCAGCCTGCCCGTGTTGATCGGTTTTATCATACTGGGTGGAATAGCGGTCAACAACGGCATTGTCATGGTGGATTATATCAACCAGTTGAAGCAGAGAGGAGTGGACAAGAAGGAGGCTATTCTGCAGGCATGCGTCGTGCGGCTGAGGCCTGTCTTGATCACAGCCTTAACCACGATCATGGGAATGCTGCCCATGGCGATTAGTGTTTCCGAAGGGGCTGAGATGAGAGCGCCCATGGCCATCACAGTGGTCGGGGGATTGGCGGCCACGACTTTTCTGACCCTCTTCATCATTCCCATCATCTACAGCCTTTTCGACCGTGTGAAGTTTAAAGAAAAGGTTGCATAAGAGCACTTTTCAGAAACAGCGGGTTCCGAATGGATGGCTCGGAGCGGTTAAAACCTCCGATGTCGCAGAGGCTTATTTCCTTATCGTTGAGTCTGTCGTCTCAGTAATTCTGCTCATCAGACGTTAAGGAAAATTATCGTTCAAGTAAGAGGCCTGGAATGGAAGCCTAGGTCTTGTACCTGAGGAACGCTCCGATCTTTCCGTATCTGCTCAGTTTGGATGGGGGTGTGACGTGCTTGACTTGACAGTTTTTATCCATAGCCGCCTCCACGGCTTCGTCAATGATATCCACCATTTTATCCGTCTTCCTCTGACAGGAGGGGCACTTGAGCTCATCCACAAACAGAAAATGGCATTTGGGACACTTCCTCCCAGGTTGAGAGAAATTGCGAGTCACGACGAGAGTTTGGACTTCGCTTTGATTAAGGCTCCTCAGCGTCTGCTTCAACCCGGAGGTGGCCAGTCCCCCTTTTTCCAGTTCAGAGATTAGCCTGGGGACGATCTCATCCTCTTCCTGCTTTTTCAGCTTTTTTTCAAGCTCCAGAGATTCTTTCAAGAGTGTAGCCTGTGAATCGTTGGGAGTCGCTGTAAGTCTTCCTTTTATTTTGCTTTTAATATAAGGATGGAGGAGATCTTCAAAATCTGAGCAGTATTTTTCTCTGCATCCCAAGAAGATCCAGTCAAAGTGATTTTGCTTAAACAGCTTGAATGTCGTCTGAGCTATCTTTTTGAGGTTATCATGGACGTGAGTGGCGATGTGTCTTTCGATTCGCTTCGATTCGTAACCTTCCCAGCCTCCTTCTTTGACTTTACTAGGAACGTCTTCCCTGTGGCTATGCAAGAGAGAGATTTCCCCCATGAATATGTCGTACCATTTGGCTTCTTTGCGGTCAAGGGTCAAGGCGAAGATTCGGTGGTGATCATCCAGAATCGCTGAGAGCGGCCGGACATAGGGATTTTTATCAAATATGATTCTATTGGGCGGAGAGCTGGGTAGGTTGAAGAACTCCCAAAAATCCTGGCTGCTGCACGAGAATATGGCCAGCCCTGAAAAATTATTTGATGAGAGATTTTGAGAGCAAAAGCGGTTTATCTTGTCCAGGTCTTTCAAAAGCGAGTCCTTCTTTTTCTTATCCGCATCCATCTGTGCGACTTCAGATTTGCTTTGGCTCAGAAGGTTTTTCAAAGAAAGAGCAATCTCTTTCTTCCTCATTTGGCTCTTGTCTGAGTTAAGATAAAAAGAGGTTGTAAAAAAATCTTCACTCTGGAATTTAGATAGATTTTCAACCTGCTCCTGACTTAAAAGTTTCATCAGGCCTCCTTTTCATGATTTATACGTGAGTTTAAAGATTCGGATGAAAAGACAAGACATAATTTGGAAGGTGTCACTGAATGTTAAAATAAGAACTGAACCCCAATTTGTCAAGTATTGGAAGAATTGGTGTCAAAATTTGGGGTCAGACCTTAGTCACTTCAGTAACTAATATTGAGTATTTAGGTTAGACCTTGATACCTTCAATTTCCTTAAAAAAAAGTTGAAAGTGATGCAGTTATTTAACCTGAACTATTCATAAAATATGCCAACACTAAATATTATTTTCAATGACATGAGCACGTTAGGTAGGTTTTTCTCCAAATCAAAATTCAAACTTTCTATTATGTCCATTAACTCACAATATGTCGGCATCTTTTACCTTTCAGGCGAGCCGATCTCACTGCATCTGCTTTGTTGCGGCCCAATCGCGGTGGACGACCACGTCATCACGAGCAATCGAAGAGAGCGTGGTGATCTCATGCCCTTGCGCAAAGGCATGGGATTGCCGCTGTCGCTTCGCTCCTCGCAACGATGTCTACAGCAACCTCGACTCGTGAATAATCCAGGTTAGATATCCAGTTTTAATAATCAGATCGAAATTACTGAAGTTACTAAGGTCTGACCCATTACTCTTTACTCTTAAACAAGATGAGATTATAATAAGAGCGCTCGTGAGAGTGGAAGGCTCTCGCATGCGGAAGTGGCGGAATTGGTAGACGCGTAAGCCTCAGGAGTTTATGGTCTTTTAGACCGTGTGGGTTCGAGTCCCACCTTCCGCACCAGCTTGACTCCAGCATTGGGGCCCGATTTGGCCATTGCATAGAATAATGGACTTATGTCCCTCACAAAGAACATACTCCTCGTAAATCCCTGGATTTATGATTTCACTGCTTATGATTTCTGGCTGAGGCCTTTAGGGCTTTTGTATATTGCTTCCCTCCTTCGAAAACATACACGCTTCCGTTTGGACTTTATCGATTGCTTGGACCGCCACCATCCATTGTGGAAAAAAGAAATAAAAACAAAACCTGATGGAAGAGGTCCCTTTCCGAAAGAGGAAGTACCTAAGCCTTCTGTCTTGAAAGATATCCCACGGAAATTTTCTCGCTATGGTATTCCCGTACCACTTTTTCTCAATAAACTTGAACAGATTCCACCACCTGACCTTGTTCTTGTTACCTGCACGATGACCTATTGGTATCCTGGGATTCAGTTAGTGGTGGAGCTTATCCGAAAAAAATATGGACGGGTCCCCATCGTTTTGGGAGGAGTCTATGCTACGTTGATGCCTGAGCACGCCAGAACTTTTTCAGGAGCAGATATAGTTTTTCAGGGCGCAGGAGAAAGAGAGATTTTTTCCTTGTTCCGAGATGCCTTAGGAGACAGTTCATCTCTAGATTATCGATATGAAACCCTGGAGGAGATTCCCTGGCCTGCATTTGATTTGCTGTCGGCCAAGGACGCTCTCCCTGTTTTAACTTCACGAGGATGCCCTTTCGATTGTTCTTTTTGTGCCAGTCCTTTACTCCATGAAAATTTTGAACAACGGACTCCTTCCACGGTTGCTTCTGAAATTGAACATCATTATCGAGAGCATAAGACCCGTAATTTTGCCTTTTATGATGATGCTTTGCTGATTAGGAAGGACAATCACATCATTCCTTTGTTAAAGGAGCTCATCCGGAAGAAACTTCCTGTTTTTTTCCACACGCCCAACGGTCTGCATGTGAGAGAGATTGACTCGGAGTTAGCATCTCTTTTCAAGAAAGCGAATTTCAAGTCTCTCTTTCTCAGCCAGGAATCCATTGATGAGAATGTCCTGACAAAGGCCGGCTCCAAAGTTTCAGAAGGTGATTTGGAAGAGGCTCTGGTTTATCTGGAGAAAGCAGGCTTCAGACGCCGTGAAATCAACGTTTATCTGCTTGTGGGATTACCAAGCCAGGACGTTGCCGGCATCAGAGAGAGCATTATTCATGTTCAGAGGCTGGCCGCGATTCCGAGGTTAGCCTATTTTTCTCCTGTTCCGGGGACCAAGGAATGGAAGGAGCTTGTGGAAAAAGGATACTTGGCTCAGGATGCAGATCCGCTTCTTCATAACAAACTCGCCTTCCTCTACCTCTCAGCAGAGGTCTCATCCCAGGAGTTAAGGTCTCTCAAGGAACTTGCGCTTGGTCAAAATGCAAGCAATGGCTCTGAAGAAGGAATATGAGAGGTTGTTGAGGACGCGGCAATATGGATTTTCTTAGAGATATTTGAGTGTGGATGAGAGTTGAATCAGAAACTCAAACGGAAGGTGAGTCTGAGCGTCCGTGTTCCAAACAGCGATGTGATATTTCTGTAGGCTGAGCTTAAAACTCGTGTTCCCTGAACTGTGTTTTCGTCATCCGGATACCAGAAGCCTCCGTCGTTTTGAAAAGTAAAGTCGTTCTTAGTTCCGAAAACGTTTAATATGTCCGCAGCAAAACTGATACTTCCTGCTTGCCCAGCTCTAAATCGCTTTTCGATTCTCAGGTCCAGATTGGAATAGGGCTCAGTTCTTCTGTCCCCCGGTTTTTCGAGAAAAACTGTGACCGGAGTGCTGAACGCATTGTTCGCCAGGGTCCATGCAGAAGGCGGGATGATGGCAGCGCTTCTTGTCCATGGAATGCCTGACATATATCTGTAGTAGAAGCTCAAGAAGAATCCAAGAGGCATTTTGTAAGTACCCATAAGCTTGAGCGATAGAGGGATGTCGTAAAAGGATCTTGAATCTTCAGGAAGGTTTACGAATGAGTTTGGATTTAATATTTCATTCGTGAATCCATAGTCTTCCTCAACCATATGACTGACGTTTCCCGTAGACTGGCTGAAGACAAGTGAGCCATTCAATTGCCAATTGTGTGACATTCTTTTATTGAATGCTATTTCAATAGCCTGCTGCTTTCTTTTTAACTCGGGAACGTTCTTGAGTCTGGAAAAAAGAAGAGGGGCATCATTTGACCTGTAATACACAGTGAGGCGACTATCGGGATAATCATCAACGCCTGGCACAATGGTCTCGAAAGGAATCCACCAGTTTTGTGTATCTTGGGTGGTTGTGTACCAGTCTCTATCCAGGTCAGGATCATAGAGAACATTTGCCAGCATATTTTTCTTGGTTTTTTGGATGTAGCTCACTCGGAGAGAGAAATCGTGGATGATTTCTTGGTAGATTCCAACGGTAAATTCATCTGTGTAAGGGGCTAGAATTCCTGGAGCCACTTTTTGTCTGGAATAATCTTGAAAGTATATCCGGTAATCTTCAGGGAAGGGGACGTAAGTATCAGTGGAATCCACTTCATCATTCATATTTTCATCAAACCAAATGAATTGGTGAGAACGATATGGATTCAAAGGATTTAAATCAGTGAGATAATCAAGCATTAAAGGTTCAGTGTATCGGGAAAAAGAGGCCTTAAACAAGGATTTTCCGTTTCCGAAGACGTCGAAACTGAGTCCGATGCGGGGTGAAAAACTGTTCCAACCGATTATGTTTTTCAAATTTGGGACCGAGAATGACTCGAAAGGATTGATCCCAATTAATGGCTGGATTATATTTTCACCGACGAGTAGTGAGACATCATTGCCGCTTATTCCTTTGAAATGTGTTAAGAGTTCGGAATCGCTCCTGTCGAATCTGAGGCCCAGGGTTAGAGTCAATCTTTCCCATAAGGTGATTGAATCTTGGACAAAAGCGCTAAACCTTTTGCTTTCGATCTTGGGATTACTATCTATTCCGTATCCAGCGGCGATGGAGAAAGAAATCATACCTTTATTAACAAGAAGGCTGGTTGATGGAGAAATATCCTGGCCAAAAAAATTAGGACTATCGTAATAATAATTAATCAACAGGTTATCGGCTTTCCAGACTGCATATTCACTGGAAATAAACTCGAATTCGGCTCCGGCTTTAAGTTCGTGATCACCTCCGAGGAAGTTATCTTGAAAGTGAGTTATAGAGGCAGTGAGTTGAAACCTGTCTTCCACCCGGTATTCGTTGAATCCAGCACTTCCCCAAAGACGTTCTGTTCCTTGATCAAGGTATTGAGGCTTATTTCTTCCCTTTGCATCCAGTCTGAGTGGCAATTTTTTGTGAATGAAACCGAATCTTCCAAAAGCCATTGTATTTTGGTCAAGGCTGTAGCTGAGTACTGCGGCTCCAGTGTAGTTAGTTTCGCGATCCATGGTATGTGTGGATTCTTTAGGTCTGTTCCAGCTCACAGTGGGTTCAAAGACTGACCGGTAGCGGCTACTATAGTTGAACATTGCTGAAACCTGAAGCTCGGGAATAAAACGGGTGGTTATCTTAAAAAATCCCATTTTTTCTACATTCGACCGGTGTAATTCCTCGTGTTCGATTCCCTGAGGATCAGTCCATGGGATAAATGGAGTGGTCCGTTTTTGAGATAACACCCGTGCATTCCCGAAATAAGATAATCTATCCTCGTATAGTACTCCACCTAGAGAGAGAGAAAAGTCCCATAATCTTTTATCCAGTGCAGGCGGAGAGATGCCTGGGCTGTTGAGCGCTTCCCCGGTTCTGAGAAGGCTTGAGGCATTATCGCTTGTGTGATAGATAATAAGTTCTCCGCCACTTCTACCCACACCTGATTTTGTGATGACGTTGACATACCCACCCTCGGTCGCTCCAACTTCTGCAGGATGAGCCGCGGTTTCGACTTCGATCTCTTCTACAGTTTCAAAAGAAAAGTGAGTGATAAGATGCCGGTCCCAAGGGTCGGTTATGAATAAACCATCAAGGGCAAAAGTGTTCGCTTGTGCGTCTTGGCCGTGAATAAACGAGCGTTTGAGGAAGGGGACTCTTTCAGTCGCCACACCTGGCATTGAATCTATGACGTCCGCAAGATTTCTCAAAAAAGGGATATGTCTGAGAAGGTTTTTATCTATACTCGTGGTATTTTTTGGTGACACCGTATCTATTGTAGGAGTGGGGATTGTTCTCGTGATTTTTTCTTCAGTCGGAGTTGTTTCCATGGTTATACTCAGGTGGACTGTTTTGCCTGCTCTGATTATGATGTTATCAATGCTGACCGTTTTATACCCTGGGATTTCGACCATGAGTCTATAGAATCCGGGGGGAAGGCCAGAGAATATAACGTTGCCCGTTTCTGAGGTAAAATAGGTCTGGATTCCCAGTAAATTTGGTGAAGATAAGTAAATGGAGGCATCGGGCAAGGCGACTCCTTCTACACTAATTATTTTTCCCCTAAGCGTTCCTGTATATGTTTGAGCGAGAGTGAAGGAAGTTAGTCCAGTCAGAAAAAATAATATCGCAAGAATTCCAAATGATTTCTTCACCACCTTGAGCCTCCTTACTGTTTGCGTCCTTTGAATAAGTTTTCTCCAGTTCTTCATATGAAATAACTCTTTTTCCTTGAATTTTGATTCAATTTATTACAATAAATGACTCCTCACCAAGAGTCAAGGTTTCCTAAGATTAAGGAAGCATCTCCAAATCCGTGATGACAGGACAGGCTATAAATCAGGCTGAGTGCATCGA
>CAZSGR010000047.1:0-16885 GCA_964606185.1 uncultured Eubacteriales bacterium
GGACTCGAAATCCCCGGACTCATGCGTGCCTATATGTATGCCTTTGGCCATAAAAGACCGGAAAAAGCCTTGGAGACGCTGCGCGGCTGGAATTCAGCCGGATTGGCCTGCAGGGACTGCGCCACCTGCACCGTCCGATGCGCTCTCGGTTTCGATGTCCGAACCAGGGCTCTGGAGCTGGCCGGTGTCTTCGAGAACGTATGAATTGGACTCCCCTTTTCAAGCCTGGATTATTCATGTCAAATTGATATAGAATGTGTTGAGGCGAGCGGAAGCTAAATCCCCTAAAGCTCTGGCTTCCCCTATAAAAGAGACACTAAGCGAATTTGTCCCTAATCAATAATAGATTTGAGATATTCTTTTAAAATAATTACTGAAAAGTTTCACCATCTGGAAATGTAATCAAGGAACCCTTTTTATTCAGTTCGGGAAAATTAAGATAGTTAATATAATTTAAAAAAGGTAAATGGATTACAAGGCAACAGAATCTTAGCTATTTTCTCTTATAAAAATGAGGGAGAATGGCCAGAATTAATTAACTTCTACTCGTATTTGATCGCATCTACAGGATTTAAGAGCGCGGCTTTAATGGACTGATAACTGACAGTAGCCAGGGCAATTCCCACGGCCAGGACCCCTGTTAGGATAAATACCCAAACACCGATCCCGGATTTGTATGCAAAATTCTGCAGCCATTTGTTCATCCCGAAGTAGGCGAGAGGCCAGGCAATGATATTTGCGGCGACAATGAGCTTGAGGAAATCCCTGGAAAGGAGGACAACGATCCCCGGCACTGACGCTCCAAGCACTTTACGGATTCCGATCTCCTTGGTCCTCTGTTCTGCGGCGAAGGAAGCCATCCCGAACAATCCCAGGCAAGCAATGAAGACGGCAAACACAGAAAATGCAGAGAAAATATCACTCAGGCGCTCCTCTGCTCCGTACTGGCTATCGATCAATCCATCTAAATAGAGAAAGTCGAACGGACGCGTAGGGTCCACTTCTTTCCACTTTTCCCTTATGAGGCTCAATGTGGTGTCCGAATTCTCAGGATTAAATCTTATTGCGAGTTCGTCAAAACTGCTGGGGTCATTGCCGATAATCTGGGGAGCGATGACGCTGTGCAGTGATGTCCGGTGGAAATCCCTGACAACTCCCACAACAGTTAAGGTTTCCCATTTTTCCACTTCATCCGATGGCACGCGTATTGTTTTCCCGATAGGATTTTCCCAGTTATATCTTTTCGCCGCCGTCTCATTGATAATAACGGCACTGCGGCTGTCTGTCCCATACTCTGGAGAAAAATTCCTGCCCTGGACGATCTCCATGCCCAGGGTCGGAAAAAAATCGTGATCGACCCGGAAGACCTCCATGAGCTGTGCCTGTTTTTCCGTATACCCCTCAGGGATAAAAGGCTGCACAGAAGGCTCCTGCCCGGGGACCAAAGATGCTGACGATACGCTGAGCACACCCGGGATTTTCCGGATTTCCGCTTTTATGGAATCAAAAGACTGCCGGATGCTTCTGTCCCTGACCTCGATAATAAGAACATTCTCTTTCTCGAATCCCAGGTTTTTATTTTTCATGAATCTGAGCTGGTTTAGAATGATCCCTGTTCCAATGATGAGGCAGATGGAGATGATGAACTGGGCGACAACAAGAAAGCTGCGCAGTCGGGAGTTGGCCGAACCGGCTTTGAGGTTCCCTTTCAAGACCTGGGCCGGACGGAATGCGGACAGGAACAGCGCAGGATAGCTTCCCGCGACAAAAGCGACCAAAAGCACGAGCCCTATGAAACTGGGAACGAGCCAGGGCATCTCTGCAATGTTCAAGCTCATTTGGCGGCCGGATAGTGATTCCGCAAACGGCATGGCAAGCCGGACAAACAGAATCGCAATCGCCAAAGAAAAAATACTGTAGATAAGACTCTCCCCCAAAAATTGCCAGATCAATTCTTTCCTCTCCGCTCCGACGACCTTTCGCAATCCCACTTCTTTAGCGCGTGTGGCGGACCGGGCTGTCGCCAGATTCATAAAATTGATGCAGGCTATGCACAAAATGAACATTCCAATGGCAGTGAATATATAGATATAGGTAATGCTGCTGTTGGCCCTGATTTCATTTTCCAGATTCGAATGAAGATGGATGCTTGTCAGGGGTTGGAGAAAAAATTTTATTTCCCCTCCCAGAGCCTTGAGCATATCTCCCATGTATTTCTCGACGAGGGCTGGAAATTTATTCTCAAGTATTTTGTAGTCAAAACCTTCAGGAAGAAGCAGATATGAGTAATCCCTGAAGTTGAACCACTCTTCCATGGCCTCTCTGTCAAGATCATAGAGTGTTTCATACGAACAGAGCATATCGAAAGTGAAATGAGAGTTCTGTGGAACATTCTCCATGACTCCTGTGACTGTGAAATCGTATTGATTGTTGTAATTTAAAATCTTGCCCAGAGGATTCTCGCTGCCAAAATATCTTTCGGCTGTCTCCCGGGTGAGAACAATCGTGTAGGCAAGCTTCAAGGCTGTGCTGGGATCACCTTTTATCAGTGAAAAAGTGAAAACTTGAAAGAGTGAATTGTCCGCATACAAGATGCCGTTTTCATAGAATACTTTGTCTTCATACGTCACGGACCTTTTGGATACGGTGCGGATCCTGACCGCATCGAGGACTTCAGGATAATCCTGGACAAGGGCGGGAGCCGAGGGAACATTGCTGATGGGAGCGACCACCGTGCTCCCTCCCACGGTGGCATCCATCCCCAACCGGAATATTCGATCCGCTTTCTCATGGTATTTGTCGTAACTGAACTCTGTTGTGATGTACATCAAGATCAAAATGCAGCAGGCCATTCCGATGGCGAGACCGGCGATGTTTATAAAGGCGTAACCTTTATGCCTTTTGATATTTCTCAAGGCGCTTTTCAGATAGTTTTTAATCATGAGGTCCTCCCCCAGATTTTGTTATTCAAAAGGGAATACGAAAATTGAAAGCCGGAAGTTCCCTATGGCGTTGACAAAATAGGAGAACAGGCTCCAAATGTCCCCTTACAGGGATTCGCTTCTACAAAGAAGGACAAGGCAGGCAGGAGGAGAAAGGCATAGGCGAACGGGATTGCTGAGCACACTGACCCCATAAGCCAGCACTGCCCTCTTCAGGATTTTTCAGTGAAACAAAATCGCTGAGCCATAAATGAAACAGGGGTATTCCGCAAGGATCCCACTTAGTATCTTATTTTAGCTTATTGTTTTCACATGAAAATAAAAGGATGCCAAGCATCTGAAAAATGGGATAAACAAGATATATGGGGAAATTACTGACTCCTCAGCCCAGCCAGCCTCTTCTTCGCATCTTCTATTCCACCAATACAAGGATCAGCGGCTTTCCTGATGTCGAGGAATTTCTTGTAATGCTCTAAGGCTTTGGCTGTTTCTCCTTGCAGTGATTTGCTAAACCTTATACTCATTCAACCAAGTAATGAACGTCTCCCATTTTTCTCGCCAAAACTCCAGAGCTCTTTCTTTTTCCTCGGGATCCATCGCAGAGTAGATGAGTGAGTTCATCGCTAACTGTTTAAGACATTTCAAGTCCAATCCCCAGGCCATAAAAGCCGCATAGAAATCATGAGAAAACGTGCTCTTCCAGATGGCTGGATCATCGGGACAAACAACAACTGGCAAGCCACTGTTAATATAGAGCACAGCAGGGTGATTGCGAAGGTCAGCGACATAACCGAGAACTTGATTGCTGATCGGACAGACCTCGATGGCGATTTCCCGTTCTTTCACGATTTGCATGAGGAGAGGATGCTTGAAGAGTGTGATACCATGGCCTATCCGTTTGGAATCGAGCAGAATGGCATCAAGCACATTTTCGTTTTCCGTCCAATTGCTCTCCCCGGAGTGAAGGTATAAAGGAAGCGTTATACCGCGATCCTCGGCCTTGTGGCGAGCTTCAATGAGTTCATTGATAAAGTAGAGATTTGTGTGTTCCTTGTCCTCTTCCTCCACCAGATCAAAACCGATAAAACGATCCGGATCTGCCGATCGCAGGGCCAGAGTACGATTCAAACTCTGAGCGATTCTCTCCCGGCTAGCAGAGCGGTGAGAGTAGAAAATATATTTTACCTTAAATTCCGGATGGTCGCGCTGAATCTCCTCTATTATGTTCTGACCTCCACTGCTTCGGGTTTCCACATACTGCACGTTCTCTTCTATCAAATCCCTCAGCGTTTTTCGGAGATAGCCATCCCAGGTCTCGTCACTAAACATACCTACGAACCTGCGGAAACAATTTGAGAATTCTTCCCAGATATCTGGTTGATCAAGGTCTTCTTCCCCTAATGTGACAGACTGGTAAAGTTCTTCGTCAAATTCCTGCACGTTATCTGCAGTTTGGCGGAGTTCGCTGATGAGGCGCCATCCGTCTCCAGGGGGTTCTTGAAAAATCTGCAATTTCCCTTTGGCAAGCTTCTCATTTTTTCCCACGTAAATGTAACAGTTCGGCAGATAGGTCGCCTGCTTAACCAGCCAGCGGAAATCTCCCATTAAGAAACCGTGCACATGAAGGATTCCCCCTTTGGGCATACGCTTCATGATTTCCAGTATGGGAGATTGGTTAATCAATCGTCTTGTTTTGGATTTCAGGAAATTGTGTGCCGGGGGAAAATATTCACGAGTTCGTTCCAATTCCTTCTGCTTGAGCAACATCAGCTTTCGGTTGGCCTCTTTTTCTTCGGATGAAAGCGTGATTCCAGCATCGAATCGCATTGCCAGCTCAGCCTGAATCAGTCGTTTTCTTGCTTTCATATAATCATCTACATCTTGATAACGCATTTGAACAGAACTATTCTTCTGTTGTATAAATCCATAAAAGAGAAGCGAACATACGAAAAATATAAGACTGCGTTTCATGATTCTACCCCCTTTCATTGCACGTCAGATGGATCAAAGAGAAGTTCATGGTTAGTGGATGGCGTGAAAATCTTGGCATTGCATTTCTGATGGGAAAAGTTACTTTCTCTTATGTTTGCTTATCCCCATCTAAGTTCCTGTTACAATTATCACAGCAGGAAATGGGATGTCAATTGATCATGAAAGAAGCCTAATCCTTTACCGCAGAATGCGTTAGTTAATTTCTGTCTTGTTCTCTATCCACCTGCTGAGGCAAAGGAATTAACTTATTGCATGAAGATTTGTGTGTTCAATAAAATGGCGCATAGTGTATATATTTAGCGACATATTTGATTTATCCCTGGGAAATATGGATATGTCATGAAATAATTAATTTAACGCCATATTGTTCAATGATTCTTCAACCCAGCCAGCCTCTCCCTCGAATCCCCCACCTCAGCAATTCCAGGATCAGCGTCTTTCCAGAGGTCAAGGAATTTCTCGTAATGCACTATGGCTTTGGCTGTAACTATTCAAGATTCATTTTTCTGAGTATTTCTTTAAACCGTGGATCCTGACGGATGCTATCAAACCAAGCTGCGACCTTGAGTTGATGCAGCCAGTGGTCGCGTTGTTCATAAGCCGCTTCCAGCCATTCGAAGGCCTTGTCTTTTTCGCCAAGTCCCACATAAACTAATGCAATGCCAGCAGGTGAGATGTATATCTTTTTTGATAGCCTATTTATTTCTATGAGTAATTTCTTTGCTTCGGCTTGCTTTCCCGAGGCTGCATATGCATAGCTGAGTGCCCACATCATTGCTGGGATCCTCCCAGAAAGTTTCAAAGCTTTCTGTGCTTCGGCTATGGCTTCATCATGCAAGCCTTTCATTGCATAAGGAAAAGTGAGATAAAAATGAGCGATGTGAGAGTTTGGGTTCAACTCGATTGCCTTCTGAAGTGCATCGATCGACTCATCATAACGGCGGGCATAAAGGAACGATCCTCCCAAACTCAAATATATTGCAGCTGAAGCTGGATCAAGTTCTTGAGCCTGCTTCGCTTCGGCGATGGACTCATTATGTCTACCGATTGATGCTAATAACATTGCATACCAATGGTGTGCTTGTGCATAACTCGGGTTGAGTTCGATGGCACGTTTGTATGACCTCTTTGCACCCTCCCAATCCCATTCATAAAATGCATTAACCCAGGCAAGCGATGTGGATGCTTCGGCGAGAGTTTCATCCAGTTCCAGGGCCTTCTCTGCCGCATCCTTTGCTTTCGGAAATGCGTCCTTGGGTGGGAGGAAATCAAAAAACCCCATAAGATTGAAATAGTCGGCTATTCCTGAATAAGCCAGGGCGAAGGTCGCGTCTTTTTCGATCGCTTTCTGAAAATATTCTATACTTTTCTGGAATCCCTCTTCTGTTCTCATGTTCCAGAAATAGCGCCCCCTCAGATACAGGTCATAGGCTTCAATACTTTCGGTCGACTTTTTTTTAATTCCTTCTTTTTCTTCGGGTGAAAGCTCTATCTTCAGAGCTTTGGCGATTTCTTCTGCAATATCACTCTGGATCTCAAAGACTCTGTTGAACTTCCTCTCATAGACATCCGACCAGAGCAGAAAACTATCCTCAACGTTGATCAGCTGAGTACTGACCCGGATATCATCCTGTTCTTTACGCACGCTTCCGCCAAGGATGGTCGTGACATTTAACTCCTGGCCGATATCTTTGATGTCTTTATCCGTCTTTTTGTACCGCATCACCGAAGTCCTGTTCATCACCTTCCATCCTGGAATTCTGGATAGTTTCGCAATAATCTCATCAGTCATTCCATCGCACAGGTATTCCTGGTCTTTTTGGGGGCTTAAATCTGCAAAAGGGAGGACGGCAATAGAAGGCTTAGCTGATGGGGGCGGGACTGCTTCTTTTTTTGGCAAAAGCTGCCAGATAATCACCGTTGCTATGACAAGAGCCACAACCACTATTGCCGGAATCAATAGTTTCTTCAATCTGAATGTTACGGTTATTTCTTTTGAGGTTATTGGCTTTATCTTTGGTATGACTTTCTCGGTAGTAGGGATTCCTTTCTCAATATTCTTTAATTCAGAACGAACTTCTCCTGCACTCTGATACCTTTGCTCCTTATCCTTCTCCATGCATTTCAGAATCAAGCGGCTGAGATCATCGGGAATCTGAGAGTTTAATTCTTTGGGATCTCGAGGTGCTTCACTTTTATGTTTCACACCAATGGTAAAAGGCGTATCACCTTCGAAAGGCACTCTTCCAGTCACCATCTCATAGAGAATTACTCCAAGAGAATATATATCTGATCGCTAATCTGATTCTTTTCCTTCTACTTGTTCAGGAGACATGTACTCAGGTGTTCCGATCATCACTCCCGCACCTGTAATGCCTTTTCCCTTAACAGAACGGGCTATCCCAAAATCCATAATTCTTGCATTCCCTTCCTCATCAACCATGATATTCTGCGGCTTTAAATCCCTATGAACGACTCCTAAACAGTGAGCTTCTGCCATTCCTTCACACACCTGCACAGCTATTGAAATAACCTGTCCCGCACTCATCTGCCCCATCTTCCTGATTAATCTCTTCAGGTCTTCTCCATGCACATATTCCATCGTGATATAGTGCATTCCTTCTTCTCTATTCAAGTCATACATCTGACACACATTCTTGTGCCTTATCTTACAGGTAAATTTCAGCTCATTCCTGAATCGTTCAATTGTTTTTTCATCTGCTGATACCTCAGGCTTTATGAGCTTAATGGCAACTTTTTCTTTTAGATCAGTATCATGAGCCTTGTAGACTTTGCCCATACCGCCTTTACCAAGTTCTTCAATGATCTGGTACCTCCCTGCAAAGGTGGAGCCTGTGGTTAATTCTTCGGTGGGTGTTTCAAGGGTTTTGGTGACAGAGACATCTTGGGATGGAAGGGGTGTGGCACACTCTTTGCAGAACTTGGAGTCGGAAGGATTATCCGTATCGCACTGAGGGCATTTGATAACCACAACTCTCCCCTTAAGTAGGTTAGAAAAATAATAACAAGGAATGTGAAAAGAGCCAAATTGATAATGTTCTATGACTTAGCGCAGTGAATAAAGCGGGTTGGATGACAATGGCGTTAAAAGTACATATTTAACACCATTCTCCATTACTTTGAAAACAATTATGAGACATTTCGACCTGTTTATTCGTTTCTTGCATTGAAAGAAAAAAAATCTCTAGCCTCCACACAAGATTATGTGTATAATATCGTTGATTTATACACACAGGAGGCTGAGATGAGGACTAATGTTGTGATCGACGATCAACTCATGAAAGATGCTCTCGAGCTTTCCGGATTTCGCACAAAGAAAGCGGCTATTGAAGCCGGTTTGAGACTGCTTGTCAAATTCAGCCGACAAGCAAAAGTGAAAAATTTCAGGGGAAAACTTAAATGGACCGGCGATTTGGAAAAGATGCGGACTGACAAATGATTTTGGTCGATTCTTCTGTTTGGATTGGCTACTTTAACGGAAAGATAAATCCTCAAACCGATTGGCTGGATAATGCTCTTGGGAAGGAAATTATTATTGTAGGGGATCTCATCCTGGCTGAAGTCCTTCAGGGTTTCAAAAGCAATCGTGATTTTTACAAAGCAAAAGAATTATTATTGAATTTTCGAATCTTGGAAATGCTGGGTCAAGAGTTAGCTATAAAGAGTGCAGAGAATTATCGCTTTCTTCGAAAGAAGGGAGTGACTGTTCGTAAAACTATCGATGTCATAATCGGAACATTCTGCATTCACCACAGTATATCTCTTTTGCATGATGACCAGGATTTTTATCCTCTTACAAGACACCTGGGATTAAATGCAGTCAAATGCGACTGAGAAGACAAAACTTGCGATGCCGATTGTGCTCCAAAGAATTTTTTTCGCGTGAATCTTCCGGATACGCCGATGTATAATTAAATTTCCTTTTTTTACAATTTTTACTAATTTTGTCCGATTCTGGACAAGAAATGTCCTTAAGCGGACAGGACCTCCTCTCTAAAAACCCTTCAAAAGGAAAAAACCAGACGGCCGGATTTGCAGCTTAAATGGCATATTTTTTGCATACCCTTTTGTATAGGATATCCTGTGTTATGGAGTAAAAAATGATAGAAAAAGCTCTCGTGGCCGCGTCCTCGAAACCCATCATCCTTTCCATACTCCTTGGAGGCGAGGACTATGGCTATCAGATCATTCAGAAGGTAAAGGATATTTCCGGGGGAAGCCTCGAATGGTCCGACAAGATGCTCTACCCGGTTCTTCACCGTATGGAAAAGGAGGAGTTTCTTGTTTCCCGGTGGAAAATATCGGAGGCGGGGAGGCTTCGCCGTTACTACAGGATCACCGAAAAAGGCAGAAAAGAACTTGATTCAGAACGACGGCAGTGGCAATCAGTCACCAAGGCTCTTGCCAGATTGTGGAAGCCTCTGCCCTCATTGGACTGAAATCAGTATTGCTTTGACCAGGAGGAGATGAACATGTTCGATATGGAAAAGGCAATCCGTGAGTGGAAAAAAAAGCTCTTCTCCAGCCAATATTTGGAGGAGGCCGATGTGGCCGAGCTCGAATCCTATGTCAGGGATGAGACAGCCAGATTGATGAAGGAGGGTTTTACCGAAGAGGATGCTTTCCGGAAGGCGATTGAAGACCCGGCATCGGCCGAAGCACTCGAAGCCGAGTATGCAAAAGTCCGGCGCATGGGCTCCAGCCGGTCTGCCTGGCATCCAGCCCGGCTCCTGCCCTCGTTCACGTTGAGTCATCTGAAGGTCGCCTTCCGCAAGATGCGGAAGCAGAAAGCCTATACGGTCATCAACACCGTTGGCCTTGCTCTCGGCATGACCTGCTCGTTTCTGATTTTTTTCTGGGTCCATGATGAGCTGGGCTACAACCGGTTTCATGAAAAGGCCGATCAGCTTTTCAGGGTTAACAAGAAATATCAGATCGGCGGCATAAATGAGTATAACTCTTCGACTCCCTTCCCTCTTGCTGAAACAGTTCGGGAAAACTTTGCCGAGGTCATAGACGCAACCCGGTTCCAGCGTGTCAGAGCCCTCGTCAGTTTCGAGGACAAGGTTTTTTATGAACGCCGTATCTGTGCTGTTGACCCATCTTTTTTTAGAGTTTTCACCTTTCCTCCCGTCAAAGGAGACCCGGCTGCAGCTCTAGCGGAACAGGGTTCGATCGTCCTGACAGAAAGCATTGCCGCCAAGTATTTCGGCATAGAGGAGCCTGTCGGGAAAACTCTAACCTTCGACCGTGATAAATCCTTTATCGTCAAGGGAGTGATCAGGGATATCCCGCCGGACTCTGACCTCCGCTTCGATCTTTTTGTTCCGGCCCAAGGGATGCTCAATCAGGAACTACTGGAGAACTGGACAAGCCACTTCGCCATGACGTTCGTTCTTCTCCAGGACGGCTCCGTCGCCGTGGAGGTGGAGAAAAAACTGTCGGGGCTGATCCAGGACCGGCTCCCCGAAGAAAAAATTTCCTTAGCCCTTCAGCCTCTCAGCGATATCCATTTATATTCCGCAGACGGGAGTGAGGTCGGCATGAGATTGGTCCGTATCTTCTCAGTGGTCGCAATCTTCATCCTGATCATCGCCTGCATAAATTACATCAACCTCTCCACTGCCCGCTCCGAGAAACGGGCCAAAGAGGTCGGCTTGAGGAAAGTCGTCGGAGCACGGAGAATCCAGATCGCCTGGCAGTTTTTCGTAGAATCGGTTCTCTTCACACTGATCGCGCTTGGGACTGCAGTCATCCTTATCCAGATGCTCGAAGGCGTTTTTCGTGACCTCACGGGCAAGACTCTGACACTGGCAGAATTTAAGCTGGAATTCATAGCCGGGATCCTCCTCATCGCCGGTCTCACTGGTTTGGTATCAGGATTCTATCCGGCACTGGTCCTGTCCTCCTTCAAGCCGGTGCAAGCTTTGCGGGATAGCCTTGACCGCCCCAGGCGGAAGGCGTCCTTCCGAAAGACACTGGTGGTCATCCAGGTCTCTCTGTCCATTATGTTACTCATCGGTATGGGTGTCATCGAGCAGCAACTGCGATTCATCCAGACAAGAGACCTGGGCTTCGATAAGGAAAATCTCCTCTATATGCGGATGGCCGGAGACCTCCAGAAGAATTATGAGGCTTTCAGACACGAGCTGCTCCAGAATCCTGATGTGGCCGCCGCAGCCCGGACCTTTCAACTGCCGGGAGAGATGTCTGCCATCGTAAGGGGAATTCGGTGGCCAGGCATGGAGACCGGAGAGAGTGTTGCCTTTGGCTACATCCCCGTCGATTACGACACATTGGATCTTCTGGACATGAAAGTCGTTCAAGGGCGCAAATTTTCGAGAGATTTCCCTGCAGACGAATCCAATTTCATGCTCAATGAAAGGGCCGTCAAGCTCATGGGCCTGAAAGACCCGATAGGGAAACCATTCTCTCTCCACGGAGATCTCACAGGCACGATCATCGGAGTGGTCAAAGACTTCCATTCCCTTCCCTTGAACTACGGCATCGAACCTGTAGTGCTCCTGGTCAATCCGGATTTTTACAGCATGCTCCTTGTCAAGGTCAGGCCTGGCGATAGAAGGAATGCAATCAGCGGTATCGAAGCGGCCTGGAAGAAATTCGCGTCAGGATTCCCCTTCGAATACCATTTTCTCGACGAGCGCTTCGAGCTTTACTACGGTCCAGAAATCCTGGCGGGAAAACTATTCCGCTATTTCGGTCTGATCGCTGTCTTCATCTCCTGCCTTGGCCTGCTGGGGCTGTCCGCGTTCATGGCCGAGCAGAAAACAAAAGAAATTGGAATCCGCAAAACCCTCGGCGCCTCAGTCCCTCGTGTTGTCCTGCTTTTGACGAAGCAGTTCTTGATGTGGGTCCTTTTGGCCAACATCATTGCCTGGCCCGTCGCCTATGTCGCGATGCGGAACTGGCTCAACAATTATCCCTTCCGGACCAGTCTCGGGCTGCCTCTTTTTCTTCTATCTGCGGCAGCAGCGCTTGCCATCACCATGCTCACAGTGAGCTTTCAGGCGGTGAAAGCAGCTCGGGCCAATCCGGTCGACAGCCTGAGATACGAATAAGGATAAGTTCTGCACATAATAATCTTCCGCATACTCTCAATAACTGTGGTGATTCTGACAAGCGATACAATCTCGGAATCCCGGCCGGAGTCGCTGTGGCGCCGATCACGAGAATTGTACAAAGAAGTTATGTGATCTTTCATAATATTTTTATTTGAATTGCAATGATTTACTCCATTTTTGCTGGACTATTATCCGCTATCCTCGACCGGACTTAAATTCTTATGGATATCCGAAGTCAAGCTAAAATGGGAAGCATTAGAATCAGTTATAAATTGTGTCGTGAAATGTATATATTTACCGCCACTTTTTATGAAAAAAAGTACCGAATATTAATTAGAGCTAAAATCCTATTTCTGAATAAAAGAAAAACTTGGGATAAGGTCGACAGGAATGACCGAGATGTTTTCGTCAATGTCGTATTCATGCCGGCCCGGGTAAATTACCCATAAATGCTCAAGTTCAAGGTCTTCGATGGCAATACGCATCGAGCGGTTTGCACCGGGTGCATCGGCGTATTTGAATTCGAAACCGTACCGTTTGCCTGCGACTGTGACCAGAAGATCCAATTCAGCACCTGCATGTGTTGCCCAAAAATATACATCGCGTGTTCTCAGGTGTCCGATTAGCTGTTCCAAACAAAAACCTTCCCAGGAGGAACCGAGCTTTGGATGTCCTTGCAGGTCGGCCATTGTGTTTATTTGGAGCAGTGCATGAAGAATCCCACTATCTCTGATATAGATTTTAGGCGCTTTCACCTGACGCTTACGAATGTTTTCGTACCATGGAGGAAGAACTCTGACCATATAAGCACCGGCGAGAATATCGAGGTACCGGCGGGCAGTTTTTTCTGATGTCCCGAGAGAACGGGCAAAATGGGCCGCATTCCATACCTGACCATGGTAATGAGAAATCATGGTCCAGAACCGTCTCAAGGTTTCTGCGGGAATCGTAATGCCCAATTGAGGGATGTCTCTTTCAAGGAATGTGCGGGTAAAATCCTCTCGCCAGGCTATACTTGAAGGGTCATCTTTGGCCAAAAATGATCTGGGAAATCCACCCCTAATCCAGAGGCGGGAGCGCTTTTCCGAGCCGACTTCCCGAAGGTCGAATCCTGAAAGATCGACAAATCCGATCCGCCCGGCAAGAGATTCGGATACTCCTCTGACCAATCCTAGGGAAGCGGAGCCCAGTATGAGGAAATGGACAGGGCTTTTGGGGCGATCAACCAGAACTCTTAGAAGTTCGAAAAGGTCGGGCCTCCGTTGGATCTCATCCATGACGACCAATCCCGAAAGTTCCTCGAGGGTACTCATGGGTGCGGAGAGCCGCCGGAGGTCGACAGGATTTTCGAGGTCGAAATAAGAGCATGGCTCACGCTCTGATATCATCCTTGCCAGAGTGGTCTTGCCACATTGGCGAGGACCCAGCAGAGCAGCGACCGGGTGAACCTTAAACACAACGGCGATTCGCTCAATAGCATCGGGACGTGGGATCATAGTCTTATTATATTATTGAAAAACAGGATGTCAAGTACTGATTTTCAATGATATTTAAGTCTCTTGATGAGATTATTCGGCTAACAAAACGGCGTGAAATATTCAATTGAGCGCAGTTCTAATCATTAACTCTTCAAACCAGGCAGCCTCTTTTTTGCATCCTCGACCTCAGGAATACCAGCATCAGCGTCTTTCCAGAGTTCGAGGAATCTCTCGTAATGCTCGATGGCCTTGCCCTTCAAACCCTCTTCTTCGTAAATCTTCCCCAGCCAATAGAGGCTTCGGGCATAAATGTCTCCTGAATAGAGCTTTCCCATCGTTAAGGTTAGTATTTTTTCGAACTCTTGCCGGGCCTTCTCCCTATCTCCTGAATCGTAGTGGGCCAGGGCCAGAGGCTCGGCAAAGATGGCCTGATCGTTCGTGAACGGACCCATCTCAAACTCGTAAGGCAGCAAAGAAATGGCTTCTTTGAAATGGGCGATAGCTCTGGAATAATTCTTTTTCTCCAACTCGATCAGGCCCAGAAGATGGTGAAAATACCTTATTTCCTTTTTGTTTACCCCTTTTTCGACCAGTTCCTTGATACCATTGGCTGCGTTCTGAGCATCCTCAACTGAATTCAGCGCAAGATATGCCCGGCCCTTGTAATACAGGGCGCGTCTCTGCCATCTTAAATCATCATCTGAGCCAGGTGCGATGTTCCAGGCCATATCGCATTCTTTCAGGACGTCCGTTGGTCGGCCGGATTTAAGATAGCTATAGGCCGTCCAGATGTGAAAACAAATTTTCCACCAGTTATCACCAAGGGTTCCTGCCAGGTTCAGCCCTTGCTGATAATGCTGTTGTCCGCTCTCAAGTTTTCCCCGCAAGTGGTTTAGAGTGCCCAACACAATCCTGGTGTACAGATGATATCCCAGCTCTTTTCTTTCAAGGACCTTGAAATATTCTTCTTCTGCTTTCTCGAAATCTTCTGCGCAGAGATAGATATTGCCCCTTCTGATGTGATTCGTTATGTTGTCTGGATTAAGGGAAAAAGCTTTATCTACTTCAGCCAGGGCACGATCATATTCACCCTGGAAAAAAAAGTTCAGAGCTAATTCCCGACGGATCTCATCGCTCTCATGAAAATTTTGAATATACCCCTCAAGAAGCTTGCAGGCAGTTTCATACATGCCTTTAGCTCTGTAGGCTTCAGATATATTGACATAGGGAAAAAAAGACTCGTCTTTATACCGAATCAGGACATTATAGCGCTCTATGGCCTTATCCCATTGTTCTGTTGACAAGTACAGAATTCCCAGGTTGGTGTTGGCGATTCTGTCGTCAGGATAAAGATCGAGGTGTCTTGCATAAGCCTCAATGGCCTTATCGAAGGTTAGCTCAGAGCTCCTGTAGAATTCTGCCTCGATGAGATAGCTTTCCCTGTCGGATAAGCGGTCTTTAAGCTCAAAAGCCTTCTGGAGATATTTTTTCGATTCAGAAAATATCAACAGGTTGTTAAAGGACATGGCCATGCTCCTGTAAGCCATGGCAAACTCAGGATCGAAGGCTAAAGCTTTCTCCATTATCTGAATACTCTTCCGGTATTCAGCCTTGTTATGGAGTTCTCTTCCCTGGATATAGTATTTCAAGGCTTCCGGAGAGCTGGTGGCGATCTTTCCGACTTCTCTATCGATGTCTGAGGCTATATCCTCTGCGGAGAGCATAAAATTTGTCTTAATCCTCTTTGTCAGTTCGTCCACCATGGACAGGATGCTCGCTTCCCCTTTCCCGTTTACAGATTCCGAACCCAAAATTTCTCCCGTATCTGCCTTTTGAAGAACGATATTGATACGGAAGTTGTCGCCGGCTTTGGACAGGTCTCCCTGGATGATATGATTGACTCCACCCCTCGATGCCACTCTCTCCATCTCTTCCCTGGAATAGCTTCTTGCCCCCAGGAGATTCAGCTGCCTGAGGATATTGTAGAGATTATCCCCGCTCAAGACATGCAGGTACCTGGACTGGGCAAGGTCAGTAATCAGAAGGTCGGAGAGAGCACTCCGCCAATGGTCGAAGTTTTCTTCTCCGGTGTTGTTCTTGAAATACATGACCGCAACCGATGGTTTATCTGAAGGAACAGGCAAAGCTTCCTTCGGTGGAAGAAGCTTCCAGATGACGACAGCTGCGACCACGATAGCGAGAACAACAAAGGCAGGGATGAACAATTTTCTCAAATTAAAAGTGACCGTGATCTCTCTTGATGTGCTTGGCCTTCTTTTGGGGACGATCCTCTCTGTAGTGGGCATACCCGCTTCGACCCGGTCCAGCTCGGACCGCACTTCTCCTGCACTCTGATACCTCTTGTCCTTATCCTTTTCCATACAAGTGAGTATCACTCTTCCAAGATCTTCAGGTATTTGAGCATTAAACTCTCTGGGATCTTTTGGCAGCTCGTTCTTGTGTTTCATCGCTATGCCCAAAGGAGTCTCTCCCTCAAAAGGAACTCTCCCTGTTACCATCTCATAAAGAATCACTCCCAATGAGTAAATATCTGAACGCTGGTCGACCTCCTTCACTTCCGCCTGCTCAGGTGACATGTATTCCGGTGTTCCGAGCATAACTCCTGCACCTGTTATTCCTTTTGCTTTGAGCGAACGAGCTATCCCGAAATCCATAATCCGCGCATTCCCTTCCTCATCCATCATGATGTTCTGCGGCTTTAAATCCCTATGAACAACACCTAATCGGTGAGCTTCTGCTAAACCTTCGCATACCTGCCTGGCAATTGAAATCGTCTTCCCTGCACTGAACTGCTCGACTTTTCTGGTCAGCCTCTTTAAATCTTCACCTGGCACATATTCCATTGTGATGTAGTGTGTCCCTTTCTCTTCACCAAGGTCATACATCCTGCACACATTCCTGTGGGCGATCTTGCGGGCCATTTTCAACTCATTGCTGAAGCGTTCGATGGTCTTCTTATCGGAGGCGATCTCAGGCTTGATGAGCTTTAAGGCGACTTCTTCCTTTATCTTTTTATCTTCAGCCCTGTAGACATTGCCCATACCTCCTTTTCCCAGCTCTTCGATGATCTCGTATCTATTCGCGAACAGCGTTCCTCTAGTTAATTTCTCTGTGGGAGTTTCGAGAGTCTCGGTGACAGGGATTTCTTTTGAAGAAGGAAGCAAAGTGGCGCATTCTTTGCAGTACTTGGAGTCGGAAGGATTGTCAGTATCGCACTGAGGACATTTAACAGCCACAGTAAATCCCTTAAGTAGGTTGGCAAAAGAATAACAAGGAACGCAAAAAGAGTCAAATTGATAATACTCTATGACTCGATGCTGTGAATAAAGCGAGCCGGATGACAATGGCG
>CAZSGR010000048.1:0-3548 GCA_964606185.1 uncultured Eubacteriales bacterium
ATGGCAGCTACAACGGCAAACTCGCCGGAATCCCCATAAGAATGAACAAGAAATAAACCTGGACCTTCAATAAAAAGCTAGCTGTGGAAAAATATCACTTCTGAAGTTGGACTGTTTGATTACATGTCATTGCGAGCGCCACGCGCAATCCCACATTTTAATATGTCATTGCGAGTGAAACGCGGCAATCTCATAAAAAGAGATGCATTTTTAACTACGAGATTGCTTCACTCCGTTCGCAATGACATTTTTTACTCAGTCATTACGGGCAGAGAATGGTAATCTCGTAAAAGAGATTGTCATTGCGAGCGCCGCGCGGCAATCTCATCATCAATTAAATATATTTTTCCAATGCACAATTGAAATCTCTCCTGTAGCGCACTATTTTCTTAGCCTATAGTTTATCGGTACAATCCTTTTAAATTGACCATGTCAGTTCTCTTTGGTATACGTGTTCTGGGAGGGAGAAATGGCTTACCAATTAAACCGCCGTCAATGGTTGAAAACAAGCGCCATCGCTGCTGCCGGGTTGATTGCCGGATCGAATTTTCCTGCCTGCCGGAAGGATGCATCTTTACCGCAAACCTCTTTCGGAGGAGAAGACTCTATCCGGCTCGACAGCAATGAGAGCCCCTACGGAATCTCAGAAAATGCACAGCAGGCGATAATCGGATCGATTGACCGGTCCAACCGGTATCCGCAAAGGCATTATTCGGAATTGGAAGAATTGATCGCTGAGAAAGAAAATATTTCACCGGATAATATCTTCCTCGGTGCAGGCTCGACCGAGGTGATGACAACGCTTATCCATCTCTATGGAGTTAAAGGCGAGACTCTCGTGGCTGATCCCACTTACTTTGACTTTGTCTGGTATGCGGAGAGAGTGAATTGTCCTCTTCAATCTATTCCATTAAACGATAATTTTGAACATGACCTCCAGGCTATGGAGCCGCGGGTCAATCCGAAGACAAGCTTGGTCTATATCTGCAATCCCAACAACCCGACCGGCTCGATAACTCCAGGAGACAGGCTCCGTTCTTTCTGCGAGCGGGCATCTCAGAAAGCAGTAGTCGTTGTGGATGAGGCTTACCATGAATACGTGGAAGATAGAGCCTATGCCTCGATGCTCGACCTGGTCAAAAAAGGAAAAAATGTCGTCATCACACGGACATTTTCAAAAATCTTCGGCATGGCAGGCCTTCGAATCGGATACGGAATGGCCAGGCCTGACATAGTGGAAGACCTGGAACGGATAGAGAGAAACTTCGCTCCGGTTTCCTGGCTCAGTTTGAAGGCGGCTGTGGAGTGTTATAAGAACGTGGAATTCACCCATTATGTCAAGCAAAAGAACAGAGAAGCCAGGTCGTTTCTGTATCAGGAGCTGGAAAGATTGGGCCTTTTTTATGTTCCCTCTCATACGAATTTCGTTTTGATCAAAGTCAACCAGGATAGCCGGGAAATGTCCAAAAAGTTTGAGAGCAAGAATATACTTATCCGTGCCTTTCAGTTCAATGACGAAAACTGGATACGTGTCAGTCTGGGTACGATGGAAGAAATGCGGACATTCGCCTCCGCTCTCTCGGATATCGCATGAAAGAATTTTGATATTCTCTTCATAAATACATTCAGTCTGATTACCACACTCCAGGAAATAATCGATAGCGAACCTTCTGAGCGTATTCTTTGTAGCCGGGAAGCTCTTCCTGAAGTGTTTTGTCTTCGAGTGAGGTGCGGATGACGAAGAGAACGACGATTAATAATGCGGGAATATACGAGTAGAGTGATCCCAGGGAAAGTGGAAAACAGAGGATAAACAGGATAACTCCCACGTACATGGGATGCCGGATGAATCTGTAGGGCCCTGTGGTGCATACCGTATGACCGCGGTCTTCCTGGATCCGGACAGCGTCCGAGGCGTATGCGTTTTCCCTCATTGCCCAGAACGCAAAAACCAGGGCCGGAATGTAGCCGATAAATCCCAGGGCTTTAGCGAAAAGAGGGACTTCTGACCAGCCGAAGCGCACCGTATCGAGTCCTGTGACAGCCAACAGGATTATCAGAAGAAAAGAGTAGGCAGTCATTATAATCTTGTCCCAGCTCTTGACCTCCTTATTCCTCGACATGCGTTCCTTGAGCAGGCCAGGGGCTTTTATCTTCATCCAGACCATTACCCCTGACACCATTGCGAAGTACATAAGGAGGAGGAGCCAGGCCTCAGGCCAGTGGAGCGTTCCTGCGGGGACGAAGAGCAAAGCCAGAATGAAGAGGACCGTCACCACGCCCTTTATGACCTTAACTGCTGTCGAATCCTCTCTGCTCCGTTTTCGCTTCATTTTTTTGTTTTTGATATTTTGAATCCTCCCCAAGGTTGACTTTCTTTCAGGAGGAATCCTCTTTTATATTACACAAATTTTTCCCGTCCCTTTTTTTCCTTTTCCTTCCATTGACCAGGATATTTTCAATGTGATAGGCTTATTCTAGCATGTCAGTGAGTGAAAATCGCGAAATTTTTAAACGACAGAGAAAACGAATTTCCTATGTTTATCCATGGAACCGGTTAGGGATGATGAAATAAAGGATATCCTGAAGAAAAGGTTTCAGAAAAAGATATAAATGTCGGCATTCTTTAAAAGATTTGTAGAGGAGATATTTATAAAGTTATCAGGTTTTAATCTATTCGTCGCCGTTATTGCCTTGGTCATTATAGCACTTTATTGGTGGTTTTCTGGCAAAAAAATAGTCGGAAAACCTCGGCTAGGTCAAAGACTTCTCCGGGTCTTAGGGATAATATTGATAGCAGGTGTTGTTATTGGTGTTCAAGCGCTGTTTGTTCAATTTCCCAAGGTTTTTCCTGGATGGAAAGTTGGCATTTTAGTCGCTCATATTGAAGGTGATGAGGGAAATGATATCCAGCAGCATCTAGTGAATACGCTGAACACTGAGTTAAAAAAAGATACGATTTTGATGGGCATTGAAGTCAAAACATTACCCCTCACAATAACAGAAACTATGGGGCATGAGGAGGCAAGGAAATATGGAAGGAAATACAAGGCCAAATTGGTGATCTGGGGCAGCCGAGGTGGCGATTTAAGTAAACGAATTATTCACCCACGCATTACGGTGATATCAGAAGAATATCTCTCTGCTAAAGTAGCCAACCAAGATTTAAAGGCTCGAGTCATTGAAGAAGTTAAATTGCCGCCGGCTTCAGTCGAACGACCTGCATTTTTAATTCATTTTGTGCTGGCACAGAGCTACTACAGCCAGTATGAATTCGAAAATGCCAAAATCGAGTTTGAAAAGTGCTTAGAGCTGCCAAGAAGAGATATTGCCTATGAAAATAGAATTCGGTTCTGGTTGGCGATGACTTATGCAGATTTGGGACATTATCTTGGCAAGACAGAATATCTGGCTAAAGCGATTGATGTTTATCGGCGCTTTTTAAATATATGGACGGAGCAGGATTTTCCGTTAGATTGGGCGGCGACCCAGAACAATTTGGGGATTGCATACAGCGAAATACCGACAGGCGACCGTGGGGAGAATTT
>CAZSGR010000048.1:3648-16814 GCA_964606185.1 uncultured Eubacteriales bacterium
GGAGAATTTAAAGCGGGCTATAGAATGTTATGAGAATGCGCTTCGGGTTCGAACGCAGCGGGATTTTCCGCTAGATTGGGCTATGACCCAGTACAATTTGGGGATTGCATACACCGAATTACAGACAGGCAACCAAAAGAATAATTTGGAAAAGGCGATTCAGTGCTTCAGGAATGCATTAAAAGTCTGGACAGAAGAGAAATTTCCATATGACTATGAAGCGGCGAAACGAGCCTCAAGGGTTGCAATCGATAAACTTCTAAAAAAGATATTGGAAGAATAACTAGCCTGCCATCCTGATTCCCCAATTTCAACAAGTGTCAACATTTTTTGTCATACATGTGGCGCATGAAGGATCGCTGTGCAATTTTGACTTGACATCAAATATTGGCTTAGCTATAAGTTTTAGAGGGGATTTCGAGAAAGGTCAGATAGGGAAAAATTGGTAATGAACAGAAGAGCAAATTTTTTGTTCCATAAAGATTTAGATAAGTTATACTTTTTTTCAAGCGGATGACTCGACAATTCTAGAATAGCTTTAACCAAATGATAACTTGAGAAATGGCACTTTTTAATAAGATGTGAAAAAGGCTGAATGAAATACGAAGGGATAGAAAGAAAGAGGTTTAAACGCCTTAAAATCCCGGGGGCAACGGTCAATTTCAGTCAGAGGCACTTTAAAAGAAAATATTCTGAAGAATTCTGTCCTGTTGTCGATCTCAGCCGCGGCGGAATTCGGTTTCTGTGCCGGAGACTTCTCTCAACCATCATTAATAAAATATCTGTGCAAATATACATTCCGGGAGAAAGAACATACCTGAATCTCAAAGGGCGGATAAGATGGACTTCTTTAAATCCTTCGATGAATTATAAATACCAGATTGGAGTTCAATTCGAGCCTTTTGGAGAGAAGAAGGAGCACAATCGACCGGATATCTTGGAAAGGATAATTGCACTGGAGCGAAGATTGTTAGCTAATAATAAATCTAAAACTGTTAATGAGCTAGAATAAACAGAGCGGAAAGCGAAGAAGACGAATATAATCCTATCGCAGAAGCTTTATTATTAAGCACACGCAACTTTAAGCAGCTAAAGAACCCCATTTAAATGGTGATAAATTTCGAGTTTAGAGATTTGACTTCAATAGTCAATTATTTCAAGCAATAGGCAAAAAAATGAAAAAGACTGGTGATTTTTAAAAACTATATGGAATATTTCTCCTTTCACAAATGTCTCTTCCCTTGAGATACGGAAAAAAAATAATCTAAATTTCTTAAAAATAAAACAAAGTTATTGAAAAAATTATAGTTAAGGCCTTTTCTAAAGGTCAAAATTTATTGAAATTTTTACTTGATTTTACTGTAAGTAGTGGCATATAATAATGCCGCTAAGGAAAGCGGGGTATCAAATTGACCAGAACAACTCCTGGAATTGTCTTCCATTCTTATTTTGTTCCATGTGAGAGAACAGGTCTGCATTCAGGCATCAGGCTAAGGAATATGATCGACAAGGTCCAGGAACGTCTGAAGTTCGACGGGAAATACTGTCCAAATCATTCCATTTTCTCATTTGAAATCGGACATGAATAAAGAAATAGCGTTAGAAGATTTCTTTAAGAGCTTAAACATGGCCCTTAAAAATGCCTCGCTCTACTTTAAAGAGCATCCTTCGCTTGTTCAATCTGTTAGGCAAGTTAAAAAGAAAATTGATATTCTCTTAGATTTAGTCTCTCCTTTGAAAATTAGCTTTGCTGCTGAATCCCTTATGGCAGAAAATAAGTATTTTGAGAAGGACAAAATATTTGTAGAGCTCGCCCAAATCTTTCATTTTCGTAAAATACAGAGCATAGAAGTCCGAAAGGGAATAACCATAGAAGAGTTGTTAGCTTTTCTCACCAAGGTCTATCTTCCCCCTGAGATTATCCTCAAAGAGGGTGGGCTCAATTCAATTTTAGAGGAAGAAAAGATTGCTCACCTGACTGTAGAAGAGCTGGACTACTCTCAGCTCCTGACAGGTGAGGGAGACGAAGTTGAAAACATCTGGCCCTATTTGTTACAGGATGCAGTGGAACAGGGAAATTCACATAAGCTCCTTAAATTTGCAGACAATTTTGAAGGCTTTTTGCAGGATTTAAAAACTGAAGATCTGGTCGAAAATGATGAGCTCAAGGTAAACATTGACAAGTTTTTTACTCGTCTTAAAAGTCAGGAGGAAGATAAATATCGTAAGTGTTCAAAAGATTTACTTAAGTCGATCATTAAAAACACTAAAATAGCCCAGGAAACTGAATCCGACGATATAAAGATGCTTTTCAAAGATTTAAGTGATGATGATTTCGCTTCTGTGCTGTGGGAAGAGATTTCAACTGATGATAGTTTTAATCCTTTGAGTCTTCAGATATTTACCCAACTTACTCAAGAAAGAGATCAAAAAAGTATTGCCGATTCTTTCGAGAACATTTCTCAAGAGCAAAGGCCTCTAAATCATTCCCCTCAAATAAGAAATAAAATCAGAGAATTATTGACTGGCTCTTCAGGTGATGTGATTTCAGAAACTTACCGAAATACTCTCGCCTCAATCCTGAGTGATATTTCCTATGATGGAGAGTTGACTTTTAACCACGATTTACTCCAGGAAAATTACAGATTCATGCTTCTATATTTATTGAGCAAAGAAAAAGAAACGGAACGGGCGGTTCACATTTTAGAAAAGATCTTGGGTGAATGGGAGAGTATAGTCAACCAGAGAGATTTAGAATTTGTAAAATGTCTAATCGCAGTTTTACATAGACAGAGAAGTGATTTATCTTATGATCCCATTTTTATGAAAGTGAATAAGCAAATTTTATACTTTGTCGCTGAGTACCGCGTTTTCCAAGAGGATATTCCTTCAGATTTCGATGAACTTAAAAATTACTTAAGTGGAACTTTTCTGGGCATTAAAGCTTATCTTGATAAAATGTTCAAAGAGAATAAAGTTAGTCCTGGTATCTTACAATTGTTTTTCCAGATATATTCTGAAAGTTTCTACCTGTTTAAAAAGAACCTGATGAAGAGATCCTCTGATATTGATTTCCTTGAAAAAATTACAAGGAATTTGGGAAAAGTTGATTCTCCTGCATCGTTAGAGTCCTTGAAATGTATTTATTCTTTTGGCAATGAGTCGATGAAAATAAAAGTGTTGGAATCCATTAAGAATTTATCCATACAGGATGAAGATTTCCTCCTTGATATTTTGAAAGGGAGTGGAATTTCTTTAAAGAAAACAGCGCTGCAAATCTTGATGAGGATTGAGAATACAAAAAAAAGAGTGATTGAAGACCTTTTTTCTGTTCTTTCTCCGTTTGGCACAAAAAACAGTATTCTCCTGGAGAATATACAAATAACACAAGAAATGGAATTACAAGAGGCAAGGAATGAACTAGTCGCTCTCAGCGAATGGAAGTCATTCTGGAATAAAAAACTAAGAGGAGAGACTATAAAGGTCTTAAAAGAGTGGGATGCAAGAATATCTTAAAGATTCTTTATCCAATTTGATGTCGGCGATCCAAGCAGCAAAGATTTATGCGATAGAACATCCAAGGTTTGAAGATTTTATCGATAAAGCCTATAAGGGCCTGCAAGATATGTTGAAAGAAAGAAAAGAATTAATCATAGGTATAGTTGAGGGAGAATTGTCTATAGAACACGATATATTTTTTGACCTTAGCCAGAAATTAAGGCCGTTAATCACCTACTTGCAGGAGAATCAGATTGAGAGGATTGTTTTTCATCCCGACTTGAAGAGAGAGGAATTGATTAATTTTATTTCTTTTCTGACAGCTCCACAGGAAGATAGAAAGCAAGGTACTGAGGAATTCCTCCGTCTCATGGGAATAAAGAATATCAAGGCAGGGAGAATTAGAGCAACAGAAATGAATGCCATTTCTCAGGAGATGAAAGATAAAACAAGGAGTTTTCTGGATAAATATCAATATTCTTTAGAAATGGTTGATAAATATACGGAAGCATTGCTCAACGAAGAAGAGCTTGATGGTTTGGAGTTGCGGTTTGACGTTAATAACTTCGTGGAAAATTTGTTAGGAATGTATCAGGAGTTTTTAGACTTAACCTCGGTTAAAAGTAAAGACATTACGACTTACATTCATCTTTTAAACGTGGCTGTTCTATCAATGTATATTTCTTCTAAAGTTGGTTTTTCCAAGGATGAGGTTTTGGATTTAGGGATAGCGGCTTTATTCCATGATATTGGAAAGCTCTCTATTTCCCGAGGATTACTCCAGAAAAGAGGGAAATTAAAGGCAAGAGAATTTTCCCGTATGAAACATCACACAGATTTAGGAGCAGAGATTCTCCTTAAATACTTAGATACCTTGGGAACATTGCCCGCAGTGGTTGCTTTCGAGCACCACCTCAGGTATGATCTTAGGGGTTATCCCAAATTACCTTTTCCTCAAAAGCCCCATCCGGCCTCCCTTCTCATCTCCCAATGTGACGTTTATGATGCTCTTGCACAGAGACGGCCCTATAAGAGAAGTTATCCACCTCTTATGATTTATGAGATAATGATGAAGGGTGAAGGGAAATCTTTTGATCCTAAACTTTTGGATGAGTTTTTCAGAATAATCGGGATTTGGCCGGTCAAAACTATTGTCACTTTAAGTGATGGAAGGATTGCCGTAGTTAGAGAACAGAACGAGAACGATATATTCAAACCCAAGGTTGAGGTTATTTCACCTGAAGAAAAAAAGGAATTTATTGATTTATCAGAAACAAAACAAAATATAAAAATAGAGAGTTCTTTAGACCCTTACAAAGAAGGAAAAAAGTACCTTCATTTGGTTGACTCAGAGCATTAAATCTCTTTCATTCATACCGCAGCGAATCCACAGGATTGGCTGCAGCGGCCTTGAGTGTCTGGAAACTTACCGTTAAAAGCGCAATGAACAGTGCCAGTATGCCCGAGGCAAAAAAGGCCATAATATTTAGACTTGTGTGATAGGCAAATCCTTCAAGCCACCTCCGCATAAAGTAATAAGCGAGAGGCCAGGCAAAAACGTTAGCGAGAACAACCCATTTGACATATTCTTTCGATAAAATGAGGACTATCCCCCCTATAGATGCGCCGAGAACTTTTCTCACGCCGATCTCCTTTGTCCTCTGCACGACAGTGAAAGAGGCCAGGCCAAATAGACCGAGACAGGCGATATATATAGCGATTACGGTGAAGATGCTGAACAATCGGCTTAATTTCATTTCAGACTGATACATCATATCGTTTTCCCTGTCCACAAATGTGTATTCGAACGGATGGCCTGGATTTATTCTGCGCCACTCTTGTTCCGCAAACTGCATAACCTCTGGCATGCTCTCTTCCGTTGTTTTAATGAATACCCAGTTAAAAGCCTGTTCAGTCGCTAACGACAGGGCAAAAGGTTCGATCTTTTGATGAAGGGATTTAAAGTAATAGTCTTTCAATACACCGATCACAGGAAGACTGACCAGCCCTCCGGGTGTAATTCTTTTATCCAGGCCCGAATCAAACCCGAATTGCTTGACTGCCTCTTCATTCAGCAGCAACGCCCGGTTCAAGTCGGTTGTGAATTCTCTTGAAAAATCTCTGCCTCCATGAAACTCTATGCCGAATGTCTCGATGAAATCATAATCGACGGTCATAATCTGGACGGTTAAATTTTCATCCGGCGGACGTCCGACTGGCCTCAGCAAGGCTATCCCGAACAATCCTCCGGGGAGTGTCGACGCCGCGGAGACACTCTTGACATGACTGTTTGAAAGAAGTGTGTTTTTATAGGATTCATAGGTGGATCTTGGAGCGGGATCGGAGAGCGGAACAGCCAGGATGTTTTCCTTGTCGTAGCCGAGAGGCCTGTTCTTGATATAGCTCATTTGGCTGTATATGACGCTGAGGCCTATGATCAAAAACACAGAAATGGAGAATTGGACGACAACAAGGATCTTTCTCAATAAACTGCCTGAAGCCCCTTTATGTTTCTTGCCGCTCAATACTTCAGCCGGTCTGAATGCAGATAAAAGAAAAGCCGGATAACTACCGGAAGCAAAGCCGACTATGATAACCAGACAGATCAACAAGAAAATCGTTTGTACATTTATCAAGCTTGAAGCGGATATATTTTTTTCCGCAATTGTATTGAAAGGAGTCAATAGAAATACAACGGCAATTCCGGCAATAACGGAGGCTAAAAAAGTAAACATTATGGATTCGCCTAAAAACTGCTTCATCAACTGGACTCTATCAGCACCGACAACTTTTCGTAATCCGACCTCTTTTGCCCGGTTTTCCGAACGGGCGGTGGAAAGGTTCATGAAATTGATAGAGGCAATTAAGAGGATAAATACGGCCACAGCCGAAAAGATATAAATATAGCTTTCATCTCCGGTGGGCCCTATCTCCCCCTCAAGGTCTGATTTGAGATGAATGTCCGTCAATTTCTGGAGATAAGGATTCAGTTCGACGCCTGCAGTTCTCAGCATTCGTCCGAGACGTTCTTCGATAAGTGTTCGCATCTTTGCTTCGACGGCATCAGGATCGGCATGTGCATCAAGTAAAATATAGGTGTAGATTCTGAAATTCTGCCAGCTCTCGGAGAGATCGCCGTAATAAGGTTGTTTGTTAATGGGATCGATGGCTCGATTAAGAGTCTCGAAATTGACCAGGAAATCATAGTCCATATGGGTTGACGGCGGATGTTTTTTCATTATACCGGTGACATTAAAATTCATCCAATTGTCACCAACGATAATCTTGCCGATGGGATCTTCGCTGCCGAAATATTTTTCAGCCATTTCTTCGGTTATTACCATTGAAAACGGCGCATCGAGCACATGTGCGGGGTTCCCCACAATCATTTCGACATCAAAAACCTCAAAAAATGTTGGGTCTGCAAAATACAATCCCTTCTCGGGAAATTTTTTTTCTCCGTGTTCGATCACCCACCTGGAATCAGGAGGTTTGATCCGCACAGCCTTCAAGACTTCGGGAAATTCTTCCACCATTGCCGGTCCCCAGGGGCCGGAGACTAAAGGTATCTCGATTCGATTGCCGCGGATGACACCGGCATTGACGATCCTGTAGATCTGATCAGCCTTTTCGTGATATCTGTCATAGCTTAATTCGTCCTGCACATAAACCAGGATAAGAAGACAGCAGATGATTCCTGTGGCAAGACCGAAGATATTGATAAAAGTGTATCCTTTGTGGCGAACAATGTTCCGGAAAGCGATTTTGATATAGTTTTTCAGCATTTTTTTGTCCGTTTTATTCTTTTAGATAGATAAAAAAACATCATACAGTTAATACGATTTTGTCCAGAAGAAGTTCTTATGAATGCTGATGCATGAGTCCTGAGCGGCTGCAATGTCGACTCAAAATTTATAAGAATTTGATTTGGAGGGGCACTTCAAATATCGTCCGATTTTTCACAATTTCTACTTTCGATACGTTCCGAAAATATTATTGGCTTAAAAGCGGAGAATTTCAAGCTCCGCTTTGTATGCACAACTGTCGTTAAGTATTACAGTTCGCGCTAAAAAATATTCAGCACCATCCAGCTAGAATGAATATCCTCTATTTGGCACTGAGACTTTTGTCTCGTGAAAAATGTCATGAAATATTACATTTCCCGCTATTTCTATGATCATGTGAGTTAGAAAAAAATTTAAAACTAATTTACACTTTCCATTAAAGCGTCACTTTTCGCACGCCCTTCACCTGCCGAAAATTGGCCCCTTGGCTTGTGCAATTGAGTACTTGACTCCGGTCAACTACGATTGAGCCAGACAGAGCTTATAACAAAACGTCAATCGAAGGACCAAAAAGCGACTCCTTGGCTGGAATTCACCTTGATTTTTTTTGTTCCCAGCTATACCTTAAGTTTTAGAAATCATATCCATACTAAAAGGAGGATTTAGCAATGAAACAAAAGATTGTTTTGCCCGCCATCCTTTTGCTCTTGATTCTATTGTCGGTTAACCAATGGGCCGAGGATAACTGCTCAAGCTTTTTGGTGACAAAGGGAGCCTCAAAAGACGGCTCCGTCATGATCACCTATACCTGTGACGGGGAATTCCTTCCCCATCTCGAATATATTCCTGCTCAAGACCATGAACCCGGGTCCACCATCAAAATCACAGGAAGAGGCGGTAAGATCAGGGGCGAGGTCAGACAGGTCCCCCATACTTATGCTGTTGTCGACTTAATGAATGAACACCAGCTGGCAATCGGTGAAACCACATTCGGTGGCCGCAGGGAACTGCGGAACCCGGACGGATTTCTTCATTATTTCTTTTTAATGAGGCTTGCCCTCCAGCGAGCCAAAACTGCCAGGGAAGCCATTAAGGTTATGGCTGAATTGGTTGAAGAATACGGCTATGCCAGCACAGGCGAATCCTTTTCCATTGCTGATCCCAAGGAAGCTTGGATCATGGAGATGATCGGTCCGGGACCGGGAGGGAAAGGAGCTCACTGGGTGGCGTTGAGGATTCCAGACGGATACATTTCCGCCCATGCCAATATGTCCCGAATCGGAGAGTTCCCTTTAAAAGATCCTGAAAATTGCATGTACTCCCCCAACGTTATCTCCTTCGCTGAAGAGAAGGGATATTATAATAAGAAATCCGGAAAACCTTTCAGCTTCCGTTATGCCTACGACCCCCCCCAACCCTCAGCACTCAGGACTTGTGCCGCCCGAGTCTGGAGTATGTTTCGCCGGAGTGCGCCATCTCAAAATTTGTCCCCGGATTTCCAGCGCGGTAAAAAGGGCGCCAAGCCTTATCCGCTGTGGATCAAGCCCGACCAGAAGCTTTCCTTGCAGGATGTGATGAATATTATGCGCGACCATTATGAGGGAACAGATTATGACATGACCAAAGGAGTGGATGCCGGGCCATTCGGGTGCCCTGTGCGCTGCCGAGATCTCACCTGGGAAGTGGACGGCGTTAAATACAGCTGGGAGCGTCCCATATCCACGCAACAGACTGGGTTTTCTTTCATTTCCCAGTCCCGGGAATGGCTTCCGAATGCCATAGGTGGTGTCTACTGGTACGGGGTGGACGACACGTACACTACCTGCTATATGCCCCTCTACTGCTGTATTCAGGCTCTGCCTGAACCATTCACTGTCGGGGATCTCCAAAAATTTTCATGGGATTCGGCCTGGTGGGTGTTTAATTTCGTGGCCAACATTGCCAACCTGAAATATTCCTACATGGTCAAAGACATCCAGAAGGTCCAGGCTGCCCTGGAAGGCCAGTTTCTCTCCCTTCAACCGGCGATCGAGAAAATAGCGCTCGAGTTACACAAAACAGATCCGGAGCTCATGGTCCAATACTTGTCTGATTATTCGGTCAGGCAAGGAGAGAATGTGGTCAAACACTGGATCGAATTGGGGGAATACCTTTTGACAAAATACAACGACGGCTATGTCAAAGATGAAAATGGGCGTCCTCGCGGTGTGGGTTATCCTTCGGAATGGCTTAAAGAAGTTTTAAAATCTAAACCCAAACAATTCAAATTGCCAACCTGGGGCGAAGATAAAAAGGACGGACGGCTGCATTGAACACAATGTCGCGAAATTAATCATTTAGCGACGTTTTTATTAATAGAAAAGAGGTTGACCTGCCCCCCCACGATCGGTCCGGAAAGATTTTAACATAACATCTGGATCGATATCAGGGCGCAGGTCACTTAGCAAAAATCTGACGCAGAATTCTTGCATTTCGTTCATCTGGGCGAAATTGTGTTTTTTTCATTTTGATCGTCCTCCCCAACAGGATCAGAATCCTTAATTATTTTTCAGAATTGTTTAAGTTGTATGCCAAAACATTAGTCCCTACAATATGCATATGGACTGAAAAGGAGTTCTCGATGAAAGACTGTATGGTTAAAGGCTTGTGGCTGCGAGCCGTTCTACTCACTGCCATTTCCTTTATGGCTCTTATGGCATCGCAACAGACGCAGGTCAAACAATATCCCCAAACAAAGGAATACTTGAAGTTTTTTCCTCACACCTATGATCAGTGCCCGGAACTTCCTTCTCCCTACATGACTAGAGGTGGGACAGAAATCGTGATAGCACAAACAAAAGATAATCAATTCACGCTCATCCCCGTGACAGTTAAAAAAGGTGAATCTCTCGGTTACAGGGAAGGAGCGTGGGACAAAATCCGCATCCTGGAGGCCGATGCCGAAGATTTTCCAACATTAGCCCGGACAGGGTTGCATTCAGAGATTGAGCTGGATTCCACACGGCGGATCACAGGCCGCTCCATCGTTGAAATAACAGATAGCGGTCGGCCCGGAGGTTCATCCGGCGAGGGTTTTATGGCTCAAGAGGAAGATATCATTTCTGTCTTGAAAGGAGATAACCGGTTGGTCAAGAAATTGGAGCTGACTCATCCTCAACTGGCAAAACCACTGTTTCATGTCTGGAATATCGCCCGATGGGTCGGCTACACAAGCAGAAGTGTCGGTCGGTCTATAGGCAGCATCGATTCTTTTCTGTATAACAAAAGAAAAATCCGTCTTATAACGGCTGGCGGACGAGGATGGCAGTATTCCATATTTAATGATGAAATCCAGGGAATGTATCATCTTGAGTTTTCTATAGAATTGGATGAGGCTGAAAAAAAATTTTTGCAGGAAAGATACTCAAATTTGAGTGATGAACAGACGACAGATTTTCAAAAAATGCTCAGCCATATTCATACAGGGGAGATGGTGCCATTTTACATCATGCGCTATGGTTTTTATGAAGGCCATACAGGTTACCGGGCCGATCCCATAGCCATATCGCTCGTATTCGGTCTGAGAAGCCTGGAAGAGATCGAAAAAGCATTCGAGGGATATCTGTATAAAGTGCTCACAGAACATTTTGCAAGAGAATATATCTCTGTGGCAGGGGGGGAATATGAAGAATAAAATCAGAGTGATTTTAGGCATTATCCTGCTGGTGATGGGTTGTATCTTTGGATCTGCACAGGACAGTCGTTCGAGCAAACAGGAAAAGATCGATCAGCTTATAAAAAAATTCTGGAGTTTACGCTATGGAGAATGGGGAAGTATGAGAGACGCATTCAGAGAGATAGGAGACCCGGTCATTGAGCCCCTTATAAAGATGCTCAGGAATAAAGAAATGAGCGAATGGTCCCCGTACAGGATTGAATGGCACCAGAGAAGGATTGCCTGGGCGCTGGGGCAACTGAGAACAGAGAGAGCGATAGACCTCCTGATTGAGATGATTCAGGATAAGACACTGCATGATTACGGGCGATATGAGGCGGCGATGGCCTTGAGAAGGATTAAACCCGAAAAAGCGGTTGAGCCGCTGATTCAGGTTCTGAATGATAAAGAGTCCAATCCTCCGCCTCGATTCGGGGCGGCGTATGCTCTAAGCGCTATTCAATCCGAAAAAGCGGTCCCTTCTCTGATCAAGGCCTTAGATGAAAAAGAAGTTCGAATCCGTATGGGAGCAGTCTCTGGTCTCGGTAATATCGGTTCGGATGAAGCGGTGGCAGGGCTGATGAAAGCTTTGAAAGATAGGGATGGTTACATCAGGAGATTGACTTATCCTTATCTTATAAAACTGCTACCAGAAAGAAAGACCGAATTCTTGATCATGGCTTTAAGAGAAGACGACTGGGGCGCTCGCGAGGACTCCGTTAAGGCCCTGGTGGAAATCGGAGAACCCATTACCGAGCATCTTATCCCGCTTCTCAAGGATGATGATAATGTTGTCCGGTGGGAGGCTGTCCGGATCTTGGGCAAAATTAAGCCTGAAAATTATGCGGGAGTCATGATCGAGGCACTGAAAGACAGTGACTGGATGGTGCGGAATGAGGCGGCTGTGGCCCTGGTCAGGATCAACTCCGGGAATGTTATGGAGCCGTTGATCGGACTATTGATAAATAAGAACAGCTATGTCCGGGAGGAGGCCGCTTGGATTCTGGGGGAGGTGAAATCCGAAAGAGCGGTTAATCCCCTGATTCATGCACTGAAAGAAGAGGATACGGGCTGGATGGCCGCCATGGCCCTTGGGAAGATTCAGCCCGAAAAAGCCGTGAAGCCGCTCATTCGGGCGCTTAAGGATAAGAATATCAAGAAACGCCGGGCAGCTGCCTGGGCACTGGAAAAAATGCCTTCAGACAAAGCTGTCAAATCATTGATTGTGGCGCTGAAAGATGCAGACGAAGAAGTCCGGATGTGGGCCGCTGAAGCTTTAAAGCGGATCGGCACACAAGAAGCCTTAAAAGCTGTGGAGAAATACAAAAAAAAATAAATTAATCCAGCATTTTATAAAAGCGGTTACTGTCGCTTTTCACTAATTAATGCGTCCAAACTGTTTAATGAGTTGTTAATTATATGGCGCGGAATTAATTATTTTGCGTCATATACATATTTCCCAGAGATAAATCAAATATGTCGCTAAATATTACATTTCACGACATAATTTCTAACTGATTCTATTGCTGCCCCTTTCAGTTTGACTTCACATTTCAACTCGGATATGAGTTCGGTCCATGTAAGCGGATAAAAGTCCATCAAAAATGGAGTAAATCATTGCCATCCAAAAAAGTATTCCTAAAGATCGCATAACTTGTTCGTACAATTCTCGTATATAATAAACACAGCTTTAGAAAGATATTCAGCCATGCAAATACTTAATATAACGATTTTAATAATGTTCTGTTTCTTCTCTCCAGTTGTATCTCAAGCTTCTGTCAACCAGATTGAAGCGAAAGTGAATAAAATATTCGAACCATGGAACAAACCCGATATCCCTGGGGTGGCAGTAGCAATAGTAGAGAACGGTCGGCCGCTGATGGTCAAAGGGTATGGTTGCGCTGACTTGAAATATCAAACACTGATAACGCCGAAAACCCCTTTCAATGCCGGATCACTGGCAAAACAATTCACAGCTTTCTCAGTGCTTATGCTTGAAGAACAAGGGAAGCTCTCGCTGGATGATGATGTGCGAACTTATTTGCCGGAATTCCCTGATTTTGGCTGTAAGATTACAATCCGCCATCTGCTCTATCACACTAGCGGTCTACGAGATTGGGGCGGACTGATGTTGATGTCAGGGAATCGGATGGATGATGTTTTCACATCACGTGCTATACTCAAGTTAA
>CAZSGR010000049.1:0-16578 GCA_964606185.1 uncultured Eubacteriales bacterium
ATGTTCATTCATTCACTATATGTCGGCATCTTTTACCCTTTGGGCGAGCCGATCTGACGACCTTATCATTAGATCAATGTCATCGCGAGCGAAGCGTGGCGATCTCATGTCCTTGCGCACAGGCATGGGATTGCCGCTGTCGCTTCTCTCCTCGCAACGATGTCTACAGCAACCTCGACTCGTGAATAATCCAGGTTAGTAAAAGGAGAGATTTTAAATTGGCTTAAGAAAGGTTTGAAAGAAACGAAGCGCTGATCCTCTTTTGGGATGACTGAATTATTGTCTAATTTTCTGAACTTTTATGAAATGAGTTTAAAAATATGGAATATGGGAATGAAAGATGATGTCAGATATTGAGATGCGATCCCTACTATCACTGCAAATGTCAAATGTTAAGACGAAATCACTTTTTTCATCCCCTTTTACACTTTTATTTAACATTAAAATTTTTAATTATCTTTAGCCTCGTGTTTATTTGACATAAAACTTTTTCCTATGCTATGTTAGGCGAGATTAAAAGGGAAAGAAGTAAAAAAGGAAATTGCTGGTTTGGAAAAGGGAGAGATGAAAATCAGTCCATTTAAGAGGCTTCGACTAGTATTCCTGCACGACCGACAGACAGAAATTGGATCTGGTCGCTCACTGAATCGATGGTTAGCTTCATTGCAAGCACAAACTTCCCTAAAGGAAGGGATCGAGAATTTTTTTGTGAATGGATGAGGAATGGAAAAAAAGAAAATTCTGATTGTTGAAGATGAGCGGATCGTTGCTGAAGATATAAAGACCAAGCTGGAATATGTCGGATTCGCTGTGGCAGATATAGCCAGTTCCGGAAAAGAATCTCTTAAAAAAGCAGAAAAGCTCCAGCCGGACCTGGTGCTGATGGATATCGTCCTGGAAGGAAAAATGGATGGAATCGAGGCGGCTTCACAAATCTTTTCACGCTTCAATATTCCAGTTGTCTATCTCACTGCGTATTCTGATGAAAGGACATTGAAAAAGGCGAAGGCCACAGAGCCATTCGGCTTTATTATCAAACCGTTCGAAACCCAGGACCTCTTCACAGCCATCGAGATGGCTCTTTACAGGCACAAACTCAGAAACATGCTGAAAGAGAGCGAGGAGAGATACAATGCTCTTTTTGACCGTTCTCTCTCTTACGTGTACCTGTATGATTTTAACGGAAAGTTTATCGACGCCAATGATGCGACGCTGAAAGCTCTGGGCTATAAGAGAAAGGAAATTCTCCCGCTCAATTTCACTTCCTTAATCGATAAGAGCCAACTGCCCAAAGCCACGAAATCCCTGGGAGAAATAATTCGGACCGGTCGCCAGAAGAAACCCGATGAGTATAAGTTGAGAGGAAAGGATGAGAGTACTATCTGGGTGGAGACCGAAGGCTCTCTTATCTACAAAGACGGGAAACCTTTTGCGGTCCAGGGTATCGCAAGGGATATCACAGAGAAAAAGATGGCGGAAGAAACCTTGAAAGAATCCGAAGAACAGTTACGGAATCTCGCTGCACATTTGCAGTCCATCAGAGAGGAAGAAAGAGCATCTATCGCCCGGGAAATTCATGATGAACTGGGACAGGCACTGACCGCTTTAAAAATGGATTTATCATGGCTGGATAAAAAATTACCTGAGGAGCAAAGTCCTCTTTTGAAAAAGACGAAGTCCATGTCTCAATTGATCGATTCAACGATTCAGACAGTCCAGAGACTCTCTGCGGAATTGAGACCTGGATTGCTGGATGATTTAGGTCTTCTCTCAGCCATGGAATGGCAGGCAGAAGAATTTCAAAAAAGAACGGGAATCGCATGTGAACTATCTTTAGGATCTCAGGAGATCGATCTAGACCAGGAGCGTTCCACAGCCATTTTCCGCATCTTCCAGGAAACGCTCACGAATATCAGCAGACATGCCAGCGCGACAGAAGCCATAGTGAACCTGGCTGAAAAGGGCGCTCAGCTAGAGCTCACGATTAAAGACAACGGTAAGGGAATCACCGAGGAGAAGATTTCTGACCCAAAATCACTGGGACTCATAGGAATACAGGAACGAGTCCATTTTTTAGGCGGGGATATTAATATCAAAGGAATCCGAAATAAAGGAACCACGGTTACAGTCTCTGTCCCTCTTCACAAACCAGGAGAAATTGAATGATCAAAATACTCATCGCTGATGATCATCCGGTCGTTCGGAAAGGATTGAGGGAAATCATCGAGGAAACTTCAGATATGGAAGTGGCCGATGAAGCGAGCAACGGGCAGGAAGTATTAGCAAAGGTGTTTAAAAAGGACTTCGATGTTGTTCTTCTGGACATATCCATGCCCGGAAGGAGCGGGCTGGATATCCTCAAAGAACTGAAAAGCCAGCTGCCAAAGCTTGCAGTTCTTGTCTTGAGCATTCATCCTGAAGAACAGTATGCCGTGCAGGTACTGAAAGCGGGAGCGTCGGGATACCTGACAAAAAAAAGCGCCCCTGAAGAACTGGTCACTGCTTTGCGCAAAGTATCAGCGGGCGGTAAATACGTCTCCCCTTCCCTCGCCGAAAAACTCGCTTCCGCTCTGGAAACAGGAATAGAAAAACCGCCTCATGAGACTCTCTCCGCTAGAGAATATGAAGTGATGCGGAAGATTGCCTTGGGAAAAACTGTAACTGAGATAGCAAGGGAACTGTTTCTGAGCCCAAAAACAATCAGTACTTACCGATCTCGAATCCTTGAAAAAATAGGAATAAAGAATAATGCGGAATTGATCCGCTATGCGATAAAAAACCGGCTGGTCGACTAAACCTTTCACAATAAGCCGGCAAAAACCGGCAGATCTCTAAAACCACTCTCAAAAAAATAAAATGTTTCAAATTTTACCTCCCCTTGAACCCCCTACTTTGTCAGACAAACCCCTACAAAAAAAACAGATGAATCCCGATACTCTTTCATCGTCTTTATATATAGCCTTACTATGCCCGATGATTCACGAGTTAAGATGGCTGCCAATGCCAGGCGTGAATCTTGGTTTTAAGAAAAAATGAAGCAGACTCCTTTTCCCTTCGTTCAGGCCTCTTTTTCCTTCACATAATTCTTTTTGTCTCAGTGGAAAAAGAGGCCTGTCCCCTTATTTTTCCTTGTTAGGGAAAAGAATATCATAAGATCCAAGGAATCAACATGAAAGTGCTTGTGGTGGATGACTCGGCTCTCTTGAGAGAAAGACTGGTCTCCATGATATCCGAACTTCCCGGAGTCACATCAATCAGCCAAGCCCAAGACTCGTCCCAAGCCTTGAGTACCGTTCAGAAGCTTAATCCGGACGTGGTGATACTGGACATCCGATTATCTGAGGGAAACGGGATTGAAATTCTTCAACAAATTAAGAGAAAAAACGCCGCTCCATTCACAATCATGTTCACCAACTACCCTTATCCCCAATACCGGAAAAAATGTGAGGAAACAGGTGCGGATTTCTTCTTCGACAAATCGACTGAATTCCACAAGATCACTGATGTGTTGAAAAAGATTGGCCAGGAAGTGGAAGAAAAAGAAAATAACAACTCAAAAATGAACAAAAAATACAAAATATGACATACCCTTTACAAATATTCATAAAACTTACAACTAAAGCCCCAGTCCTTCCTCATAAAGGGGAATCAAAATGAAAAATAGTGAAAAAACCAAAGAACAACTCATCGCGGAAATCGCAGAATTACAGAAGCGGAATAAAGAGCTCGAAATCTCAGATATCGCTCGAATGCAAAAAGAGCAGATTCTCAGGGAATCCGAAACAAAATACAGGTTACTCGTTGAATCTTCGACCGACATGCTGTTTACGGTCGATCTCAAAGGCAGATTTCTTTTTGTCAACAATGCGTTCAAGAAATGTTTGGGCTATTCCAAAAAAGAAATGATGAAGATCAATGGCTTCGCATTAGTTCATCCCGATGACCAAGAAAAAGTGAGAAGACAGTTTGGTCAAATCACCGCGGGTAAAACAGCCAACAACATGGAGTACAGGTACAAAACAAAGGCCGGCAAATACATCCACATTCTCAATAATGCTGCCCCCATATCTGATTTCCAGGGAAATATTGTTGCCGCTATAGGTATTGCTCGGGACATCAGTTACCGTAAAAAAATAGAAGAGGAATTGCAGAAAGCTCATGACGAGCTTGAGCATCGAGTCGCAGTCCGGACTGCCGAACTTCTCAAACTCAACGAAAAACTGAACAAGGAGATTATTGACCGCAAACGGATAGAGAAGGCGCTTCGGGAGAGTGAGGAAAAATACCGGGCAATCTTTGAATCATTCCATGATGTTTACTACCGCACGGATAAGGAAGGTCTAGTCACCATCATCAGCCCGTCGGTTCGCATTCATGCCGGATACAACCCGGAAGATATCATCGGCTATCCAGTGACAGATTTTTATCTCAATCCAGAGGACCGGGAAACCTTCGTCCAAAAGTTGAAGGAAAAAGGAGCAGTTAACGACTATGAGCTCAAGCTCAAGGCGAAAGATGGAAGCGTGATCGAGACTTCGATGAGCGCGCATATCATTTTCGGAAATGATGGAGAGTCAACCGGAGTCGAGGGTGTACTGCGGGACATCACCGAACGCAAACGGGCAGAACAAGCACTCAAGGAGAGCGAAGAAAAACACAGGGACCTGGTAGAGAATCTGGCCGAAGTCATCTACGCTCTCAATCCAAGCGGTAAAGTTCTCTACGTCAGTCCCGCGGTTAAATCTCTCATTGGCTACACTCCTAAGGAGATTGAAGACCGATCCTTTGCCGGATTGATCCATGAGGACGATTTGCCGCAAGCCTCTAAGCGCATCCAGAAGATTCTTTTCGGAGCGAGCGTAACCGGCGAGTATCGAATCAGAGCCAAATCCGGTCAAATCAGATGGATTCGCACAACAAGCCGGCCGGTTTTTAAGGAAAATCACATCACTGGAATCCAAGGGATACTGACGGATATCACAGAGAGCAAAGAAGCGGAAAGAGAGTTAAGAGAGAGCGAAAAGAAATACAGAGAGCTGATCGAGAAATCGCTCCAGGGAGTCGTTATTATTCAAGATGCCCGTATCGTATTCGCCAACAAAGCCTTAGCCAAAATCTCCGGATTCACAGTCAAAGAGCTTTTATCCCTAACACCGGAGAGAATGAAAGTCCTCATTCATCCTGAAGACCAAGAGCGTGTGTGGGGACTCCTCAAAGACCGCCTGGCAGGAAAAGCGCTGCCCCCGCATTATGAATGTCGTGCTGTCCGGAAAGACGGCTCAGTCATGTGGATGGAGATATTTGCCAGCCAAATCATTTTCAACGGAAAGCCCGCCATCCAGGGAGCCATTATCGATATCACCGAGCACAAACACGCAGAGGAGGCACTCCGTGAAAGTGAAGAGAAGTACAAGACTTTAGTAGAGACTTCTCCGGATGCCGTGACCGCCACTGATCTAGAAGGAAAGATCACCTACGCCTCTCAACAGACACTCAATCTCTACGGTTATAGAAATGCCAAAGAATTATCCGGAAAAAGCGCTCTTGATTTGATTTCACCTGAAGAACATGAAAGAGCCAAGAAAAACCTGAAAAGAATCTTGAAAGAAGGGATCATAAAAAATGAAGAATACATCTTGCTGAAGAAAGACGGCGCCCGGTTTTTCGGTGAATTAAGTGCCGCTTTGGTTAGAGATTCTGAAGAAAATCCTAAAATGTTCATAGTGACAATAAGAGATATCACTGAGCGCAAACAGGCAGAAGAAGCCATGCAGTTCATGCAGTTCTCCATCGACCACACAGCGGACGCGGCCTTCTGGATGGGGAAGGATGCACGCTTCACCTACGTCAACGATGCCGCCTGCCGCGGCCTGGGGTATTCCCGGAAAGAGCTGCTCAAGATGTCCGTCCAAGATATCGACCCGGATTTTCCGGCTGAGGTCTGGCCTGAACACTGGAAAGAGGTGAAGAGACGCGGCTCTTTTTCCTTCGAATCCCATCACCGCACCAAGAAAGGCAAAGTCTTCCCCGTAGAAGTGACAGTCAATTACCTGGAATTTGGAGGCAAGGAATACAACTGTGCCTTTACCAAGGATATCACTGAACGGAAGAGGACAGAGGAAGAGCTGCAGTCTAGAGAGGCTTATCTTGACCAGCTCTTCGAAAACGCTCAAGAGGCCATTGTCATGGCTGATAACAAAGGTATAGCACTCCGGATCAATCAAGAATTCATAATACTATTCGGCTATACGCCAAGAGAGGCTGTCGGAAAGGTCCTGGATGAACTGATTGTACCCAAAAAGCTCCGGAAGAGTGCGACACTCATCACAGAGAAAGTCGCTAAGGGAGAAAGGACAGCGTTCGAGGCTATCCGCTGCCACAGGGATGGACGGATGATTGCCGTCTCAGTCCTAGCGTCTCCGATTGTCGTCGGTGGAAAACAAATCGGGACCTACGGCATCTACCGGAACATCACCGAACGGAAAAAGGCTGAGGAGCAGATTAAAGCCTCGCTCAAAGAAAAAGAAATACTCCTGCAAGAGGTTCATCACCGGGTGAAAAACAACATGCAAATCATATCCAGTCTTCTCAATCTTCAATCCAGACATATCAAAGATGAAGAATCCTTAGAGTTGTTCAAGAGCAGCCAGAACCGTGTCAAGTCCATGGCTCTCATCCATGAACGATTGTATCAATCCAAAGACTTCACACGAATCGACGTGGCTGATTACGTTCAAAACCTGACGAATCATTTACTCATCACATACGGGATCAGCAGGGATGATATTAAATTGAAAATAAACATCAAAGATATTTTCCTGGACATCAACACCGCCATCCCTTGCGCTTTGATCATAAACGAGATTGTTTCTAATTCTTTGAAGCATGCCTTTCCGAATGGTAAAAAAGGTGAGATTAAAATCTCCATGCATCCTCTAAGCAAAGATGAGGTCGAACTGGTTGTCGGTGATAACGGAGTGGGCATTCCAGAAGATGCGAACCTCAGGAACACGAAGTCCCTTGGCCTTTATCTGGTGAGCATGCTCGCCGAAGACCAACTTCACGGCGAGATCAAGCTGGATAAAACAGAGGGGATCGCGTTTCGCTTTCGATTAAGAGTAAAAAAATGAACGAAGAAGGAACTGAGAGCGGATTTTCCTCGATGAGAGTAATCGTCAATATCCATGAAGGCAATTCAGAGATAGACAATAAACTGGGAGCAGAAACCACCGCGCAGATCAATATATTTCACCCTTAAGAGGAGATTCAAGAACATGAGAGAAAAAATTCTGATCATTGATGATGAAAAAGACTTCACTCATTTCGTTAAGGAAAACCTGCAGCTCATCAGCAATTATACAGTTGTAACCGCATCAAAAGGGAAGAAGGGGATCCGTGCCGCTCTAAAGGAGAATCCGGACCTCATCCTTCTTGACGTAACGATGCCAGGGATAGATGGCTTTGAGGTCTTAAAAAGATTGAAGGAGAACGAAAAAACATATCACATTCCTGTCATTATGATGACTGCAGAAAGTGATGACGAATCCAAACTCAAAGTATCAGGCATCTATGCGGATGATTACATCATCAAGCCAATCGAAACCAAAGCCTTAAGGGCAAAAATCCATAATATTCTATCACCGAGAAGGTAATCTTATGCTTCAATTATTAAAGATAAACATACTATTTAAATGCCATTATTAAAGAAGAAACCATGATAGACGGGATCGCTAAAATTATAATTGTTGAGGACGAGCGAATCGTCGGCGAGGATATCAAAGTCAGGCTACAAAAACTCGGGTATTCGGTTCCATCCATAGTGCGTTCGGGAGAAGAAGCCGTAGAAAAAGCAAAAGCCATACGCCCCGATTTGGTGCTGATGGATATAGTTCTTGACGGAGAAATGGATGGTGTCGAAGCCGCATCAACAATAAAATCTCTTTATGACATCCCCGTTGTTTACCTCACCGCTTATGCAGACCTAAAAACTCTGGAACGGGCAAAAATAACCGAGCCATACGGTTATGTCCTCAAACCTTTCAATGACCGAGACCTGAACATCTCTATTGACATTGGCCTTCACAAACATCGAATGGAAAAAAAGCTGAGAGAGACTGAGGAGAGACTCCGAAAAATCCTGGAGGACACGATCAAAGCCCTGTCTTCTGTCGTTGAATTGAGGGATCCTTACACCGCTGGTCACCAGAGAAGGGTATCGGAGCTGTCCTGTGCCATCGCTACAGAGTTAGGTCTCTCATCAGAAGAGATAGACGGCCTCCGCCTGGCTGGGCTCATCCATGATGTGGGAAAGATTCGCATCCCCGCTGAAATCCTCAGCTGTCCGAATAAGCTCACCGAACACGACTTCAGTTTGATTAAAGCTCATCCCCAGGCTGGCTACGAAATAATAAAGACAATCAGTTTTCCTTATCCAGTGGCTCGAATCGTTCTTCAACATCACGAAAGAATCGATGGATCCGGCTATCCTGCGGGGCTGAGTGAGCATCAGATTCTTATCGAGACAAAAATTCTGTCAGTCGCGGATGTTGTGGAGGCCATCGCCTCTCACCGTCCTTATCGGGCGGCACTCGGAATCACTTACGCTTTGAACGAAATTTCAAAGAATAGTGGTTTTCTGTTTGATTCCAGCGCAGTCGAAGCTTGCTTGAAGCTCTTTAAAGAGAAAAGTTTTCGGTTTAATAGCCAATAAAACACTTGTTATAATGAATACGTAATAATAAGTATATAACATTTTATAAGGCGGAGAAATGAGACAGACACAAAATTTTTATCTCTCATTTCAACCGCTCACAATTAAGTCATCGAGAATAGTATGAGGTGGACATGAAATCGCCAGGCGGGTTAAGAGATAAGCAGTCCGCTGTTTATTTCAATTCCCATTCCTTTCAAATATAACTCCCCGCCTGGCGATTATTCTCATAGAAACGGAACCGCTCACTCCAACAAGAGCTCCTCTTCCACGACTTCCAACTTTGACTCCCAACTTTTTTATCACGCTTCCTCTCATCAAAAGATAATCGGCATCAACAGCTAAGGGATTTCAAACTTTAATGTGGGGATGGAGGAGTTATCCATAGAAATTCCCGTATCGCTTCTCAATATATTTAGTCTGTCTTGACCATCAAAAACGTAAAAAAAGGTTCTCTTCCATTTATTGAGAGCAAATGATTAGATAGCATTCGGGGATGTCCTTGCTCCAGTCAGATTTTTCACGCCATTCCCTCGTCAACCTTCTCGGTGTATAAGCGAAGGGCAGTGGGTGAGAAAACCGTTTGAAGGCGGAGCGGGCATGGTTCCTCACCAAAAAGGTGAGGAGAGCGAAGCCTGAAACCGTCTCCGCCTTGATTTTTTTTCGGATTTAAGAAAAATAATAGAAGAAATCTCAGTGATTAAAACAAACACGAAAAGCCATAGGGAACTGAAGAAGGGAAATGAGTTGACTCCAAAAAAAAGAAAGCCAATCATCGCTGCCCTCTTGTCTTCTGTGACTCCCGGACTCGGACAGGTGTATAACGGCCAGATGATCAAGGGGATCATCTTTTTTTGTGCGACCAACCTGCTCATCGTCCTCCTCTCTTTTACCGGGTTGCAGTTCTCTTTTTATGGCTTAGCGGCCATCATCATGCTTGCACTCTTTTTCTGGCTGTTCATAGTCCTGGAAGCGCTCTTCGCAGCCATGAAAATCAAGGAAACCAGGCTCAAGCTCTACAACAGGTGGTACGTCTATCTGCTCCTCGCTCTTCTGACTTTCGGAATGGATTTTGTCTCTGCAGATTTCCTTCTTGAAGATATTCTAGGGATCAAAGGGGGTAAATTTCAAACAAGTTCAATGCAGCCGACTCTCCAAAAAGGTGAATACATAATGACCAACCTTAAGCACTATAAGATAAGAAAGATGCAAAGAGGAGATTTAGTCCTATTCAAATTTCCGGAAGATCCATCTAAAGACTTCCTTTATAGAGTGATAGGCCTGGAAGGAGAAAAAATCGAGATAAAGGAGAGGCGAGTATTTATAAATAACCGCCCGCTCCAAGAAGATTATAAAATCTTTACAGAAAGCAGAATGGACTCTAAAACGAAGGGCTCCACCTCTCCTGACCTCTTCAGAGATGATTATGGTCCGGTGATGGTGCCCTGGGGCACATGCTTTGTTCTCGGAGACAATCGTGACAACAGCTATGACAGCCGATACTGGGGATTTCTCCCCTTAAAGAACATTAAAGGCAAAGCGCTCTATATATATCTCTCAGGCGATATAACCCGGATCGGAAGGAAGATAATATAAGAAAAAAATGGTTTGAAATGAGAAGAAAAAGCTGGCTGTCCTAGGGAAATAAGCAAAAGGGGTTATTGGTGGGTCAAATCCTGCCCAGCCAGCCAAACAGAATTTTTTATTAGTATAGCACAAATTATATAAAATTTGTAGTAATACTAGGATTATTTTTAAAAAAAATTAGAAAATCTTAAAATGGCTATTCATTAGCCAATCCAAGCACGAGGAAGATTGCCCCTGATTAAAGAAAATGTTCTGTAATCAAACTTTCTCCTATAAAAGCCGCATCCAAAAACTTCGTTTCCGCGATAAACATACCGTTTCTCAAACCATCAAAAATCACCGGGCACGCTTCAGCATAATCCCAAACCTCTCAATAATATAGAAAAAAGGGGGGCGCTGGCTGTTTGAGGGGAAAAGAAGCAAAAGGGGTTGACTGTGAATAAACCCTGCCCAGCCAGCGTAACAGGGTCACGATTTTAGTCGCAAAAGTAATGGAAAAATTGAATAAAGTGTTTTTATCAATTTTTTTTCTATTTTCTGATAAACTATAACTCAATTCGAAAAGGAGGTTTCAGATGGCAACTTACATCATCCTCAGCCGGATTTCTCCTGAGGCATTCAGTGACCCTTTTGAGTTTAAAAAAATCGCCGAAGTAGTGGCGTCACGGATCAAGAAGGATTGTCCTGATGTCGTGTGGAAGGAGAGCTATTCAACAACAGGCCGCTTTGATGTCGTTGATATCGTCGAATCGGAGGACCCGAAACAGATTATGAAAGCGGCCATGATCATCCGGGCCTATGGTCATTCCACAACCGAAACACTGGCAGGAATCCCCTGGGACGATTTCCTCAAAATGATTTAGCCAGCACCTGGTCCCCTTGAGTCCCGGCTGTTATTCAACGCTTTATGTCCAGCCGAATGAATCCTTATAAGTAAAAAAAAGGGAAACGGAGTGTTCCTCCATCTCCCTTTTTGCGCGAAAAAATCTGCTTAGGCTTTACTCGAACCAGACTTTTATCGAGACATCCTCATCGTCATCATTGATCTCTATAAAAACCATCGGGCCATGCTTCTTCAGTTCTGCAAACAATTCTTTAAGGTCAATATCGCAGTCATCATCATCAATCTTGAAGTGATTGTCGTGGGCGCATGCCAAAACCGCTTCAACCACAGCTATCGGCAGCGTAACCTTGACCTTGGTCTTTCCTGTATCATTATCCGTGATCAGTACTTTGAACCACTGCACTTCCTTCCCAGGCTTGTAATCCGGGTTTTTCTTGACTGCCTTCTTGACTTTCTGCAGGTCATCATTGCCATCAGCAAAAAGAAGACTCGGGAGAAATACACAAAACACAAACAGAACTAAAACTAAAATGACCAGTTTTTTCATCACATACCTCCAATCTCATTATTCGATCCAGATCTTGATCACTGTTCCCTCATCTGGATTTATTATCTCAATGATTCCCCCTTCTGCCATCAGAGTTTTTGTTATGGTTTTTAAATCATACCCTTCCTCTCTCAACTCGGCTCTTTCCTCTTCAGACATCGAACCAAAGGCAAGGTCAGCCAGAGCCCAGGGGATGTTGATCTTCAGAGTCAGTTTACCGTCTTTCCACGCTCTGATTTTCAACAGTCGTGCTCTTCTCTCGGGCATCTCTTCTTCCAAATCCTTCAACGCATCCGGATCGATCCGCAGCAGGGCGATTTTGGCTCTGTCTCTGAGTTCATCGTCCTTTTCCTTCTGGATAATCTCCTCGAGGACGGGAACCGCTCTGGCCGCAGTCCTTTTATCCTCCACCTGACTCAGCCGAATGGCGGCAAAATACCTGACTACTCGGTTCGAATGAGAAAGCCTCTCTTCAATTTCTGATAGATACGACCTCCTCCCTTTCTCGTAGAGTTTGAAGGCCAAATCGATGATATCTCCTTCCGCATCTTCGGTGAGACCCTTGCTCCGGTCTTTCCGCTCGATGTAATCCTGGTAGGCTCTCAAGGCGTCCTGCTCTTTGCCTCCCTGTTCCTTCAGACACTTGGCTCTGTAGAATACGGCCTGGGAAAACCAGCGACTGTCCGGATACTCATCCATGAGCTGATCCAGCTTTTCCTGGGCTTTCTTCCACTCCTTATCGAAGATCAGGATCTTTGCCTCCTGGAAGAGCCTCTCATCCGGCTGTGCTTGAGCAAAGGCGTGAAGGAGAAAGATTGCTAAAAAAAGAAGCCCGATGTATAAGACCGATTTTTTTATTTTACATCTCATGTTGTTTCTCCAGCTCTTTCTTTAATAAATTTATCTTCAGTAAAATCTGTTTATCTTCGATCATTTTCTGAAGCTTATTGACCTCTTGCGCAGAGAGTTGGACGCTGATCTGAGTCAGCTCGTAGAAGAGGAATTCAATCTGATCGCAGATCGCTTTGGCTTTGGCCAACTGGAATCTGTCCAACTGCGGGTTGATGTATTTTTTCTTGGCAAGCAGGTCTCTGGCCTGTTCAGCCGCATACTCGCTCTGCCAGAAGTCCGCAGACCGTTCAGAAGATGACTGGACAAAATCCAGGAGCAGGTACTGGCTTCTCTCCAGATATTCCAGAGTATCTCTCCTGGCCATCTCCAGCTCCACGTTTTCCAGGAAATCCTGGGGAGCAAAGAATCTTGTCTCCGCTATATCGGTTGGTTGAGGAGCCCTGAAGACCATGAACGTGACCAACGCACCCAGTACAACACCGATGAGGAGACCCGCATAGACCGGCCTCAACCTGGGCTGAAAGAGAAATCCTGCAACCTTCGTCAGCCAGGAGTCGCGATGATGACGGACCTCTTTCCTGAAAACATTTCTTGATATCTGCGACGGAAGAGCCTTCCAATCGACAGTGGCCATGGCCTCATCTATATCTTCCTGGAAAACATCCGCAGCCTGAGTGATCTTCTTGAATTCCTCAAGTTCTTCCCTGCAGCCGGGGCATTGGTCGAAGTGAGCTTCAAAAAGCTCCCGTTCGTTTTCCTCAAGCTCTCCATACAGGAAAGCCACCAGGTCTTTTTTTATTCTTTGACAGTCTATCATAGCTGTCCTCCCATATACGGGGCGACTAAGCCTCTTAAATTTTGAACAGCCTTATAGTGAAGAGATTTCACCGTTCCCAGAGAAATCCCTAAAACTTCGGCAATTTCTTTGTATTTGAGCTGGTTATAGTGCTTCATCACGAATATCATTCTCTGTCTCTCCGCCAGCTTCTTGATGCAGGCTGAAAAAATCCTTTTTAGATCTGAGGAAACCTCCGGATTATTTCCGTTTTGGAGTGGTAAATTCATCTCTTCGACAGGTGTATCGGTCTTCAACTCCCGGTTTTTTCCGTAGTTTTTCCGGTAGTAATCGATGCAAAGGTTTTTGGCGATCTGGAGAAGCCAGTTTTGAAAATTCTCACCTCTCCTGAACATGTTTACTTTTTGATAAAACCTGAGAAAAGTCTCCTGAACGATGTCCAACGCATCATCTCTATTCCGGAAAAAAGAATACGCCAGCAGGAAAACTCTTTTCTGGTAAAGGTTGGTCACGGTCATGAACGCTTCCCTGTCTCCGTCTTTAATTTTTTCGATAAGAGCATAGATATCCTCATGGGGATAGATTTCATTTCCTTTCAACTTTTTGTCTTCAGCCAATTTTTTTTTGTACTCGAATGTTTCTTCTAATCCAGCCAAATTAAAATCTTCCCGATTGAAACTTCATAGTGTAGAACGAGAAGATTTTTAAAAAGGTTCACCCCTAATTTATTATTTATACCGGAGCCAGCGGATGATCTCCGCGAATTTCGGGGGCTTGCCGTACATCAGTATCCCCACCCTGAAAATCTTTGCCGCCAGCCAGGACATCAGAAACACTGTGAGAATAAGAAGCACAATAGCGCCTCCTATCTGAATAAAAGGAGGGAGCAGGACGGAAACGCGAAGCATCATGATGATCGGGGCAAATAACGGGAACATCGACAGAAACACAGAGAGCGCACTGTCAGGGCTCCTGATGACAAAAATCAGGAGCAGCAAGGGGAGGACCAAAAACATAGTGATAGGCATCATGAGCTGCTGGGCTTCTTTTTCTGAATTCACCATCGAGCCTACAGCGGCATAGAAAGTGGCGTAGAGAAAATAGCCGAGAATGAAGAAAACCACAAAGTATACAAAAATATACGCCGGGATGCTCACCAGGTTGAAGTCTGCCCCGGCAGGGATAAGCGTTTGACTGAACTGGGTCGCCGCCAAGCCGAATACGGCCCAGATAGAAAATTGAGTCAATCCCACTGCCCCGATTCCCAGGATCTTTCCCAGCATAAGCTGAAAGGGTTTCAAAGAGGAGAGGATGACCTCCACGACTTTTGAACTTTTTTCCTCGATTACACCCCTCAGGATCACAGAGCCATAGATAAAAATGGCCATGTAGAGAATGAGTGCCAGAAAATAGGAGACCATGAATGTCCCCATCGTGTCTTTTTCTTCTCCTTTTTTCGTCACTTTAATGGGTGTTAAACGCACTCGTTTGATATACTGTGAAATTTTCTGGGGATCCAGGCCTTCTTTCCTCAACCTCTTCTCGATGATGACTCTGTTCAAAGCCTCGTTGAGTTCCGCTAACTCCTGAATATCTGTTGTATGCTGCGCGACATACTCCATATCCCTATCCTCAGATTTTTCTTTTTTTGCGGCTGTTTCTGTGTCTTCAACCTCTAACACATCTTCGGGAATCAGTATATAGGCAGAGAGTTCCTCGTTAAGCACCTTTTCGTTCAACTCTTTCTTCAATTCGTCGACACGAACTCCGGGAAGAAGCTCAGTCTTCTTGAGGACATAACGGCGAAATCCGTTATCAAGCCTGTAGTCCTCCTGATCGAGTTTTTTATCCAGCTCCAAAAATATTTCCCGGCTGAGATCAACCAATCCGATGGTTTTCTGCCTGTCCACAGCCATCGTGCTCATAATTACGGGAACAACTATAAAGGCTGCCATCATGACCGGACCCAGGATAGTTCCGATGATAAAACCCTTGGTCCGGACGATCTGAATATACTCTCTCTTAATGACTGACAGTATCTTCCTCATCTCTGACTCCTTTTGCACCCACTTTATCGATAAATATGGCATTCAACGTAGGTTCCTGTACTTCATACTTGTTGATATTGATTCTCCCCACCAGGTTCCGGAGAAGAGCCTGGGGATCGGACCGTTCTTTGAGTTTTATCTCCATGAATTTTCCGTAATCATCGATTTTCTCCACTTCAGGAAAATCTTGGATAAAACCGGCATCGCCATCGTAATCCAGGACCACGGTATTCATCCCGTACTGCTTCTTGATCTGGCTCAGATTTCCCTCCAGGACCATCTCCGCTTTATTTATCAAACAGATGTCATCACAGATCATCTCGACCTGCTCCATGCGGTGAGTGGAAAAGACGATAGTTCCTCCTTTTCCCTTCATCTCCAGCATGATATCCTTCAAAAGTTTGGTGTTCACCGGGTCCAGGCCGGCAAATGGCTCATCGAGAATGATCAGCTCTGGCTGATGGATGACAGTCACGATAAACTGCAGCTTCTGCTGCATCCCTCTCGAAAGTTCTTCGACTTTTTTGGCTTTCCATTCCATCAGGTCAAACCTCTCCAGCCAGAAATCAATCTCCTTCCGGGCTGGGTTGCCTCTCAGGCCTTTCAATTCAGCCAGAAAAAGAAGGATCTCGCCCACTTTCATCTTGGGATAAAGCCCCCTATCCTCAGGAAGGTACCCTATCCGCTCTTTCATTTCGTCGTCCATCCTCTGATCCAGGATTTTGATCGAGCCTTCATCGGGGATGATGATGTTCATCACCATGCGGATAGTCGTTGTTTTTCCCGCTCCGTTGGGACCCAGCAGGCCGTAGATCTTTCCTTCCGGGATCTTGAATGAGAGCTTTTTAACTGCGTAAAAATCGCCGAATTTCTTTGTGATGTTTTCAATTTCCAGCGCATTCATGTCATTTTCCTTTTAGAGGTAAGATTATTCTTCTGAATCGGATAACACATTAGACTCATCAAAAAAAACACATGATTGTAGTGAATCTCTCTCATACAGCCAATAAATATAACCTATATTTATACTAAATCATAACTTTCTTTCTCTGAATTACGTAGTTTATATATCTTATATACGACTATAATTAAGTACGGTTTTCTGTTATATTTTATCCGCATCCAAAATCGAGAACATTTCCTCATGGAAAAGGAGAAAAAATGAAAAGAGGAAAATACATACTGATCATTATT
>CAZSGR010000050.1:0-13812 GCA_964606185.1 uncultured Eubacteriales bacterium
GTGAGGCAGGACTCGAACCCGCAACCTTCGGTTTTGGAGACCGATGCTCTAACCAGTTGAGCTACTCACCTTTCTCTTAAGATTACCTCCTTATTATTTTCTTTTCGCCAAATATCAAGCTTGTCTAATCGTCTGTTCCTTACTCTTTCCTCTCCTCTTCGGTCTACCTTTCTGAGCTCGTATTCTTCCCTGATTATTCCTATTTGATTTCCTTATGAAGAGTATGCTTGTGGCAGAATTTACAGAATTTTTTCAGCTCAAGCTTATCCTTCTGTATTTTTTTATTCCGTGTGGCTGTGTAATTCCTCCGCTTACACTCGGTGCACTGAAAGGTTATGATATCTCTCATCTTCTTCCTGTATCACTCACTTTTTTAGGTTATTCTATGTTCGTTAATCCCTATTCCAGGATATCCGTGACTGTGCCGGCTCCGACTGTCCGTCCACCTTCTCTGATCGCAAACGTCAATCCCTTCTCCATCGCCACATCCGTGATCAACTCTATCTCCAAATTCACATTGTCCCCAGGCATCACCATCTCCATCCCACTCGGTAGCTTCACATTCCCAGTCACATCCGTCGTCCGAAAATAAAACTGCGGCCTGTACCCTGTGAAAAACGGCGTGTGCCGCCCTCCTTCCTCCTTCTTCAACGCGTATATCGAAGCCTTAAACTTGTGATGCGGCGTGATCGACCCGGGCTTCGCCAACACCATCCCCCGCTCAACCTCATCCTTGTCCGTCCCTCTCAACAATACCCCAATGTTATCTCCAGCCTGCCCATCATCCAACGTCTTGCGAAACATCTCAACTCCCGTCACAACCCGCTTCTTCGTCTCTCCAAACCCCACTATCTCTATCTCCTCTCCTACCTTCACCTTCCCTCTCTCCACTCGCCCAGTCACAACCGTCCCTCGCCCAGATATCGTAAATATGTCCTCCATCGGCATCAAAAACGGCTGGTCCACCAACCTCACAGGCTCCGGTATGTAACTGTCCACCGCTTCCATCAACTCCAGAATCGGCTTGTTCACCTCCGCCTCCGGATCACCATCCGACTCCATCGACTTCAACGCACTCCCCCGGACTATCGGTATCTTGTCTCCAGGAAACTCATACTTCGTCAACAACTCCCTCACCTCTAACTCCACTAAATCCAATATCTCCTCATCATCCACTAAATCCACCTTGTTCATAAATACCACTATCGCAGGCACATTCACCTGACGCGCCAATAATATGTGCTCCCGCGTCTGCGGCATCGGCCCATCATCAGCCGCCACCACCAGTATCGAACCATCCATCTGCGCCGCACCAGTAATCATGTTCTTGATGTAATCCGCATGACCAGGACAGTCAATGTGCGCATAATGCCGATTGTCCGTCTCATACTCAATGTGCGCTATCTGTATCGTTAACCCCCTCTCCTTCTCCTCAGGCGCATTGTCTATCTTGTCAAACTCAATATAGTCAACCTTCTCCCCCAACTTCTTGCTCAATACCTTAGTTACCGCCGACGTCAACGTCGTCTTCCCATGATCCACATGCCCTATCGTCCCTATGTTCAAATGCGGCTTCGTCCGCTCAAACTTTGCCTTCGCCATTTTCCCTTACCTCCTATCCTTTGAGTTAATGACTCTTATATTTTTATTAATCATATTATTACCTATCTATGCGCGGGAATTCTCCCTTCAATCTTCGCAATGATTTCTTGCTTAATCACTTCAGGTGCTGGTGCATACTGAAGGAACTCCATGGAGAAAACGCCTCTTCCTTGAGTTAGTGTCCTGAGAGTCGTGGCGTACCCGAACATCTCCTCCAGGGGCACAAAAGCCTTTATCACTCTCGAACTTCCTCTCATTTCCATCTCCACAATTTTCCCTCGCCGCGCATTGATATCGCCAACAATGTCTCCCAAGTATTCGTCTGGGGAAATAACTTCAAGATTCATGATGGGTTCAAGGAGCACGGGTTCGGCCCGGGGAGCTGCATCCTTAAAAGCCAAGGAACCCGCTATTTTATAAGCAATAGAGGAGGAATCGACTTCGTGGGAAGAGCCGTCCACGAGTGAGGTTTTCACATCCGTCATTGGAAAACCGGCCAAAATCCCCATTTCCATGGCTTCCTTAACGCCTTGCTTCACGGAAGGAATGAATTCCTTCGGGATGACTCCTCCTTTCGTTCTGTCAATAAATTCGAAAGGCTCTCCTCCTTTGAGCGGCTCAATCATAATCTTGCAGTGACCATACTGCCCCCTTCCTCCCGTTTGCTTAATGTATTTTCCCTCTCCTTCCGCAGAACGTTTTATTGTCTCTTTATAGGCGACCTGCGGCCTTCCGAGACTGGCTCTGACTCCATACTCTCTCTTCATACGATCCATGAGGACTTCTAGATGAAGCTCCCCCATCCCGTAAACGAGTGTTTGCCCGGTCATGGGGTCCTGTTTAACCTGGAATGTGGGATCCTCTCTTGTGAGCTTCGCCAATGCCTCAGCCAGTTTTGAGTGCTCTATTTTAGATTTGGGCTCGATATGAGCGGCTATGACGGGCTCGGGAAACTTTATGGACTCAAGGATAACAGGATGATTCCTCACACAGAGCGTATCACCGGTGGACAGACTTTTCATGGATCCGAGCGCTGCAATGTCTCCTGCGAATACCTCTTTAACATCCTTTCTTTTGTTAGAATGCATCTCTAAAAGCCGACCGATCCTTTCTTCTTTTTCTTTTATGACATTATAAATCAAAGAACCGACTTTCGCTTTTCCCGAATACACCCGGAAAAAGGAAAGATTGCCCACAAAAGGATCATTCGTTATCTTAAACACTAATGCCGAAAAGGGCTCCTCATCGGACGCTTTTCTTATTTCTACATCCAGAGTACGGGGGTGGTGACCCTTGATGGAGAGGATATCCTCCGGTGAAGGCAGATAATCCACAACTGCATCCAATAAGGGATGAACTCCTTTATTCTTGAAGGAAGCCCCGAAAATAACCGGCACAAAATCCAGAGAGAGTGTTCCCTTTCGAATAGCTCTTTTGATCTCTTCAGCAGATATTTCATCCCCTTCAATATACTTTTCCATCAGTTCATCATCCGTCTCACTGAGTTTCTCTAACATTTCATTCCTTTTTTTCAAGACCTCTCTTTTATTCTCATCTGAAATCTCTCGCACTTCAAATTTTGTGCCCAACAAATTCTCTCCCCAGTCAATCTCTTTCATCTCCACGAGGTCAATCACTCCTCTGAAATCTTCTTCTATCCCTAGTGGTATCTGGATCATTACTGGATTCGCGCTGATTCTTGTCTTCATCTGTTTCATGGCTTTTCCTGGGTCAGCACCGACTCTGTCCATTTTGTTGATGTAGACGATTCTGGGAATCTGGTATCTATCCGCCTGCCGCCAAACTGTTTCGGATTGAGGCTCGACTCCACCCACGCCACAGAGAATAACAATCGCCCCGTCAAGTACTCTCAGGGAACGTTCTACTTCAGCCGTGAAATCCACATGTCCTGGAGTATCGATGATGTTGATTCGGTGGTCTTCCCAGTAACAGGTGGTGGCAGCTGAGGTGATGGTTATTCCGCGCTCTTGCTCTTGAGCCATCCAATCCATAACGGCTGTGCCTTCATCCACCTCTCCCATCTTGTACGTGATGCCTGTATAGAACAAGATGCGCTCTGTTGTGGTAGTCTTCCCCGCATCGATATGGGCCATTATGCCGATATTTCTGACTTTGTCGATTGGATGTCTTTTTGTCAAACGTCCACTCCATGGGTATTAAAATCAAATTCTCTCTCTTTATAAGGGAGACTACCATCTATAATGAGCAAAAGCCCGATTGGATTCAGCCATTTTATGGATATCTTCTCTTTTCTTAATCGCTCCGCCGCGATTATTCGCCGCATCGATGATCTCTGCAGAAAGTTTCTCGACCATGCTCTTCCCCGCTCTCTCCCGTGCATGCCTGATTAGCCACCTGACTGCCAAAGAATTTGATCGATGCAAGGGAACCTCCACAGGAACCTGATAAGTGGCTCCACCCACTCTTCTCGATTTTGTCTCGAGAACAGGCCTCACATTCTCCACAGCTTTCTCGAACACTTTGAGGGGATCTTCTTTTGACTTTTCTTTAACCTGATCCATTGCACTGTAAACGATCTTTTCGGCTAAACTCTTTTTGCCCTTTTTCAAGACAGTGTTTATGAATTTGGAGATGAGAGTGCTGCTGTAGAAATGGTCTGGCCTGGGCTTTCTCTTCTTGATTGTACCTCTTCGGGGCATGCTCGACTCCTTTATTCTGCGACTCTTTTCCCTTTTGGCTTTCGACTTCCGTATTTGGACCTGCCTTTCATCCGCTCTTCGACTCCTTCGCAGTCCAAAGAACCACGAATGACATGGTAACGAACTCCCGGCAAATCCTTCACACGTCCTCCTCGAATGATAACGATCGAGTGCTCTTGGAGGTTATGGCCTACTCCAGGAATATAGCCTGTCACCTCAACATTATTGGTTAATCTAATTCGAGCCACTTTTCTCATGGCTGAATTAGGCTTTTTCGGTGTCGTGGTAAAAACTCGCGTGCACACGCCTCTTTTTTGAGGACACATCTCCAATGCTGGAGACTTACTCTTGTCCTTCTTTGACGTGCGGCCTTTTCTGACCAACTGGCTTACAGTAGGCAATACAACATCTCCTTAAAATAGACTTTTTTACTCGTTCCAAGGGCAGAAATCGCTTGGCACGAATGTGTGGATAATAGCAAAAACAACTTGCTATGTCAAGATTTTAAAGGCAGTTAGAGGAAATTCTAGCTTTGAAGCTGGAGGTCTAATTCCTTCTCAGCCTCTTTCTCTTTTTCTGCCTTCAACTCCACATTTCTGTAAAATTTATATCCAGTTCCAGCAGGAATTAACCTGCCCATGATAATATTCTCTTTGAGACGCCTCAGGTGGTCAACTTTACCATAAAGACTCGCCTCTGTCAGCACTCGGGTTGTCTCCTGGAAAGACGCTGCGGATATGAAACTTTCTGTGCTCAAAGCGCTCTTAGTGATTCCCAGAAGGAGAGATCTCGCTTTTGCTGGTTTTCCCCCTCTTTGCATGACTTTCTCGTTCTCTGCCTGGAATTCAAATTTATCGATCTGCTCATCGACCAGAAACTCTGTATCTCCGACTTCCTCAACTTTGACCCACCGCAACATCTGCCGGATGATGATCTCGATATGCTTGTCATTGATGTGAACTCCCTGCAGTCTGTAAACCGCCTGGACTTCCCTCAGAAGATACTCCGCCAACTCTTTTTCCCCTAGAACTTTCAGGATATCGTGAGGATTAACGGGCCCATCCATCAAAGCAGTCCCCGCCTTCACCCTTTCTCCCTCGGCAATACTCAAATGGGCTCCCTTGGGAATAAAGTATTCCTTCTCTCCCCCTCTCTCATTTCTCACTATCAGCTTCCTCATACCTCTCACAAGGCCTCCAACCTCCACAACACCGTCGATCTCGGAGATGACAGCAGACATTTTCGGCTTTCGGGCTTCAAAGAGCTCCTCTGCCCGAGGTAGGCCTCCGGTGATATCTTTTGTTCTAGCCACCTCTCGCGGAATCTTGGCCAGGATATCGCCGGCATAAACTTTATCTTGGTCGTTGACCTCAAGGTTAGCTCCTGAAGGCAGAAAGTACTTTCTGACCACGACTGGTCGACCCTTTTCATCTTTCTTCCTTGGAGAGATAATCTCGATTCGGGGCTGCATCTTCTCGTCTTTTGGCTCGATAATCGACCGTGTCACTAATCCCGTGAACTCATCCTGAATCTCTTCCATAGTCACTCCGAGAGCAACATCATGGAAACGAACGATCCCAGACTCCTCAGTCAGGATGAAAGTGCTGAAGGGGTCCCATTCCGCAAATTGCTGTCTGGCTTTGACCTCTTCTCCGTCCTTAAGCAATATTTTTGCTCCGTAGGGAACTTGATAATGCTCAACTTCTCTTCCCCGGTGGTCAAGGATAGCGATGTTGGCATTCCTGTTGACAACGATCAGAGAGTCTTCTTTATCGAGTACGGATTTCAGGTTGCTGAATCTCACAGATCCGTCATTTTTGGCTTCAAGCTTGGACTTTTCGGCTCCCCGCATCGCAATCCCCCCCACATGGAATGTCCTCATGGTCAGCTGAGTGCCCGGCTCGCCAATAGATTGAGCCGCGATTATTCCAGCTGCTTCTCCCATTTCAACAGAGGCACCAGTCGACATATTGCGTCCGTAACACAGCTTGCAAACGCCTCTCTTCGATTCACACGTCAGTAAAGAACGAATCCTGGCCGTCTCAATTCCCAATTCCTGGAAATTCTGGGCAATTTGCTCATTGATTTCTTCGTTCGTATCCACAATCACCTCATCCGTATCAGGATGGCGGACTCTTTCCAACGACGTTCTACCGATGATTCTATCCACAAAGGGTTCGATGAGTTCGCCGTTCTCGACAATAGCTGACACATTAACACCTTTCAGGGTTCCGCAGTCTTCCTCGTCGATTATCACCTCCTGCGAGACATCCACCAGTTTACGAGTTAAATAACCGGAGTTGGCAGTCTTCAACGCTGTGTCCGCCAATCCCTTCCGAGCCCCATGAGTAGAGATAAAGTACTGCAAAACATTTAGCCCTTCTCTTAAATTAGATACGATCGGAGTCTCGATGATCTCACCAGAAGGTTTACTCATCAACCCCCGCATGCCGGCCAACTGGCGGATTTGCTGTTTGTTTCCTCTTGAGCCTGAATCGGCCATCACGAACAGAGAATTCAATTCCTTCCCTTCAAGGCTTAATCTCCGCATTCGCTCTATCATCGCGCTGGAGACTTTATCCGTAACAGAACCCCATATCTCAACGACTCTGTTGAAGCGTTCTCCAGCCGAAATCGTTCCTTCCCTGTACAGATTTTCTATCCTCTGGATTTCTTTCTGAGCTCTCTCCACCAATTCACTTTTCTCTTTCGGGATGACAAAATCATCAATCCCCAGAGAGAAACCTGCATACGTGGCATAATTGAAACCCAACTCCTTCATCTTGTCCAGTATTTCGATAGTCGGTTCGTGTCCGACTTTTAAATACGCGTAAAAGACCAAACTCTCAAGCCCTTTCTTCCTCAACATGCCGTTAATATAGGGAATTCCTTCGGGAAGAATAGAGTTAAATATTATTCGTCCGGGAGTTGTCTCGATGAGCTTATTATCGACCTCTGTCACAGGACATGTCATGACCGCCTGGTCATCATAATAAATGGAAAGGTTCATGAATGAACCCTTAAAACGCAATTTGACCAGCGAATGAAGAGTCACCTCTTTATTTTCCAGGGCCAGTAGAACTTGTTCATCCGAACCAAAGATGCGACCTTCTCCCTTTTTTCCTTTCTTCTCTAGAGTCAGATAATAACAGCCTAAGACCATGTCCTGACTGGGGATGGCAAGGGGACGACCATGTGCAGGAGAAAGAATGTTTTGTGTGGAAAGCATCAGTGTCTGAGCTTCAACCTGCGCCTCCACAGAGAGAGGAATGTGAACAGCCATCTGGTCACCATCAAAATCAGCGTTAAAAGCTGCACAGACTAGCGGATGAATCTGAATCGCCTTTCCTTCAACCAGGATCGGCTCAAACGCCTGGATACCCAGGCGATGAAGAGTGGGAGCTCGATTCAAAAGAATAGGGTGCTCTTTAACCACTTCCTCGAGGTAATCCCACACTTCGGGCCTCTCCTGCTCATGCCACTCCCTTGCGACCTTTACACTCGGGACCAGCCCTTCTTTTTCTAACTTATGGAAAATGAATGGCTTAAATAACTCCAGAGCCATTTTTTTCGGCAATCCACACTGATTCAATCTAAGCTCGGGACCGACAACAATAACAGATCGACCCGAATAATCAACGCGCTTTCCGAGAAGGTTCTGGCGAAACCTTCCCTGTTTTCCTCTGAGAGCCTCACTCAGAGATTTAAGCGGCCTCCGGTTGGCACCCAAATGGACTCGTCCCCTCTTTCCGTTATCAAAAAGCGCATCCACAGCCTCCTGCAGCATCCTCTTTTCGTTACGGATAATGAGCTCAGGGGCCTTGAGTTCGATCAATTTTTTTAACCTGTTATTTCGGTTGATGACCCTCCGATAAAGATCATTTAAATCTGACGTGGCAAACCGTCCTCCATCCAGTCGGACTAAAGGTCTCAAATCAGGAGGAATAACAGGAATAACATCCAGAATCATCCAATTTGGACGATTACCAGACATCTTGAGAGCCTTAAAGACTCTTAATCTTTTTGCATAACGCAGCTTCCGCTGTTGGGAAGCGTCTATTTTCATCAGCTCTTTCAGGCTCTCCGTCTCTTTTTTGATGTTGATTCGCTCAAGAAGACCTTTAATCGCTTCGGCTCCAATGGAAGCTTTAAAATCGTCACCGTATTTCTCCTGGGCATCCTTGAACTCCTCTTCGGTAAGGAGCTGCCTTTCTTTCAACGGAGTTTCCCCGGGATCAGTGACGATATGAGACTCAAAGTACAGAACCTTCTCTAAATCCTTTATGGAGAGGTCAAGTACAAGGCCGATTCGGCTCGGAGTCCCTTTAAAAAACCAGATGTGAGCCACAGGGGAAGCCAATTCAATATGAGCCATCCGTTCTCGACGAACTTTGGACTTGGTCACTTCGACACCGCATCGCTCGCAAATTATGCCCCTGTATTTCATCCTCTTGTATTTCCCGCATAGGCACTCATAATCGTTTATGGGACCGAATATCTTGGCACAAAAAAGGCCGTCCTTTTCTGGCTTAAAGGTCCTGTAATTGATGGTTTCAGGTTTGGTCACTTCTCCCCAGGACCAACTTCTCACCTTTTCTGGAGAGGCAATACTGATTCTAACCCGGTCAAAATCAACCTTTGGTTTTCCTCCCATAGAATGCCTTACTTCCATCATTATTCTCCTTTTAGGATTTGAGGAACATCTATACCCCAGGGCAGAATCTCTTCTCTCGCTTCCTCTTTTTCCAATTCCACATTCAAACAGAGGCTCTGGAGTTCTCGGATGAGAACATTCACAGATTCGGGAAGCCCCGGTTGAAATTCGAGGTCTCCTTTGACAATGGCTTCATAAATCTTGGCTCGACCTTCTACATCATCAGACTTTGCCGTCAGGAGCTCCTGGAGCGTGTAGGCCGCACCGTATGCCTCTAGCGCCCACACTTCCATCTCTCCAAAACGCTGTCCGCCAAATTGAGCTTTTCCTCCTAAGGGCTGCTGTGTGATTAGGGAATAAGGACCGGTGGAACGCGCATGGATTTTATCATCCACTAGGTGGTAAAGTTTCATGATGTAGACATTTCCCACTGTAACTTCATTATCCAGCAATTCTCCTGTTATTCCATCATAAAGCGGAACCTTCCCTGATCGCGGCAGTTCTGCCTTATCAAGGAGTTCTTTGATCTCAGTTTCAGAAATCCCATCAAAGACCGGAGTTGAAATCCAGAGGCCCAACTCCTTGGCTGCCCAACCTAAATGAGCTTCTAGTATCTGCCCGACGTTCATTCGAGAGGGCACCCCCAAGGGATTGAGGACAATATCCACTGGGTTTCCATCGGGCATACGGGGCATATCTTCCTCGGGAACGATTTTTGCGATAATCCCTTTGTTCCCGTGGCGACCTGATACTTTATCTCCGACCGATAGCTTCCTCTTCATGGCTATGTGGACTTTAATCGCTCGAATCACGCCAGGAGCAAGCTCGTCGCCCTTCCTGAGAATATCCGCTTTTTCTTTAAAAATGGACCGGAGGGCTTCAATCTGGCGTTTAACCTTTTTATCAATATCCTTGAGACTCTTATCTCTCTTTGCGTTTGCCTTGAGTTTCAATTTAGGTATGTCTGCGGGTGCTAATTTATTTAAAATCTTGTCATCTAATTTGGTCCCCTTCTTAATGACGAATTCCCCGGAGGCATATTCCTTATCGACCATTTCTCCCCTGAGGACGCTCTTCATCTTCCTTAATTTTTCTCCCTCGAGAATACTGATTTCGTCCTCCATGTTTCTCTTCATTTTGGCTATCTCTTCTTTTTCGATAGACTCAGCCCAAGCTCCTTTTTCGGTTCCCCTTCGAGAGAAAATCCTGACATCGATGACAGTCCCCTCTATCCCCGGTGAACAATACAGAGAAGCATCTTTAACATCCAGAGCCTTTTCCCCGAAAATTGCTTTCAGAAGCTTTTCCTCAGGAGAGAGCTGGGTTTCCCCTTTAGGAGCAACTTTACCGACCAGTATATCGCCAGATTTCACATGAGCTCCTATCCTGACGATTCCGTTCTCGTTCAAATTCCGGAGAAGCTCCTCCGGAACATTGGGGATATCTCTAGTAATCTCTTCAGGACCCAGTTTAGTATCCCTGGCTTCTATGGTTTCTTCAACGATATGTACAGATGTGAAAACATCCTCTTTAATTAACTTTTCGCTGACTATGATGGCATCCTCAAAATTGTATCCCCTCCACGGTAAGAAGGCACAAAGAATATTCCGGCCCAGCGCTAACTCCCCTTTATCCGTGCAGGAGCTATCCGCAAGAATTTGACCTTTAATAACTCGATCCCCTTTTCGGATAGCAGGCCTGTGATTTATACAGGTATTCTGGTTTGTTCTTAAGAATTTTGTGAGAAGATAGAGGTCTGTTCCCACTTCGTATTCTTTTGCAGTTTCCTTCTCGTCCACTCGAATCAGGATTCTCTCCGCATCCACAAACTCCACAACTCCCGATCGTCTACAAACAACGACATCTCTTGAGCCCTCAGCGACAAGATGCTCCATTCCTGTTCCGACGAGTGGAGCCTCAGGCCTGAGAAGAGGAACGGCCTGCCTCTGCATATTTGATCCCATTAGGGCACGGTTGGCATCATCATGCTCCAAAAAGGGAATTAATGCCGTCGAAAGAGAGACAAGCTGCTTGGGAGACACATCGATATAATCTATTTGATCTTTAGGTAAAACCTTGAAATTACCAGCCTGTCGGGCGCTTATGAGTTCATTGATGAAATTTCCTTTATCATCAACTTCAGCATTGGCCTGGGCGATATTGTATTTCTCTTCCTCCCAGGCTGTCAAATAAAAACAATAGGGCTCAACCACAGGAATCTGTTTGGACCTTCCCTGCTGAATTTTGGAAACTTCTCTTTGAAGCATATCTTTTTCGACAATATCCCCGACCTTATGGGATGTTCCTCCTGGATGAAGAATCTTCACGAAGTCGATTATCTTGCCGTTCTTGACCTTTCGGTAGGGAGTCTCAATGAAGCCGAAATTATTCACACGTGCATAACAACTCAAGGAAGAAATCAAACCGATGTTGGGTCCCTCAGGGGTTTCAATCGGACAAATCCGGCCATAGTGGGAAGTTTGAATATCCCTCACTTCAAAACCAGCTCTTTCTCGGCTCAGACCTCCTGGGCCCAGAGCGCTCAATCGTCTTTTATGCGTGATTTCTGCCAGACTGTTAATCTGGTCCATGAATTGAGAAAGCTGAGAGCTTCCATAAAACTCCTTTAACGCTGCGATGACTGGTTTCGAATTAATCAGGTCTTGAGGCATTGCCGATGCCAAATCTGTCGCCACAGTCATCTTCTCTTTTATGGTTCTCTCCATGCGAGTTAAACCTATACGGAAAGCATTCTCAACGAGCTCTCCGACTGAGCGGACTCGACGATTTCCCAAATGATCGATATCATCCAGAGATCCTTCGCCACGACGCAACCGAAGTAAATACTTGATCACATCAACGAAGTCTAACGGTGAGAGAGTCTTTTCCTCTAACGAGTGATCGAGGTTTAACTTGATATTCATCTTCAACCGGCCGATCCTGGAAAAATTGTATTTCTGAGGATTGAAGAACAGGCTACGGAAGAGATTGTGAGCACTCTCCATAGTATGGGGTTCCCCTGGTCTCAACTTCCTGTAAATCTCAGCCAGAGCCTTGTTCGTATCTGTGGTTGAATCTTTTTTCAAGGTATTGACGATGATCTCTCCCACCTCGTCAGTTTTGGGGAAGAATATCTCAAACGGCTCTTTACGCCCCTTCAGATTTTCCAATTGCTCTTCGCTTATCTCTTCCCTGACCTTGACAACATCATCAATGGCTGAAAGCGAATAAGCATCTTTAAATTCTCTGCTGGTTAAAGGAATCTTCTTGATTTTTTTGGCCTTGAGCTTCTGATACAGCTCTTTATTGATTCTTTCTTTGGCTTTAGCCAGCACTTTTTTGGATCCAGGATCAATGATTTCTGCTCCGGTTGTCTTCCCGATGAGATCTTCACCTAATTCCCAATAGAGTTTTCCATCTTCAGGGATAATTTTATAAGTTTTATGGAAAAGTCGGAGAATGGCATCATCCGACCCAAAGCCCAAAGCTCTCAGAAACACTGAAATAAGGAACTTTTTCTTTCGATCCAGGCGAACGTACAAAATGTTCTTGCTGTCATATTCAAATTCCACCCACGCTCCCCTGTAAGGAATGATCTTGCCCACATAAAAACCCTTTCCTTCTCCCTGTCTAAAGAATACCCCTGGAGACCTCTGAAGCTGACTGACAACAGCTCTTTCAATCCCGTTAAAAATAAACGTCCCTTTGTCAGTCATCAATGGAATTTCACCGAAGTAGACTTCCTGTTCTTTAATGTGTTTCAGCCTTTTTGTTTTCGTTGTGGGATCCTTTTCCCAGGAAATTAATCTGACTTTCAACCTGAGAGGGACTGCAAAGGTGTAACTCTTCTGAAGGCATTCCATGGGAGAATACTTCATTTTCAGGCTGACTTTATCTCCACAGTGATCACATAGAGGGATCTCTATCTTTTTCATTGCGCCGCAGTAGGGACAAATCTCCTTTTCCGTAAGCTCAGCCTCCGAAGGCAGGAGAGTTCCACAGCCATTACACCGACCACGCGAATTCTCGACACCCTTCAAACGGCCGCATTTGCATTCCCAATCGCCGATAGAATAACTGATAAAATCCAGTTGTGTCGTCTCTTTAAAATCAGAAACGGGGAACGTATCCTTAAATGCCGATTTCAGCCCAATGTCCTTTCTTTCCTCTGGCAAGAGTTCCATTTGGAGAAATTCTGCATAAGAGGCTTTTTGGATAGCGAGTAAATCCGGCATCGGGAAGGCCGTTTTGATTTTTGAGAAATTGATTCTCTCACGATAGATGTTTTTTAGTTCACTACTCATAATCCCTCCCACAGAAGAGTTTTTCGAATAAAGATATATCTGACAATTCTAATCAAATTCACTACCGAACTACTTTAATTCTATCTCTGCCCCAACTGATTCAAACTTCGCTTTTATTTCTTCGGCTTCCTCTTTGGAAACATTCTCTTTGACAGGTTTCGGAGCATTGTCTACTAAATCCTTGGCTTCTTTCAAGCCAAGGCTTGTCACTTCTCTTACGGTTTTAATCACATTGATCTTTTTCTCGCCTACACTCTTTAAAACGACAGTAAACTCTGATTTCGCTTCTTCGGCCTGAGCATCACCTTGAGGCACTGCGGCTCCTGGCGCTGCCAGGGCTACCGGAGCAGCGGCTGCAGACACACCATACCTTTCTTCGAATTCTTTGATGTAGTCAGCGAGTTCTAAAACCGTCAGGCTATCCAGGTGACCAAAAAATTGCTCCTTTGTCAGTTTTGCTTTTTCCTTTTTTTCCTTAGCCATCTCTTTTTCCATAGTGACTTCTTTTTCTTTAGCGACCTCTTTTTCCTTAGCGATCTCTTTTTCCTTAGCGGTCTCTTTTTCCTTAGCG
>CAZSGR010000050.1:13912-16548 GCA_964606185.1 uncultured Eubacteriales bacterium
TCTCTTTTTCCTTAGCGGTCTCTTTTTCCTTAGCGGTCTCGCTAGCCTCTTTTGTTTGTGCTTTGGACATTTTTACCTCCAACTCTATTTTTTAGTTTTTAATTGACTCAACAACGTGCCTAAACCACTGAGTGGGGCTTGCCAAGTCCTTAATAACTTCATCAATGGGGCGGCCATTAAGCCTCCAATTCTTGCGAGTAATTCTTCTCTAGAGGCAAGGTTTGCCACTTCATTGAATTTATCCGCAGTGAGAAACTGTCCCTCCAGGATACCCGCTTTCACCCGTAAAACCTTATTTCGTTTGGAAAAGTCCTGAATCAGCCGAGCTAAACCAATCGGATTTTGAGGAGCAAAAGCTAGGGCAGTGGAGCCCTGGAAGGATATTTTTAAATCATCAGGGAATTCTTCTTTGAGGGCCCTGAGCGCCAGCCGATTCTTAACTACTTTAAAAGAAAAGGAATTTTCTCGACACAACTTTCTTATTTCTACAGCCTGTGCAACAGACATATTTAAAAAATCCACAAGAAAAAAATTGTCATATCTGTCAAAAGCTTCACTTAATTCTTTGATCTGCTTTTCCTTATCCGCTCTTTTCACGCTTCTTCTCCTATGTCTCTAAGATTTCCTCTGAAAGCTTGATCGACGGCCCCATGGTCGATGAAATAAATATACTTTTGATGTATTTTCCTTTGGCTGCTGGCGGCTTAGCTTGAACAACCGCCTGAATAATAGATTGGATATTCTCTTTGAGCTTATCCTCTGGAAATGAAACTTTTCCCACAGAGGAGTTGATAATGGCTGTCTTGTCCACCCTGAATTCCACCCTTCCGGATTTGATTTCCTGGACCGCCTTCTTCACATCGAAAGTCACGGTTCCAGATTTCGGGTTGGGCATCAATCCCCTCGTTCCAAGGATACGTCCCAATTTGCCGACATTCCTCATCACGTCCGGAGTCGCAATAACGGCATCGAAATCTACCCACCCTTTAGAAATCTTCTCAATGATCTCATCTCCTCCGACATAATCGGCCCCAGCTTCCTCAGCTTCTTTTATTTTCTCACCGGACGTAATCACACAGACCCTCTTTGTTTTACCCGTTCCATGAGGGAGGACGACCGTGCCTCTCACCATCTGTTCGGAATGCTTCGGATTCACTCCCAGACGAAAGGAAATGTCTACAGCCTCATCAAACTTGACATAGCTGAGTTTCTTGACGAGACTGACGGATTCATCTAAGGAATATTCTTCTTTTTCTCTGAGTTCTTTCGATTGATTATATTTTTTCCCTCTTTTAGCCACTGACAATCTCCAATCCCATGTTTTTTGCTGTGCCTTTAATGACTTTCTTTGCGGAGTCTAAATCATTCGCATTCAAATCCGCCATTTTAACTTTGGCGATCTCCTCAAGCTGCCTCTCAGTCACCTTTCCGACTTTCTCCTTGTTCGGTTCTCCGGATCCCTTTGCAATCCCAGCCGCCTTTTTCAGAAGATAAGAAGCCGGAGGAGTTTTCATAACGAAATTAAAACTCCTGTCCTTGAAAACTGTGATTATGACAGGAACTACAGTTCCCTCTTCCATCTTGCTTGTTTTATCGTTGAACTGTCGCACAAAATCCATGATGGGAACGTTATGCTGACCGAGTGCTGGCCCTACAGGAGGAGCTGGACTCGCTTGTCCGGCGACAATCTGGAGTTTAATCTTCGAAACAACTTCTTTAGCCATGCTTCCTCCTATATCTTTTCGACCTGTAAAAATTCCAACTCCACTGGAGTCGACCGCCCGAAAATAGTCACCAACACCTTCAATGTGTTTCTCTCATTGTTCACTTCTTCGACAATACCGTTGAAATTGAAAAAAGGCCCATCTATGATTCGGACAGCTTCTCCTTTTTCAAAAGAATGCTTTGGTTTCGGTTTTTCAGAGGTCGTTTCCATATGTTCCACTATATGGCTGACCTCATCTTTGCTCAAAGGAGAAGGCCGTTTTCCAGATCCGACAAAACCAGTCACTTTAGGGGTTTCACGAATGATATGCCAGTTTTCATCAGACATCTCCATTTCAATAAGGATGTAACCCGGATAAGACCTTTTGGTGGAAACCACTTTCTTTCCTCCCTTGATTTCCACAACACCTTCAGTCGGGATGATGATCTTACCGATCTGTTCATCTAAACTCAACTCCATGGCCCTCTGACGGATAGACTCAGCCACAAATTTTTCAAACCCTGAATACGTATGAACCACATACCAATTTTTTGCCATTATCTCACTCGGTTTATCCAAATAAAGCCTTAATGTGCTTAATCACCCAAGAAAAAATCAGATCCATAAAATAGAGGTAAAACCCGAAGAAAAAAGTCGCAAAGATAACCACGATGGTTGTGCTGTACACCTCGTTTTTTGAAGGCCATGTGACTTTTTTTATCTCCGCTCTGACATCTCTCAAGAAATTGGAAAGCCTCTTATACCATCTGACTTTTCGATTCATTCTTTAACCTCTACTCTAAAGTAATCAAGCGATTTCTTAATCTCTCAGTTTTTTTTATTTAGAATCTATGGAGATTGAGAACGTTTTGGCAGGTGAGGCAGGACTCGAACCCGCAACCTTCGGTTTTGGAGACCGATGCTCTAACCA
>CAZSGR010000051.1:0-16161 GCA_964606185.1 uncultured Eubacteriales bacterium
AGATCGCCACGTCGTTTCACTCCTCGCGATGACACGGAATCCCGTCACTTTGGGATAAACTCGAATCTTATATTCACCATTTTGTGGGGAAAATTGGGTTAACAACAGAGATAATGGCTATTCAAGGTAGAAATCCCAGGCACAGAAATCATCCCCTTTGAGGATTGAATGGGTAATTTTGCATTTTTTGAATTCGACTCCCAGTATCGGCTCCCAGAATTGTCTATCCCATCCAGCCGCACGATAACAGAAGATGGGATCGATCTGAGGATTCTCCGCTTCCCGCACCAGATAACAGAAACAATAGGCTTTTCGCTTTTCTCTGTGGGTTTTGGCTTCCATGTACTTTTTCCCGTTGTAAGGCACTTTACTCAAGAGAAGATTTGCTCATTTTTCCTCTTGGTCTTTAAAACTGCGAAATGGTGGATCTTGTGAAGGTGATAAATTTCTCCATCTTTGTATCTCAGTCATAATTATCAAATCGAGGTTGCCGTGCATATCGATCCGGCATCGCTGCGAATCTATCATTCATACCTCAGCAAACCCATCCGCCTGAGGCGAATCCCCACAAACAGCATACAGGTTATTCTTTGTCATTACTTGGATGTGTCAGGTTACTCGTAACGCAAGGTTTCGACCGGATTGGCTCGTGATGCACGGACTAGGTGATATCCCATAGTCAACAGAGAAACCAGCAACACCATTAAAATGGATAGAGCAAAAGAAGTCCACCCGATCTCTGTACGATATTCGAAATTCTGAAGCCAAATATGCATCACATACCAGGCCACCGGGAAGGCAATCAGTGAAGCAAAAATGATCCATCGAATCAGCTCACGAAATAGCATAAAAACGAGACCGTGAGAAGAGGCGCCCAGAACTTTCCGTACCCCAATCTCTTTGGTCTTCTGCTCTGCCGTAAAGAGCGATAGCCCGAATAAACCCAAACAGGCCAGAAAAATTTCGATAACGGTAAGCATTCGAATCCCCTCACCCACCTTGGTCTCTTGCCGATACAAAGCTTCAATGCGGTCGTCCATAAAATTATATGCAAGTGGATATTCAGGTGCGAAGTCTTGCCACGTCTCTTCTATATAAGCCAGGACCTCCGGGATTAGATTCGGATCGATCTTGATCGCCAGGTAATTAACACCCGCAAAATGCCCTTCATCCTTTAATAGAGTCAAAGCCAGAGGTTCGATGCGCTGATGAAGGGGCTTGAAATGAAAGTCTTCCAGTATCCCAACCACTGTGGCATTCTGAAACAACGAGCTGCTGATAGCGGTTCGACCGACCATACCCTCTCTCCCTATCAGGCGCGCCGCAGTCTCGTTGACCAGGACAGCATTTGTTTCATCCGTAGAGAATTCCTCAGAGAAGTTACGCCCTTCAACAAGGCCTATTTGATAAAAGTCGATAAAATTATGCTCCACACACGAGTGCCGAATGACAAAACGGTCTTCTTCCATCTGACCCGGCCAGGAGCACCAACTTCCGGTGGTAATCATAAAGGGCAGGTTAAAAGATGCAGTGGCTTCTAAAATGGCCGGATGTTGCAGCACTGCATCCTTGAAAGGATCATGATTGCGGCGGATGCGTTGATCATTCAGTGTGATCATCACGATGGGTTCACCATAAGCGTTTGAACTCTCCTCCTTCAAGTATTGAAGCTGGTCGTCTACGATCAATGATCCGATGAGCAAGAATACGGTAATCACGAATTGAAAGACAATCAATCCACTGCGGAGGCGTCCCTTACCCTGCTTTTTCATCTTTCCCCTGACCGACATTACCGGAGATAGATTGGAGAAATAAAATGCAGGGAAAAAACCCGCGGCACAACCGACCACTAAAGGAACACAGAATAGAAGGAATGCGGCAACCGGATCCTGAAAAACATTAAATGAAAGGGAACGATTCCAGAATTGATTCATAACGGGTAATAAAAGAAAAAAGATTGAGATACTCAACCCCATGGCCAGCACGGCAGTCAGCAGGGCTTCGCCCAGGAATTGTCTGATGATATTTCCACGGGTTGAACCGAGCACCTTCCGTAATCCAATCTCTTTCAGCCGCTTGGATGCCTGAGCGGTGGAGAGGTTGATATAATTCAAGCAGGCCATCAGGAGGATGAAAACAGAGATCACGCCCAGGATGGTCACATATTTGATGTCCGTATTCATATCCATATCCGCCTGAAGATTGCCTCCTACATGGATTTTCTTCAGAGACTGCAGACGATACTCGGGACGCTCCAGGCCGTATTTTTCCTTCAAGACGTCAAATTTATTCGCCAGTGCGCCTGGTTCCGCATTCTCTGCCAACCGGAAATAGGTGAAAAATTCCCGGGATCCCCAGCCTGTCAGATAAGCCTGTCCGACGATTGATTTCAATGTGGACATCGAGGCCACAAAGTCAAAACGGAAATGCGCATTCTCGGGGATGTCCTTTAAAACGCCCTTTACATGAAAATCAAGGCGATTGACAAAAGAGAAAGTTTTTCCCACAGGATCATCGGTTCCGAAGTATCGGGAGGCCGCACGGCGGGTAATCAAAACGGCAAATGGTTCCGACAGTGCTTCATGATCATATCCATGTTCTACGGGAAATGAGAAGATCTCCATGATCTCCGGATCCGCAAAATAAATGCGCTGATTCTGGATCAATTCATCCTCAATACGCATGAATCCCTCGAAAAACGTCACCCTGCCGGTCTGTTCCACTTCCGGAAACATTTCCACCAGTGCTTTGGACAGGCTGGCCTGTGTCCGGCTGCTGCTTCTATCCACAATCCGATAGATTCGGTCCGCATCTTTGTGAAATCCATCATAGCTCAATTCATAGCGAATCAATTGAACGAGGAAGAGACAGACAATCATGCCCACGACCAGACCAGCAATATTAATGAAGGAATAACCTCTGTGTCTTCTAATATTTCTTAAGGCGATTTTTAAATAGTTTTTTAACATGGTTGCACTCCAATAAACAGTCGACCGGATAAGAAACGGCAGGGGCTGAAAAATTTGCCAAGTATACCATATATTCGCCCTGAATCGTCCTTTTTCCGATAGGATCATACGGTATTCTTCTTCTGTATCACCCAGGATGCCGATCTTTCTCGAAGATGAAAGAAAGCTGAGGATTCTTGCCGCAAATTTCGGAGGCTTTGTCCTTCTCATCTTCCGGTTTTCTCTCCATAGGTCAGCTCTGTGTATCCACTCCATATTTTTTGCTGCATTTTATAGGCGTCTTCGAGCGCCCTGCTTCCCCCGGATGTGAGGGTATAATAGATCCGGCTCCGGCCTCCCCGTTCAGGTCTGGGTTCGCCTGTAAACCGTTTGACGTATCCCTTCTTAGCAAGCTGTTCCAGGATAAAATAGAGTGTGCCATAGGGTAGGGCTTTGCCAGTGGTTTTTTGGATGTGCTGCTTGATAGCAACTCCATAGGCATTGTCTTTAAGCCGCAGGATGGCTAAAAGCAGCGTTTCTTCAGATTTGGTCAGTTCTCTCATCCAAGATCCTTTCTCCAAGAAATACAAGTATCTTGTAGATATTCATATTATATATACGAGTTTCTTGTAAAAAAGGTTTCTTCTTTTTTTAAAATAATTTTGTGAGGAGAGGATTTCACAGAATTTACAAAGTATAAATAGCCAGTACCTTGCTTATGGATCAACAAATTTCGGGAAATGGGTTTATATAAAATTTTTCAATATATATGTTTTAATTTCATTGTTCTATGCAGAAAGTGGACATAAATGTGACTCAGTCATGAATTTTCCTATTCATACCGCAGGGAATCGACGGGGTTGGCTGTGGCGGCTTTGACGGTTTGGAAACTAATGGTGAAAAAAGCGATGACCAGCGCCATGGCCGCAGCCAGGGCGAATATCCACAGACTCATATCTATCCTGTACGCAAAATTCTGAAGCCATTTGTTCATGATAAAGTAGGCAACCGGCCAGGAGATAAGATTGGCGACTGCAACAAGAAGAAGGAAATCTTTTGACATCAACCCCACAATATTAGAAATAGTCGCCCCGAGTGTTTTTCTGATGCCAAAGGTGTTCTTCACCTTCGGCTTTTTCCCGGCGAGGTGAGGAACAAATTGCCGAGCTTCAAAATCTATTATAATCTCTACCCTATCATAATCATATTATTGGTTATCCAAATGAAAACCAGAGAATTAATTACAATAAGAGTATAAATTAATCTTTCAGGAAGACTCCAGAATTTTTTTATCCAGGAAATAACGCCAAATAAGATCACAATACTCGTTAAAATGGTACTGTACATCGGGATCTGCGTTATGAAATGGACCAGTGAGGGTAAATTGAGTACATTTTTTGATAAATCATATAGGCTCAGTCCTTCAAGTGCCCGTTCATCATCCGAAAGAAACAAGATAAAAGGCAAACACAATAAAGCATTTATTAAAACAAAAAAATTAGCGGTGACCGCAAGCCCATACCTTTTCCTGTCTTTTCGTGCTCGCTTAGCTATCCGGACAATATATCTTATCAGATAGAAAAGTATGATCATGAAAAAGAATGCCAGACAGCTATATGTGATTAGCCGAGATTTTCGATAGTAAACACCTTCTACCTGAAGGATATTTTCGTAGTCTTTTAACAATCGCCTCTGAGGAAGGATCTGCTTTTGTGTGGATACTAATGGACTTATCTTCTCTCCTGTGTAGGCTTTCATAATTCGAGGCATGAGATAAAAAGGGACCACTTGTGCTGAATTCATTTCTATTCCGGGTGTGGTGATATTCAGGCGATGGACAACTACAGTGTTCCTTTCAGGAATTATAAATATTTTCTGGCCGGCGAGTCCACTGGCAAAGTAACTCCCTTTTTTCATTCCAAATGCATCACCGGTGAGTACCCAACATAAATAACCAAATCCAACCTTTTTTATAAAAGTATCTGAATAAGAGCGAGTACTGGCTTTTAACCAATCGTAGGGAATGATCTGTTTCCCTCCCCATTTCCCTTCATTAAGAAATAATCGACCGAACCTTGCCATGTCACGCGCTGATATTCTAAAAGGATACGATAGGTGGATCGAAAGTTCCTCCTCTCCATATTCTTGTATTTCAAGGATATAATCCTGCATACCGATGGGATTGGCAATCCGCCGATCGAACGCTTCGTATATATCCTCTCCTGTCTCCTGTCTGAATATCGTTCCGAGAACATTAAAATCAAAATTATTATACATCCAAAAAGTGCCGGGCTCGTGGCTCCCTCTTTCGGGACGCATCCTTTTCATGCCACTCGACTCGGCAGCCGCAGGAATGTAGACGCCTGAACGTGATTTGAGTAGGTCTAAAACTGTCGCTTGTTTTTCCTCTTCTGTTAAAGGAACTTTTTCTCTAACGTTAAGGTCTTTCAACGTCTTTGACGTATCGATCTTCCCATTGTCGACGTAAATCCCGAAAAGGCCGCTGAAGAGCTGCTTCCTTGTTGAATGAGATCGAAAATTGTTTGCGGTATTACCCCACTCAAAGACAATCTTATTATCAGTGACAATCAACAAAGCTGAAGATCCCAACTCTTCCAGAAGAGGTTTTAGCGCATTGAGTCTGCTGGAAGACCAGCCCATTTCTTCAGGAATCGCCGTATTTTCCCAGAAATCTTCCAACATTTTTTGATGTGATTTTGTTTCATCAAAGAGTGTTATTCCCCAATATTTCTGAACGGGCGGTTCATCGAGCCAATTATCGAATGAGTGAGAGCTGTTTGACCGATAATGGAGTCTATAGGTGCCGGCCGGAAGCGGAAGAACCCGGTCGACCAATCTGTTTCTATCTGATCCACCGGCTGGTTTGGTAGAAAACCTATGCATTTCCCAGATGAGCTGACCGGTCTGTGCATTCTCAATTCCGCCATAATCGCTCATCACCATACTGTATCCTTTGCTGACGTCTATGTTCCATTCTCCAATGGCGTATATCCGTAAAACCTTGTTTTCCTTCAACGTAAATTCAACAATCTTGTACTGATTGTCGATCACATTGTCTATACTGGCAATAACAGGCAAGTCCGAATACACATCAGGACGATTATCCTTAATATTGTCATGTTCATTAGCGAGCAAGTGAGTCAATGTGAATAACAATACAGTGAAAATTATTAAGAAGAGCCTATTTCTTTGATTTTTTTTAATAATTCTCTTCATCCTTATATAACAAAATTACAAAAATTTTTAATGAGTTCAGATCTCCACGAACATGCGCACAGACTGATCTGACTTTCTACTCAAGTAATGAATGTATCTTCGTTGCTATCTCACGAGCTTTAAGGTTTCTTATGTTATTTATAACTAATATGAGATGCTGCATATCCACATCCCTGTAAATAATACTGGCCGTTCCACCCGTGTGCCAGTATATCGTTCTTTTCTCCTTCCCCTTTGTATAATAGGAGATGCATTGCCCATAGGCGTAACTCGCGTTTTCCCCCATTCTTATATGAGGATTCATATATCTCTTCATATAATCAGAATCCAGGAGCTTATTTGTATAAAGTGCTCTATCCCATAAAAAAAGATCATCAACCGTTGTCACTATACAGCTGGCTCCAAAAGCATTGATAATGTAGTATGGCTGAAGCCGATGGACTAACTGTTTTCCCTCATATCTATAGTCTACCGCTTTTCTCTCTATCACGGTCTCAACATCGTAATAGTGTGAATTCTTCATTCCCAGTGGATCGAAGATCCGTTCCTGAAGCAGTTCCTTTAACATCCTCCCGGACACTTTCTCTGCTATCGCTCCAAGGATCGTGTAACCACCGACTCCGCTGTAACTGAATTTCTCACCCGGCTCGAACATTGAATCACCACTGAAATAGTTCTTTATAACTTCTTCTGGGAAGGCGGTGACAACAAGAGGCATACTGTCCATCGGAGGATCAGGAATACCGTGTGAGTGGGTGAGCATATTGTGAACGGTGATCTTTCCGCCAGTGTCCTTTCTGTAGTAAGGGAGATAGGTTGTGATCGATCGATCAAGGTCGATCTTCCCTTCCTGCGCAAGCTGCATAATAATCATTGCAGTGAACTGCTTGGATGCCGAATAAATTCGGAATTTCGTGTCCACCCTGTTCTTTATACCCCACGCGAAATCCGCAAGGCCAAAGGCTTTTTTATATAAGATAGTTCCTTTTTCCGCCACGAGTACGACGCCGTTGAGGTGACGAGCATCGTAATATTCCTTCACGATCTTATCTATCTCTTCCGACTTCGTTCCTAGAGATGAGGCCGCTGTGGAAAGAACAAGCAGTAAAGAAGCTAGAAGAGCACCTTTAGGAATTCTATTGTAGAATTGTTTACTCATAAATCTGTCTCCTAGAAACTTATTGAAGTGCCATTACCAGTACCTGTCCGAACGCATGACGAGGATTGAGTCAAACCAGATTGAAAATAATTTCATGAGTACAAAAACAGCGACCACTTCAATAACTGATTTGCCTTTCATAGTCATTCACATTTTTAATATTATTATTTAAATGAAATAGTAACTCTCTTTTCGATTATTGGTCAGAATGGATGCTCTTTGCTTTTATTTCGTCAATCACTTTTGCATCCACCCAGTAAATATCCGATTTATCTGTTTCCCTGATATATTTTTCAAAAAATATGTATTCCCCGTCGGGCGTTACTCTGGCGCTCGCGTAGATATCAGAGTCGGACGCATTCAGAGCCTCCTTCATACTGACTGCTTTAGTCCATGAACCATCCGTTTTCCTGAAACTGATATATAAAGAACCGGCGATCCGATTATTCTCCAAATAATAAGAATCAACAATAATATAACTTCCATCCGGAGCAACAGCAGGATGAGCCACAGCTTTCAAATAATTGATTTCGTCGGGGAGTCTTTTTACCTCTGAGTATTGCCCATTCTCTAATTCTGAGTAGCCAATTTCTCTTGGTCTCGAGCATGTGAAATAGAGTATCCCACTGTTTGTAAAAGAAAAATACACGGGTCGATAGTCATTGATTGGAGAGCCGAGAAGTTGAGGCTCAGCCCAACCTTCTGCTGTTCTATCAATAAACCAGATGTTGTTCCATTGACTCAAATCCTCTTCACCAGACAAGGGTCTCCTTGAACTGTAGTACAGCCGTTTTCCATCCGGACTAAAACAGGCATTAGACTCTATACAATCATAGGAAAAGGGAGCAAGTTTGGGGATGGTTAATTTTCCATTTTCGAGTCGACTGTGCCAGAGTCGATCATTCCTTCCATGCGGCGTCCGCCTGGTAAAAAATATTTCCTGGAGATCTGGTGAAAAAGTTATCTTGTATTCCTTCCCTTCTTCGATGGAGACAATGCCCGGTGCAAATATTTCCGGCGTCATCCCCGGCGGTTTCTGTCCAAGAAAGGGACCTTTGAGAACCGGGATGTCAGCCTTTTGAGCACAACTCATAAATGCAAAAATAATGGACAATAAAATTCCGAAAAAAATGGCTTTAGGTTTCATAGTTGACCTCTTTTCCTTCAACCCTTTCGGGTTTCTTTATTGCTGCTGAAGGTGTGCCTCACCTTCGATTTTCTTCTAGACGAGGTGAGGTACATACCGCGGAGCTGAAAAGGTTTCAGTTATTCCTCACTATCCTTCGAGAGAAGATAAACTCCATAATAATTTTCAATACCATATAAGCTTACATTCATTTTTTCATCATTAACAGATGCTTTGACTTCAAGGAATTTGTTTCTTTTCCCACCTACATCAAATGTAAATTTCATCTTATTGCCAATCAAATGGATATGATCTAATGTGTAGAATTCTCCGGTATCTTCTGAAAGTGAAATTCGTCCAAAAACAGCATCGGCTTTTGTTTCAAGCCTCAGAGTGATTTGCATTTCATTTTTTGTTTTGTCCTGTTTGTTTCTCCAAACGCCTTTAAAAAACTGTTTCTCAGTTAATGCGGCGCCATCGCTGTGAGTGGAAGTCCTCTCTAAATATTCATCTACTGTTATTCCTCCGCGTGTGAAGAATTCTTCAGGGAGAATCGGAAACACCGATTTTTCCATAAAATCCCGCATTTCTTCATTCGTATAAGGGTGAAATTTGGGAAGCACATCACCGCCCTCCTTAATATCCATGTTTACAATCAAGACAGGACTATTGCTGGAAAAATCAATCTCATCCATTGAAAGGTGTTTTATTTCCGGATTTACTCTCGTTTTGAAATAGACATGCCGTTTTCTAACATCGAATACAACCGACCACTCCGGGATGTCATAGACCTTCAGCGCATCCAGCATCTCAAAGCCGTAATCCACAATATTTTGCTCCGGTTTATAATCTCTTATCATCACGGCCGTTTTGACAAAGCGTGGCACTCTTGGATCGCTGAGGTCAGGTTCATACAGTCCTCCAAATCCTTTGTAATACTTTAATAATTCAAGTTCTCTTTTATATGGAGTATTAAATAGGCCAGGCACGGGCATATCTTCACCTGTGTTGATTACGACTTTTCCCTCAATGAATGCAACCGCAGCGCAATTGCCCTGGGCATCTCCCACAAAAAAATGCCATCCCCACCCGTCAATTTCAATTTCGGATGCACACTGGATCGCTTCTTCCACGGTAGAATAATTATCAAGAATGTACTGCATCCATTGCATCTGATTCAGTTTGGGCAAGCTGCCATTTTTTGGATAATCACCGTCTTCATTCATCTCCCAGATGTACAAGCCGACTTCGTTCATCCCGCCATCGGGGAAATCTCTGCCGAAATTATTGAACGTAACGGATCCGTACCTTGAAATCCAGCAGTGAGAAGACGGATTCAATCGCTCTTTGGTTATCAATTCACTCCAGGTCCTCCCCAGTTTGAAAACGCCTCTTTTATTGATGAAAATTAATCCCGGTACACCGATGTCTCCCTGATTCAGGTTGTGACCGTAGATCAGACCATCTTCTTTCTGCAACTTGAATGTGGAACAGGCTGAAACTTGAAGAGGTATTAAAAGAATTAAAGCAAGAGCTATACAGCTTACGCTGACAATTAAAATATATTTCTTCCTCATTGAATACTCCTTATATTTCTTCTTTCAGATAAAGATCCTTTTAAAAAATTAGCATTATCAATATTTGTAAATTTGCATGCACCGGTCCAATAAGCATTGGAATCTCTTTGAATCAGAATGTTTCCATGTGATAAATGATGTTCCAGTTTTGATAAACAGAGAAGTAGAGTTTCTTCGACTTAAGGGAATAGATAACAGACCAGGTTGTGCCCTTCTGGGTTACGTCCTGCAGGATTTTCATTCCGGCCTTCCAGTCCACGTTTCCCTTTGTTTTCTCAAGAGTATCGGATATGCTTCGATAACGCCAGCATTGCTCTTTGAGCTTTGCATCCGGCACGTTGTATACGGGCCTATTGGTAAGGACCTGCCAGGATTTATCTCCGTATATTCTTTTCCACTGGTCCTCCACATATTCCAGAATAACGGACCGACCCGATGAATCAGCGATGAGAAAATGGGCGGCTAAGGAATTTTTGTCGAGAACAAAGGGGAGGTATTTTTCGACCAGGTTCACAGCTTCTTCGACGTTTTTTGTTTGGTCGAGAATTTTGCGCATCAAAAAGGTGACGGTTACAGATTCTTTATCGCTTTTGGATTTGACAGATGTTTCCCTGACACCGGCGACTGTCACTGCAAGACCGTGTTCATTGACTCCTTCCGTGGCATAAAAGGGAGCCAAAAGCAGCCTCTTTCCTAACTCACTCGATTTGAAATCCAACAAGTCCACGTTGAGCGGAAAACCCATATCTATGGCCCGGGAAAAGGAAATCGAAGCGTATCCTTTGGGAGGATAGTAGAGACTGACGATGATGGAGCCCACATTTTGATTGTCCCAATTCCTCCCCATGATTACGGAATCATCAGAAGCTGTAGAGAACAGACTGCAGTAGCGCCAGGTTTGATTTCTCAGAGGATTGTCAATCGCGTTTTGGTTTTCTTTTTGAAAGAGTTCCTCACGATCGCCGTAGTGAGTCATGAGATAAAGCCCCCCTGTAGAATATGTTTCGCTTATGGCTCTTGCTCTCACCAAGCTCTGCAGTGTTTGGGATGCATCCGAATCCGAGACAGGAGGCTTCGCGAACTTCAAATCTATGATTTTGTCCTGAGCGGGTAGAAATCCCGAAATCAAGAGAAATACAATGGCTGTGAGAAAAATAGTTTTTTTCTTCGAATTGTTCAAAAGCATGCTTAAAGCCCTCCTATTAATTTTTTATCCGTCGATATATTCAAACGGAATGAAACATGAAAATGTTCACTTGTTTTTTCTCATCCTCATTTGGGCATTCCGCCGGATCTCCCCTAATAAAAACAATTTTGAGTCATTAACCAAAAAAGCTGTTGCTTTGAAAATAGATAAGGATCGTCACCTTTTTTTTCGAGCATCCCCCGGATCTGCGGTCGTCTTGTCAAACACCATGGGGCTCGGCCATTTTCCTCCTCTATCATCCCACCTTTCCGAATGAACGATGGATAATGTCTTTCCGTCAGCAGATAATGAATGCTCTTCTTCAATATCCAGAATGACCCATTTTCCGCTCCGTCTTTGCCTGCTTTGATAGTAAACGATGAGATGCCCATCCCGGAAAGCGCAGGAACATTTCAATTGATTACCGCGTGAATCCGTATAGTTCCCTTCTTTACCGTCCGTCGAAAACGACATTTGGGTCACCCATTCATTGCGGGATTCTTTCACGGTTTTGCGGTAATGGATGACGGCATCGGTCTGTGATATTTCAAGGATAATTTCAGGCAACTCTCCCAGCTGGGTTTTTTCTGGATTCAGCACCCATTTGTCCGAGAAATTGGCTTCCTGCGCCGCAAGTGGATAAAAAAGCAAAAGGGTGAACAGCAGCGCTGCCGTTCTTTTAATTCCTTTCACTGCGACCTCCTCATTTTTATTTTTGGGGAATTTTCTTCAGCAAGTAGATTCCCAGCAGAAACACAGGAATGGCAGTCACTAAAATGAAAAATCTTTCGAGGGGTGTCTCTACAGCATCCTTCCCTGCCATATTGAGGTTTATCCCTGCATTATGTAGACTGTGAAATACAATCGGAATCCAGATGCTTCTTCCATGCAGTAAAATCACACCGTAGAAAAATCCGGCTAAAACAGCGGTGAGCATGGCCAACAATGTCTGAGACACAGGATTCTCTGCCAGCCGCAGAATATGCATTCCGCCAAAGAGCAGTGCAGTCACAGAAATACTTTTAGTCATTCCGGATCCTGAATGCTCCCACAACCTGAGAAAAGAAAAAAGAACAACACCCCGAAAAACAGTCTCTTCAAATAAGCCGGTTGTCAGACTGCTTAAGCCCAGCCAAAATAGCAGAGCGGGATTTGAGAGTTCGAATGAAAACTCACCGGTTATTAAATAAATATCTTTTGCCAGCACATATAAGAAGGGCAGCGTTATGAGTATCCATGTCTGACTTCTGCCAATGGATGTGAAACCGGAAGCGCCCAGCCAACCGAACTTCCATAAGATAAAAATTAAAAACAGAGTTGAAACGAGCTGGGTAACAGATTGGCCTATATATTGGCTCAGCTCTGAGCCCTGAAATAACTCGCCCCATAAATAGGCGACAGCTATCAGGAGTAAGGAAATAAAAACAAATATTGCTACAAACAAAAAGGGATGAAATTCCGCAAAGGCTTTGAATCTCTTCATGATTTTTCTACCAATAGGTTCGGAACTAATGGATGAAGTTAGGAAAAACAGAAATCGTAAAAGAATTGCAGGGCAGACTACCGTCCGTGCCCTTTTGCAGGGAAAAAATCAATTGAGCCACTTGATTTAATAAAGTTCATCAAGGATTCTCTTCATAACAGTACACATCGCTGAGGGAAATTTCATCGGACAAAAGTCCCAATTTAATAAAATAGGACTTTGGTTCATACCAGAGGAGCTTATATCCTCGAAAACCTTCTCATATTCTTTTTCGTACAATTTAATATACGGAATATTCATTAATGTACGAGAACGGACAGTGTCTGTTCAAAAGTGAACAGATACTCTCCCATATTATGAGGAAAAAGCCAGAGAGTCATATTGGCATATTTTTTGCTGATAAAAATCGGTGGAGTGGAACGATACATTGAAAATCCTTTTACAGCTCTGCAACCCATCTCTGAAAAATTCGCTAAAGAAGAATTTTCCGACTAATCTGTCCATCAGGCTGGCCTTCTGTCTCTTATTTTTTGTTTCTCATTCAATCCCTCTCTTTCCTCAGACACCCGATTCTCTGTATTTTGATAGATTACTGCCTTCCTCTAACGGGAATTCTTTCCGCGTTATTCACTGCATTACTCAGGACAAGCAAGGTTTCATATGGGCCACAAGTCCCAACGGATTAGCCCGTTACGATGGAAATGAATACATTCTGTTTGAGCACAAAGCCGGAGATCCCTCTTCTTTGATCGACAACTACCTCTTTTCCGTACTCGAAGATTCGCACGGCAATTTATGGATCACCTCCGACAACGGATTAGACCTTTTTGACCGGGAAACGGGCCGATTTATCCATTATCAGCACGACCCAGAGGATCCCCGATCCCTCTCCAGCAACCATATTCGGGCCATTTGTGAGGATAAGGACGGATTTCTCTGGATCGGCACAGTGGATGCCGGGATTAACCGGTTCGACTACCGGACCAAGACTTTCACCCGATTCATCCATGATCCGGACAACACAAATTCGCCAAGCAGCAACTCCGTCTGGGCTATTTTTTGTGACCAAAAGGGGAAGATCTGGTTTGGAAACTGTACTGTTAATACATTAGACTGCTATGATCCGAAAAACAGCACATGGTCCCACTTTACCTGGCTTCCCGATGACGCAGGGGAATTTATCAGTCCCCAAATCTGGGCTCTGTGTGAAGGACATAACGGTCAAATATGGATGGGCACATCTCGAGCCGGATTGGGCCGTCTGGATCCAGAATCAGGGACAGTTTTTTTCATCCATCTCAAAAAAAAGTTGGGCCCTTATCTGACTGACTACAAGATCCTGGCCCTGCATCAGGACCAAGAGGGAATCCTCTGGATCGGAACAGAAGAAGCCGGGATCTTCCGCTATAATCCGGAGGATAATTCCTTAAAAGGCTACACCAGTGATTCAATAAACCAAAATAGTATAAGCCACAAGTCTGTCTTAAGTATTTTCGAAGACAGGGCTGGGCTTCTATGGTTTGGCACCGGGAACGGGATTTCCTTGCTCAATAAAAACAGATTCCGATTCGCACGTGTGCAACACGACCCTGAATCCAATCAAGGGCTCTCTGACAATGACATTCTATCCCTCTACGAGGATAAAAAAGGGATTGTCTGGATCGGAACGGCTCGAGGAGGCCTCAACTGTTGGGACAGGAAAAGTAATCAGTGGAACCAAATGGCTTTTCCCAAGTCCTGGGTCGAGCATTTCACAGAAAACCCCGTAAGATCCATTTGCGAAGATTACGCGGGAGACCTCTGGTTTGGCACCTTGAGAGGCCTTGTGAATTATCAACGGCAGACTCATGCTCTCTCCCTATTCTATAATCCATCAAAAGGCCGTTCCGTTCTGCCTAACCACAACATCAATGTTGTTTATCCGGGTCGAAACGGCTTTCTTTGGGTCGGCACCCGCAAGGGCGGACTCATAGAGTGGGACATAATAAATAAAAAGGGCACACCTATCTCTTATGATCTCAAGGAAGAAAACCGAAACCCTTATTCAATCAATACTCTCTATGTGGACAGTGTGGGCGCTGTGTGGATCGGTACTCATTGGCACGGGCTAGACCGTTTGAATCCGCAAACCCTCCAATGGACTCATTATCCTCATGATCCAGGAAACCCGAACTCGCTGCCATGCTCAACCGTTTATTCCATTGCTGAAGATAAAGCCGGAAACATATGGGTGGGAACCGAGGCAGGTCTGTGTCGAATCAATTACTTCGAACAGCAATGCGTGCGGCTCTCCGATAAAAATTCACTTCCCGATAATTCTGGCTGTGGCCTTCTCTTCGATGATATGGATAACCTGTGGATGAGCAGTAACAAAGGCCTTTTTAAAATAAATCATCAAAATCATACACAGAACATATACGGGCCTGAAGATGGACTCCAGGGCGAATCCTTCAATCCTGGTGTTTGTTTCAAGAGTAATAGCGGTGAGATGTATTTTAGCGGAATTTCAGGGTTTAACCACTTCTATCCGGAAAAGATCACCGTCAATACCTTTCTTCCTCCATTGTGTGTTACTTCTTACACGCTTTCCACCCGATCAGAGCGGACCATCCTTTTTCATAAGCCCGATATTTTAGAAGTCACAAAAAAGGATTTGCCGTTAACTATCGGATTTGCCGCTCTCAGTTTCGCCTATCCCCAAAAAAACCTGTATAAGGCCCATCTCCTAGACAATGATAATAAAGAGATCATCTTAGATAATCAGAATTGGGTACAGTTGACACATCTAAAACCGGGAGAAAATCAACTGATATTTTATGGGGCCAACCACGATCAGCAATGGAATAGCAAAGGCGTGCCTCTGACCATCATCCTGAGCATCCCCTTCTGGCAATCCTGGGTGTTTCGTTTTTCTATGATTATTTTGTTCGCGACTATCTTTATTAGCTGGTTTCAAATTCGCCGCAGATACTGGCAGCAGCAGCCTCTTATGAATATCCAGGAAAATCTGATCCCACTGCTGGGACAGAAAAAGATCACCAAGAGGGAAAAGGAAATCCTTTTGTTGGTCCTTGAAGGCAAGAGCAATAAAGAGATCGAAAAAGAATTTTTTGTCTCCTACAAGACGGTAAAATCTCACCTCTATAATATCTACCAGAAAATGGGAGTGAAAAACCGTTTACAGCTGATGAACACCGTACAGGATTACTTAAAAAAGAAAAATTCAAAAAAAATAATCCCAACCGGCTGATCCCTCTTTCCACCTGGCTTATTAAATCTGGATAAGTGACGCTATTCTCATTTCAGGCGTCAACAATCAGAAATTGCGGAAAACAGTGAAGGAGTCAGAGCAAGCCCCAAAAGAAAAATAATACGAAAATTATAAAATAGCACTTGACAAATAATACGATATTCGTTATATTCTAAATGTGATGATAATTAGAGA
>CAZSGR010000052.1:0-14450 GCA_964606185.1 uncultured Eubacteriales bacterium
CAGGGTTCCTTCGGCGGAGAAAGCCTTCACCTGCCAGGAATATTTCTCTCCTGATGCCAGGGATTTTTTGATGTTTTCAGGGAGGAATATGGAATTTTCTTTTGTGGAATCATCCCATACTACATTGCCGTTGTCATAGATGTAGATTTTATAATCGACATCTTCACCCACCTTCCCCCACTCGAACTTTGAGGGGACTGTTTCTGATTCCCAGATGGGGGAGATAAGTGTTATTTTTCCCCCTCTGACTTCGTCATCATTAATGAAGAATTGAGGTGAGGTGGGCTTAAGCATGGGGAGAACGCCGAATACTATGACTGCGATCAAAACGGCTGAGATTGCCGCAGTTGTCCATTGCCTGGGAGTGAGGAAAGAGGTAACTTTTTCCCACCAGGTTTCTCCCTTGGCTGCTTCGGCCACGTATTCATCTTTGAATATTTCTTGACCTTTATATTTAATGGCGGCAACGAGTTCGTCCCGTTCCACCATTTTTTCAAAACATGAAGGGCAGTTAAAATAATGCTCTTCAAATGCATTTTTTTTATCCTCGGTGAGTCGATTCAGTAAATACTCATCAATCATTTCTTCGAATTTGCAGTTCTTCATGGCTTTTTCCTCTCAAATTAACTTCATAAATTTAGTCGTAAAATACCGCAAAAAATGGAAAAAAATTACATTTTTATCAACTTTTTTAGAAGTTTTTGGGAATAATTCACACGTTCGCTCACTCTCCGAGGAGAAATACCTAGTTTTAGAGCCACTTCCTCCCTTGAGAACTCTTTATAATAATAAAGGTACAAAACCTCCCTGTATTTAGGTTTTAATTTTTTGATCGCTGTGGCAATCATTTCTGCTCTTTCTTTGTCTTCGATTTGTTCCTGGGGGTCAGGATAGGAAGCCGGCTCTGGGACATGCTTCAGGACTTTACTCTTCTGTCTGATGTAGTCAATGATCCTGCGGCTGGTAATGGTATAGATGAATGTTCCTACCGAAGATTCTCCTCTGAACTCCCCTTTTTTTATTTTTTCGATGACGTTGGTGATGATTTCATTCGCCACATCATCACAATCTGGGTTATAGGCTCCCAATGATTTTTTCACCCGAAAAGTGACAATAGGCTTGTATTTTACGAAAACTTCTTCGAGTTGGTCCTTTTGCTTTTCTTTTCCCATAGGTGCATTCATTATATATCCAGAAGGAAGAGTTGACAAGTCTATTTTTTTCAATTTTTTAGAACCAATTGCGACTAATTTCAATGCCAAAAAAATAGAGGATGAATGGTGGCCCTTACAAGCTCAATCCAAGAATCGAGAAAAGAAATTCAGATTTCTTTTGAGCCTTTGTTGCCTCCAAACGATAACGAATCCATTCCTTTTGATTCAGCAGGTCCGATTGAGCTTTCCCTGGACTTTCCAGGCAATCCAGATGACTTCAAGGATGCGGCCAGAGAAGAAATTTTAGAGAAGAGCGGATATTCTCAACCCTTTCCTCCCCGCGAAGAAAAAGGGACAGACGAAATTGTTTCATTCTGGGAAAGAGGATTCTGGGAAAAGCGAAAGATTTCACTGGCCAGAGAGGTGCTCATGCGTCTGGATCTGCGGTACAGGAGGATTTTCAGGGGTCAAGAACTTGGTTTTGAAGAGAACGGGGCTGAGAAAGAAGCTTTTTTAAATCCGAATTTACTCTATTTGATTGCCATTACCGACGGGAATGAGGATACATTGGGACATTCCCAGCTTGTATCTAAATACGCGATTCTGTTTGCCGGGGCGCTCGGTATCGAGGACAGGAATTTTCTGTTTGACCTCGAAAATGGTGCTTTACTTCATGATATTGGGAAGATAGGGATAGCTGAATTCATCTTGAGAAAAGACGGTCCTCTGACTAGCGCAGAAAGAGAGGTCGTAATGGGGCACCCTCTATTGGGGTATCAGATGATAGAGGGAGTCGATTTTTTGAAAAAAGCAGCCGAAGTTGTTTTGTATCATCACGAACGTTACGATGGGAGTGGATATCCGTTTGGTCTGAGCGGAGAAGAGATTCCCCTCGGAGCGAGGATTTTTGCTCTGGCGGATACTTTGGATGCCATTACATCTGACAGGCCCTACAGGAAAGGTGAAGCCTTTGAGGTGGCCAGGAGAGAAATAGAAAAAGGCCGTGAAACCCAATTCGATCCCCATCTTACGGATATTTTTCAGTCTATTCCGCTGGAAAAATGGCAGGATATTAAACAGAACGTCGGGATATCCATTCCTCTATCCGCAGTTCACTGATTTGTCTTGCTTCAGAATTTCCCAGTCCCCTATTTAATGATGTGTCTTCTTCCGCTGCCTTTTAATGTGGCTTCCGTTTCTTTGTGGATGGCTCCGTCACTCTATCAAAGAGCTCTGCTGTATGAAAAATCTTAAAGGGGTAGCGTTTCTCTTTGAGATTGGCTTTGAGCTGGAAAAGGCAGCCTGGACAATCTGTGGCGATGTACTCTGCCCCGCTTTTTAGAATTTTTCCCTTTTTTTTCTCCCATAGACTGGCTGAAATTTCAGGGTTTTTTATAGAAAAAATCCCACAAAAACCACAGCAGGCATAGGGTTCTTCCTCTTCCTTCACGTCGAACGCCAATGACTCCAGCATTTTTATCGGCTCGTTCTTCAGCTTTAAAGCGTTCACATAATGGCAGGGATAATGGTAATACAGCTCCTTTAGTGGGGAAGGCTTCTTTCCCTTCGGCAATAATCCCTTTTTCACCATGAATTCTGTGTAGTCAAAAATTTTATCTATCCAGAGGGAAGATTTAGGTTCGATCTCAGGGTAGAGTTTCTTCAAGAGGGAATTACCGGTGGGACAAACAGTCAGAATGTAATCCGGGTTCTCTTTCTCAAAAGATTTGATGTTTTTTAGAGCTAGTTTATGAACATCATTATCGTTTCCCAGATGAAGGCTGGGCGTGCCGCAACAGGCCTGGTCTGGAGGAGAGACCACATGAAAACCAAAACGGGATAAACTGTTGACGACACTATCCCGGATTTCAGGGAAGAAGAATTTCACCAAACACCCCTGGAAGAGGTAGATTTTCTCTCCATTCTTTATTTCTTCTCTTGTGCGTTTGCGTTGTTTAATCACGGGGAAAGATTTCCCTTTTCCCCAGGCAAAAGGGAGACTCATTAAATAGCCTTTTTTCTGGAAAGGCTTTTGGAGAATGGATAAGACCTTCGCGGTTCTCTCGGCGAGAGCTTTCTCTCTAAAGAAGAGAGAGAGAGTCTTTTCCCATGGCCTTGGAATCCTCTTGCTCTTGAGCTTCTGGATGAGTTCGCCTGTGGGAATTCCCACTGGGCAGAATTCCTCGCACTTTTTACAGTCCGCACAGAAATCGAGTAAAGAAGAGGACTCTTTGAATGACTGGGTTATTGCGGTCAGCAGAACGCCTATTCCTCCAGGATAGACCGGCCCCCCGTAGACATGGCCACCCAGGGCCTTGAACACAGGGCAGATAAGCATGCAGCCGCCACATTTCAGGCAGTAAAGGATCTTGTTGAGGTCTTTGTCTTTGCTGATCTTGAGCCTTCCGTTGTCGAGGATGATGATATGGAGTTCCTGAGGTCCATGAACTCCAATAACCAGTTCTTTCTCGATATCAGTCGTGCGGCTTGGCCCGGTGATGAAGGATAGGTAGGAGGTCAGTTTGTGCCCTGAGGAGGCAGGAATGAGGGCTTTGACGAGAGTGATGGCTTGCTCCAGAGTTTCCACGAATTTTTCTGTTGTCACCAGAGCGATGTGGACAGGGGGGAGAGATGTGACCAAGCGGGCGTTTCCTTCGTTGCTAATGATGACAAGAGTCCCGGATTCGGCCACAGCCAAGTTGGCTCCAGAAATTCCTATGTCAGCCTCGAAGAAGTATTTACGCATTTCTTCCCGGGCAAGCTTTGCGATTTCTTTTGGCTCAGGGGGAACCTTCTTTCCAAGATGTTGACTGAGAAGATCGGCGACTTCTTCTTTGGTCTTATGCAAGGCGGGCGCAGTGATGTGGGAGGGCTTTTCTTCCGCAAGCTGGATGATCCATTCTCCCAGGTCAGTTTCGACTATCTTGTAATCCTTTTTCTCAAAAAAGCGGTTGAGTTCTATCTCTTCGCTGACCATGGATTTGGATTTGACGATAAGCTTGGCTTTCTTCTGGCGGAGGATTTCTTCTATCCGGGAAAGGGCTTCGTGGGACGTTGAGACCTTGTAGACGAGCGAGCCGGCTTTTTCGGCTTCATCAGTGAATTTTTGTATGAGCTGGGGAAGTCGCTTCACGCATTCTTCTCGAACGGCTCTGGCTTTTTCTTTGTACTCTTCCCACGGAATTTCTTTTTTTGTGTGGCTGTATTTTTCGAAATGACGAGCAGACGCATTCTCTAAAGCCTTTTGAAGGTTTGAGTCGTTGAGGGCTTTTTTGACTTTTTTCTTTTGTTTTCTCCGGGGAAACACTCACTCCTCTCTCTTCATTTTTTCCAGGTACGTCTGGGGATCGACTAGGAATTCCCTTGGTTTGCTTCCCTCTGAAGGACCCACAATACCCTCTTGTTCCATCTGGTCAATGATTCGGGCAGCCCGAGCGTAGCCCAATTTGAATTTTCTCTGAAGGTAGGAAGCGGAGGCCTGTCCTGTGAGGAGGATGAGCTCCAGGGCTTTCTCATAGAGTTCATCTTTTTCAGCGAGGTCTTCAAGCCCAGGTGCTGTCTTGCTTTTGAGAGTTTTAACGATTTTTTCATCGAATTCTGGACTCCCCTGCTCTTTGACGAATTTCACCAGCCTGGTGATTTCAGGCACTGAGATGTGAGAGCAGTGCAGCCTGACAAGGCGAGGATAGTTAGGAGGCATAAAAAGCATGTCTCCCAAACCGAGAAGCTTCTCCGCTCCGGATGAATCGAGGATGATTCGGGAGTCAACCTTGGTGGGAACGCGGAAGGCAATACGGCTGGAAAAATTATTTTTGATTGTCCCCGTGATAACATCTATGGATGGGCGTTGAGTCGCCATCACGAGGTGGATACCGACAGCGCGGGCCAATTGCGCCAGGCGGGCAATGCAGTACTCCACATCCTGGGCTCCGATCATCATCAATTCTGCCAATTCGTCGATTATGATAACAACATAAGGGAGAGGCTTGAGGTTTTCTTTTTCATCTTCCGGAGGCTTTCCTTTCCTCTCCTTTAGTGTGCGTTTGACCTGGTGGTTAAACTGCTCGATGTTTCTCACTCTCAGAATGCCCAGCTTTTGATAGCGTTCTTCCATCATTTTTATGGTATCCAGAAGGATCGCCCCGGCTTTCTTCGGGTCTTTCACGACAGGACAAAGAAGATGAGGGATTCCGTCCCAAAGAGCGAATTCCAGCCTTTTGGGGTCGATGAGGATAAGCTTAACATCTTCTGGTGTGGCCCTATAAAGGATACTGGCGATGAGGGAGTTAAGAGCCACGCTTTTTCCGGTTCCGGTTGCGCCGGCAATCAAAAGGTGAGGCATGATGGATAAATCTGTGATGGTGACCTCACCGTGAATATTCTTTCCTAAAGCAAAAGTCAGCTTGGAGGGAGAACTTGTGAATTGTTCTGACTGGATGATATCCCTGAGTTTAATGATTTCTCTCTTGTTATTGGGAATTTCAACGCCGAGAGAGGATTTTCCCGGCATTCTCTGAACTCTGGCTGACTCCGCCCCTAATGCCATGGACAGGTCTTCCGAGAGATTCGCCACCTGGCTGATTTTAATCCCCGGATAGGGGTAAAATTCGTATGTTGTGACCACAGGCCCCGGATGATACTCCCGGACTTCTCCTTCGACCCGGAATTCCGCCAGCTTCTCCTCAATTCGCTGTTTTTTTTCCAAGAGTTCGTTTTTGTCGATTTGTTCAGATGCTTTTCCCTTATCAAGCAGTGTAAAAGGGGGATAATTGTAATCCGTCTTCTTTTCCATTTCAGGAAAAAGAAACTTTTCCTGGATAGGAGGAGAAGAAGGCTTTTCCAGCGCAGGTTCAGGCTTTAGCGCTTTCCTTCTTTCTTTTCTTTTCTTTTTTAGCTTGGGTTTTTTCGTCTCCTTTTCCTCATGAAGGGCGTATTTTTCAGCAACTTTTTTTCTCATCCTTTCCCTAAGCCTGGATTTGCGGTAATGAGTGGTTTTGATCCTAACTTCTTTGAACACAAAATGAAACAGATTTGCGAAGAATTGAAGGATTGCAGGCATAGAGATTTTGGTTGCGAGAATGAAAAAGAGGATGAGAAGGGCGAAGAGCACAAGCAGCGTTCCGACATGACTGAATATTCGAATCAGAGCGGATGAGATCATTTTTCCGGTCAAACCGCCGGCCTGAGTCTCGGATCCCCTCCAGGAAACACTCTTGAAAAGCATGAACAAGAGGGAACTAAAGACAAGAAGAAGGAATAGGCTTCCCATGGATTTCATGAGGAGGCCTCTCTCCTCTCTGGAAGAGAAGCACTGAATTCCCATGTAGAAAAGGGCAACCGAAATGAGAAATGAGGCTAACCCAAAGATCTGAAAGAAAGCATCGGAAAGATAGGCTCCCGCTTTCCCGATAGCATTGTGGATTTTTTGCTCAGAAGGTTGCGAATCGGCCCATCCGGTATTCGTCCACGAAGGATCCTGCGGGTCATAACTGATCAAGCTGATAAAGATAAAAATAGCAAAAAAGATCAGGACAACTCCGATAATGTCAGAAGACCTCACTCCTTTTTTTCTTCGAATTTTTCGGGAAGATAGAGGAGATGTGACTTTTTTCTTCTTTTTCATTGTCTGAATTATATCATATTTAGCCTGATTTATTCATAAAATCGGCCGACTTCCTATACATAAATACTTTTAAGGGTAATTAATCATCTTAAGTCGGCATCTTTCACCCTACGGGCGAGCAAATCTGACGACCTTTTCTTTGGATTAATCGTCATCGCGAGCAACCTGTTGGTGAACGACAACTTCAAGTAGAGCGCTGTCATTGCGAGCGACCGAAGGGAGTGTGGCAATCTCAACCTTTTGCTTGAAATAAAAATGCCACATTCGCTTCGCTCTTCGCAACAGAGTCTGAGGCAACCTCGACTCGTGAATAATCCACGTCCATTTCTGGGGTCAGGTTTCAAATGTTGAGATGCAACCCCTTTTACTTTTATTTGAAGAAGTCTCGAAAGAGATCGACGAACTGAGAGATAGGAAGCTGCTCAGCCCGTGTAGTTTTTTCGATGCCAAATTTGTGGTAAGCCTTATCGATACTGGATAAAGGAATATCGAGCTTTTCCAGGTTATTTCGAAGGATTTTCCTTCTGTGTTTAAAAGCTCCCTTTACAAAATTTCGGAAGAGTTCTTCGTTTTCAAGAGAAAACAGGGGGCGCTCCCTTTTTTTGAGAGAAATCAGGGCGGAATCCACTTTGGGCGGAGGCGAGAAAGATTCCGGAGAGACTGTAAAGTGGAGCTGGATGAGAAAGTGAATCTGGAAGAGGATGGAAACCGGAGCATAAGCTTTCGAACCAGGCTGGCCGCAGAGCCTTTCTGCCACTTCCTTCTGGAGTAAGAAGACACACTCTGAGAAGAGCTCTTTCTCTTCAAGCACCTTGAACAACAGAGGCGAAGACAGGGAATAAGGCAGGTTTCCTGCCAGTTTCAGGTTTCCTCTGAAATTTTTCTCCTTCTTCAAGAGTTCATGGAAGTCTACCTTCAGGACGTCTTTTTCAAGGATTGTCAGGTTGGGAATGTTTTTCTTCTTTAGGGAGGGAATGAGAGCCGGGTCTTTCTCGATGGCGATGACTTTCTCAGCCTTCTCGGCCAGAGGGAACGTCATGGCTCCCCTGCCCGCTCCTATTTCGATGATCAGGTCTTGTTCTTGGGGAGAGATGCGAAGGATGATTTTTTTTAAAACCGCCTGGCTTTTCAGAAAATGCTGGCCGAGGGCCCTTCTCTTTGTTTTTTTTGTCACGTCAACTTCGTTTTTCCCCTCTCTTCTGTTTGCTTGATGACAACAGAACAAGCCATATCACCAATGATGTTGGTGGTCGTCCTGCACATATCCAGGAATCGGTCGACTCCCAGGATGAGGGCGATTCCTTCAAGGGGAATTCCGATCTGCGTGAGGACCATAGCCAGGGTAATGATGCCCGCAGCAGGGACGCCTGCGGCTCCAACAGAGGCCAGAGTGGCCATAAGGACGATTATGATTTGATCCGTGATCGCCAGGGGGATACCGTAGATATTGGCAATGAACACCGCGGCAACACCTTGGTAAAGGGCTGTTCCGTCCATGTTGATGGTGGCTCCCAGAGGGATGACAAAACTCGAGTATTCCCGGGATACTCCGATGTGCTCGACGCATTCCAGGCTGACAGGCAAGGCAGCGTTGGAGCTTGATGTGCTGAAGGCGATGATCATCGCTTCTTTCACGGCCTTAAAAAAGAGGAGGGGGTTCATTCGACCCAGAAGGCTCAACGAAAGGCTGTTTACTGAAAAGGTATAGATCACAAGACCACCCACGACCACGAGCGAATATTTGAGAAGAGTGACGAGAATGTTGACACCATACTGGCCGATTACAGCCGCGATTAAGGCCAAAACACCATAGGGAGCCAGCTTCATGGCAATATGGACCACTTGAATGATGGCATCATTCACGCCATCAAGAAATTTTATGAGCATCTCTGATTTTGATTTTTTGATCAGAGTAAGGATGAGGCCAAAAAGGAGCCCCAAAAATATCACCTGGAGCATGTTTCCCTCTATGAGGGCTTTCACGGGATTGGTGGGGACAACATTGATCAGGATATCCTTGAGCGATGGCTTCTCTTCCATGCTCTGAATGCTGACCTGGGCTTTAGATTCGTAGCTCTTGTAGAGCTCAGCCTTCACCTCTTCATTCAGGCCGGTGCCGGGCTTGACGATGTTGGCCAAGACGAGACCTATGGAGATGGCGATCATCGTTGTTATCGTGAAATAAACGACTGTTTTGATACCGATTCGACCGAGTTTACGGATGTCTCCCAGGCTGGCTGTTCCAAGCATGAGAGAGACGAGAACCAGAGGAACAACGATCATTGTGATGAGACGGAGGAAGATTGTCCCGACTGGCTCGATGATCAGGGCCTTCTCTCCAAAGACAAGTCCCACCACCACTCCGAGGATCAACCCGATGAAAATCTTGGTGTGCAGCTTGATTTTTTTTAGTCTAAACACGGCTTTCGTCCCTTCTTTTTCACTCAAAAAGCCTTACTGCCAAAATATTAAGGTTCATGATATATGCTCGCTTTTCACAAGTCAATGGGGAGGATCAGAAGATATTCAGAAGCTTCAGAGCCATCCCGAGTATGACCGGAATCAACACTATCCGGATGAACTTCTCTCCTTTTTTCACAGAAATCTTTGCCGCCCACCACGCTCCGAAAGCCATTCCGACTGCCAGAATCAGCCCGAAACTCCACTCCACATTTCCAGTGAGAAGAAAAACAAGGAATGCGGGGATGGTATAGACAAATATGATGAAGACCTTATGCATGTTGACCCGGATAAGGTTCAGGCTCATCAGATGGTAGAGCGAGGCCATGAACACAAACCCGACGCCAACTTGCATAAAACCTCCGTAAAATCCAATAGCTAGCATGACTGGATAGATTAGCCAAGAGCTTTTCGTCTTACAGTCACCTCTCGGTTTCTCCTGGTTTTTTTTCTTGAGGAAAATGGAAACTGTGACAGCGATCAAGACAAAGGCCAAGATTTTCTGGAAGAGATCACCGCTAATTCGAGTGGCGATAATGGCCCCTGCAATGGCTCCGGGCAGTGTGAAGGCTGTTAATCTTAAACTCAGTTTGAAGTCATGGTATTTTTCCTGGCGGAAAGAGACAACAGCTGAGAGAGTTTGAGCGAGTATTCCAATCCGGTTGGTGCCGTTGGCGAGAGAGGGGTCGAGTCCGAGGAAGATGAGAATAGGCAGAGTGATTGTAGATCCGCCGCCTGCGAAGACGTTGATGAAACCCGCTATCGTGCCGACGCCAAAAAGCAGAAATAACTTAGCTATCTCATCCATTGCTTTGCACCTGAAAGTATCATGAGTCAGGGTATTTTACCATCCAGAGAGGAAGAAGCAAAAAGTTTTTGCGAATTTCCTTTCAGTGGATTCCGTTTAAAATAGATTTCAAAACGGACGGCGATAAAGTCGTATGCATTCTACTCAGAATAAGTATGGCTATACTGGCATAAGTACGAAAATAGAGTTTCTTTTTTATGTGAAAGCTCCCGTTTTGTCTATACTCATGAAAGAGCCGATGAATTTGAGCCAGATTGATAAAATGAAGCTCATGAAAGAATTAAAAGGATATGAAGATAGATTTTAAAGGCGGTTTCGCATGGATATAAAGGGAAAAAACGCTGGCCGTTACATGGATTAAAACTTGACACTCAGTCCGAACCTGTATTTTGGGTCTGATACGTCCTCCATAGGATAGATAACCTCGGAGAAGAGAAACAAAAACTGGGTTCCGACCGTCACATACGGATACTGATACCCTTCATTCCTGGAGAACTGGTATCCTCCTCCTGTGTATAACCTGAAGATGAGAATTTTCCTCGGAAACATGTACACGGCGCCTGCCTGGAACTCGAGGTCATCGACCGATTCCCTGTAATCCAGATTCCCAGTTGCGTACACATTGCTGAACAGGCGGGCTTTAAGTCCTAAACTTGAGGGTTTGAGAAACCAGGAGAAATTGAGATAATTGCGGCTTGGATAATCCCTGTGAGGTTTGGCCAGGATTCCGCTTGCGCTGAACAAAATAATCAAGGACCCCACCGAAATGGTCAAAAGCTTCTTCATTTGCTCCTCCATATTTGTTTTCTTGTTCTGTCAGAAACATAAGCAAATATCATGCCAATTTATTCCCTCTGCTGCCCTCCTTCATCTGCCCTAAAAAGAGGACAGTTGTGAATAAAAAGAACAATCCGAGAAGTGCCGGATTAACTTTAATCATTTATTAGAGAAGTTGATTTCCCATGCCGGATATTTAAAAATTCAGAAACATGAAAGAGGATTAAACTCCGAAAAGGCCGGGAGGAATTTAGAAAGAAATTTTTCCTGTCGCGGCGATCAATCTCGCCTCTCCTTTTTTCTTCGGTCTCCTCTGCGACGGTCGATTAATCTGCGCCTGTCTGTACCGGACCGTCGCTCAGGCCCCGAATATTTAAAGGGATCTTTTTTCTCTTCCTTTCTCATATGGCCTTCCTCCAATCACCAATTATCTTATTTAAATTTTGAGGAGTGTTGATGTGCACATAAAAATAAAAAACATATTTTGGAAACAATCCCCTTAACTTAAACCTCAAGAAGACTCGCTCTGTGCCCTCAACTTTCTAGAGGAATAATCCGCATCATCAAACCGATAAAAGACTCGTTAGTGTTTATAATATTTTTGAGACTAAGTCAAGGATGAAATCAACCATATAAATGGGGTCAGGGCTCGACGTGAGGCATCTCAAGATTTATGTTGTCCATTGTTATCAAGAAGCTCGGGAATCAACCGATAAATCAGACAAAAAATGTCTAATGTCGAGCCCTGACCCCAAAGTAGTCATTCTCACTGAGAGTCGAAGATAGAGCATTTATAAAAGCGGGCAAAACGGAGGAAAATAAATGACGAGATCAAACCTCTTGAGCCAGAAAGTAATCCGACACTCTGATGTTGTATTTATTCGGATCCAGAGATTTCACAATGGTCCTCTTGTAGTCTCCTTTTTTCGGGTTCATTTCTGTGAGATCGATGATGTCTCCATCGATTTTTTTCCCCTTCCTGTTGGTGATAAGTTTGACCTTGGGCCTGAGCATGAACGCTATTTCAGGATTTGCTTCCATCACGATGCCGAGCTCTTTAGTGTCCAGAGAGACAAGTGAGCCTATTGGGTAGACTCCTACCAGGTTGGCGAAGACCTTTAGTAAGACTGGGTCGAACTCTGTGCCGCTCTTCTCCATCATTAAGCTCAAAGCCTCATCTCTCGTCATAACATGCTCACGATAGGGTCTTTGGGTCGTTACAGAGTCAAAGAAATCGCAAATTTTAACGATTTTGCTATAAAGGCCAACCTTTTTTCTTTTCCAGTACTTGGGGTAGCCGGAAAGGTTAGCCCAGAGATGGTGTTCCAGAGCAACATAAAGAGTTTTCACCGGGAGATAACTCGAATCTTTCATGTTGAGGAGTTTTTCGACTCCATGGAACGTGTGTTTTTCAATGATTTTTCTTTCTTCTTCGCTCAATTTATCCTTTTTTCCCAGGATTTCTTTGGGGACCTCCAGTTTTCCCACATCGTGGAAAAAGGCGCTCAAGCCCAACTCTATCATTTCTTCTTTATCTAATCCCAGTCTCCTTCCGAAACTCACGGCTAAGACGGCAACATTTGTCGAATGGTTGACTGTATATTCATCGTAATTTTTTATGTTGGTCATTCCTATCATGAAAGACTCGTCTTGGCTGATGAGATTGACTATGGATTGAATCAGTCTGCGGGAAGTCTTCCATGGAACTTTTTTGTTTTCTTTTTGTCTTGCAAATGATTCTTTCAGGTGGGACATGCTTTTGCTAAAGACTTTTTTGGCGGTTTGCTTAACATTCTCTGCTTTCATGCGGGCCGCTGGGTCATAAGGGTGGATTTTTTCTAAGAATATATGGTCGATTCCTCTGCCTTTCAATTCTTTCTCAAAATCTCCGAATGGGTCATCCCTTTTTCCATTAGAATTGGCGAGATGAGCAACGAATTTTGCAAGTTCATCGTCATCCAGTCCCGGTTCGAAACCTATGGTTCCAATTTCTTTTTTTTTGAATTCATCAGCCAAGAATTTAAAGTTATGAAAGCTGGTAAGGTCAAATTTTATCCTACTGTTGTTAAAAAATAACGTATTTTCTTGAAACTGAAACAGGGCTCGTCCTTCTTCAGCAAAGATTCCCTCGATTGAAGAATAAAGTGAGCTGATGTGTTCTATGAATGTCAGGTTATTGAGTTCATAGATTTGAGCGGTTTTTATAGCGGAGGAAAAACGAATGAAAATACTTTCGATTCTTTTTGAGAGGACTTTATCGGCGGGTGAAGAAGGCTTCTTTGATTTATTCCTATCCTTTTCTATCTTGTAATTAAGCACTTTGTTCGCCTGAAAGGATTTTATTCGATTCAAAATTTTGGGTAATTTTCCTTAGCGAAAGACAGCACGCCTTCCGGATGGTTTTATTCCGAGATTTTGCTCCTTCTTCAAGGATTCTCCGGGCTTCAGGGATAGCCATTTTTTCCAATGCGGGGACTGCACAGAGACGGGTCTCATTCTGCTTTGTTTTGTAGAGAATGCTCCACTTCTTCAAAATGGAACCGAGCAGGGTGCTAACTTCTTGGGATTGAGTCTCAGCTAAATATTCTAAGAGAACCCTCTTCTCTTTTTTTAATCTTTCTTTGAAATCTCTTTTCTCAGCTATCTGCATGAGACGAGAGATTGTGGTCTGGTCTTCACAGCGTTTAAGGCCCAATGCTGCCCTGGTACGCACTTCCCCATCTCGATCAGAGAGAAACTCTATAAGGGAAGCGTTGGTCCTTTCGTCATGGATTGTTTCCAATGCGTGTATGACAGAGAGCCGCACTTCTTTATTTTCGTGACCAACAAACTTTTTAAGGATGGGGAGCGCTTTTGTATCGCCAATCTTCCCTAATATTCCTAAGACTTCCTTTATCAATTCTATTCTGTGGTCTTTGGCAATATTAATAAGAGAGGTGATATCCTTTTTTCCGAGTTCATACAGGGAGTTTGAAGTCTTCAACCGGATAATCGGGTTATCCGTTTCTTCCCAGATATCGGCTACGAGGGGGATGGTGCTGGGGCCGAGAAGTTTCAGGTATCTAAAGAAGGAGTCAAAATCAGCAATCTGGCCGTTTATGTATAATTTCTTCAGGTAGGCTAGAGAGCTTTCACTCTTAATATTCTGAAGAGTTTTCTCGAGCAATTCCTTTTTTTCTTCAAATTGACCGGAGAACAGGTCGGACAATTCCTGCAGACGGTTTAGGATCAGAGAGGCGAGGGCAAAGAGGGACTTGTAGACGACTTCTTTATAGAATTGATCGAGAATGTTTAGAATGGATGAAAATGCGTCAATTCTATCCTCCATATAAAGGATTTCGAATAACAGTGTGACCATCTCGGTCATTGGAGGCGCAGCCCGATGTTCTACGAGCATTGATTCAATCACTGGGGATTCTTCCCCGTTGCCAGATGACATCTGAAAGGGAAGAGAGATGTCTTCCAGAGTGACTTTTTCGTCTTCTTCTTCCTCCTTGATATCCGTTGAATTGAGGCCTAAAGCGACGCTCCTTTTACGCAATTCTTTCCGGTCATTCGAAGCGAGTTTAATATTTCCCTTTGTGAGCTCTTCTTTATCGATGTTGAAGCGTGCTTCTTCTTCTCCTCC
>CAZSGR010000052.1:14550-15762 GCA_964606185.1 uncultured Eubacteriales bacterium
CTTCTCCTCCGATCTCCGAATCGAGGAATTCATCCACAGCAAAATAGCGGATATGAGGAAAATCCTTAATCCAGAGAGAGTTGACAATATCACTGTCATCAGGAGGAAGGTCTGCATTGTCTTTGATGACTTTCAGGAAATCTTGAAGTTCTTCTTTATCCAAACCTTTGTAAAAAGCCAGTTCTCTGATTCCATCCTTAAAGAAAAGAAAAGGAAGACTGGCCTTTTTTTGTCCGTCCTGGAAGACTGTTTCTTCCTTGAAGGTGATACTGAACTCGTAAATGATGAGCTTGAGTTCTTCCTCTTCGTCGAGAAATTTTTGCAATTTCTCGTTAAATGTATTAATGAGACTTTTCACGGTGGGATTTTCTGTCGGGTATATTCTCATGGAGGCGAATGCCTTGGCAAAGAGATTGAACACTTCCTTTGCCCTCTTGATGCTTGCGGCTTCCGGGAGAAATTCACTATATTTCGAAGAATTCTCCTTTTCCGATGGAGAGAAAAAATTTAATCTTTCTTTTCTCCCAGTCGTGACATCGATCTCAGATGACATTGGCTCACTCACAGGTTTAAATTGAGAAGAGTTTAAACTTCGGCCGTTTTACACGGATTGAAAACAGTAAAGATTGGAATTCTATCGGAAGGATTGAGGTGCCTAGGATAGTTTTCACAGGGTCTCTTCTTTTTCCCCTCAGTCAATTTTTCTCTCGATAACCATCGATGAGACTTTCATCGTGCAATTCACCCCTTAAATGAAGGGCAAAGATTTAGTCGGCCCCCATAAATAAAAATGGAAAAAAATTTGACTTCAGTGAATTCAGTTGAATTGAATATATTATGAAGACCCCGGAATAAGCTTTGTCTTTGTCCTGACTGTGTCAAACTCTTGGATCCAAGAGATTTCATCCTGCCTCTCTATTTAAGATTTAAGGATTGAAAAAATTGAAAAAGATGTAAATATTTGTAATAAATGAAGAAGGCTTTGAAAATTGCCTTTCAGGGTGAATTTGAGGATGATTTTTACCATCGTTTCTCACCCCCCCTCTCACCCCTTATGCATGAGGAAGTGGTCTGATGATGAAGTTGTGTTAGATATGGGGTGGAGGTTTGAAAGAGAGCATTTCCTTTTCCAGATTAGCTTGATATGAGGGTTCCAAATCTTGGCTTTAAAATTATCACACGGGGAAACTGGAATGTCAAAAGGAAAAATAG
>CAZSGR010000053.1:0-15656 GCA_964606185.1 uncultured Eubacteriales bacterium
ATCAGTGGAATGGGGCTCCATTACCTCATGACTCTGCTGGAAGAGTTTTCTCCCGGAGAGATCGAGCTTCGTGCCGCTGTGGACCCTTTCCCTGAGAAGTCTGAACGCTACTCCGAATTAAAAGAAAAGGGTATTCCGGTCTTTGATTCCCTCCGTGAATTCAGCGGCAGCGGTCAGACCGCTGAGTTGGCCGTTATTTCGTCTCCGACTCAACACCATGTTCTCCAGAGTTGTGAGGTGCTCCGCAACGGCAGTCATGTTTTGTGCGAGAAGCCCGTCGGAGCCACGATCCAGGACGCGGACCAGTTGATCCACGTCAAGGATGGATCAAACCATTGGGTTATGATCGGCTACCAGTGGTCTTATTCGAAGGCGATTCAATGTCTAAAACGCGATATTCTCAAGGGAATATTCGGCAGACCTGTTCGGCTGAAATCCCTGTGTTTCTGGCCCAGGACCGAGGATTATTACGGAAAAAGCTCCTGGCTGGGGAGAAAAAAAGATGAAGGGGGCCGCTGGGTACTGGACAGCCCGGCCAACAACGCTATGGCTCATTTTCTGCACAACCTGTTCTACGTCTTGGGCGACCATGCGGATACGAGCGCTCGACTAACAGCGGTCACAGCCGAGCTGTACAGAGCTTATCCCATCCAGAATTTCGACACCGTTGCTTGTCGCGTATTTACACAGGAAGGCACAGAGCTCCTGTTTTATGCATCCCATGTGACACGTCCAGACCAGGGACCCATATTTTCCTTCGAGTTCGAGCAGGCCACAATCACCTACGGAGAGGTTTCTGAGGAGATTATCGCCATCGACCGCAAAAGGAAAGAGAAGAATTACGGCTCTCCCGAAGCCTCCCATTATTTTCTGAAACTGTTTGATGCGGTGACTTGTGTCAGAGAGCCCAAGCCTGTGGTTTGCGGCCCGGAAGCGGCACGCTCCCAGACTCTATGTGTGAACGGCATTCAGGAGTCTTTCCCGGAGATCGTGGAGTTTCCGGAATCAATGATTCACAAGCAAGAAAGTGAGGGAAGATGGTGGGTTGAAGGGCTGGCCGAGGGATTTTATGACTGTTATTCGAAAGGAATCCTGCCTAGTGAAGGGAATATTCCCTGGGCCCGCGCCGGAATCCCTGTGGATCTGCGGGATTATCATTATTTTCCGGGTGGAACTCCTCCGGCTGTTCAAGCGGATAAGCCAAAGGAATGATAGCCATGGATTCGCGCGAGCTTGTCCGCAGAACACTCGCCTTTGATTCCCCGGAGCGCATTCCCCGCCAGTGCTGGATTTTGCCCTGGGCCGAGGAAAAATACCCGGAAATCATCGAGAGGCTTCACAGAGAATTTCCGGACGATATCATTGCTGCACCGACAGTCTATAAAGAGCCATTGGGAATTAAAGGAGACCGGTACAGCCCTGGGGTTTATGTGGATGAATGGGGTTGCATTTTTGACAACCTCCAGAGCGGTACGATCGGGATCGTTCGTGAACCTCTCCTTAAGGACTGGAAGGACCTGGGTGATTTCACAACCCCTGATGCGGTCCTCAGTCTTGACCAGGAGGAAGTGAATGCTTTTTGTCAGCGCACGGATAAGTTCGTGCTTTCCGGGACTGTTGTGCGTCCTTTTGAACGGCTGCAGTTCATCCGGACAATGGAGCAAGCGCTCATCGATTTAATCGAACAGCCTTCTGACCTCTTCGAACTTTTAAACCGAATTCACGAACATTACTGCAGGGAAGTTGAAGCCTGGGCCAGAACAGATGTGGATGGTGTGGCCCTGATGGATGATTGGGGAACACAGCGGGCGATGATCACATCTCCTGAGATTTTCCGGCAGGTCTTCAAGCCCATGTACCGGGATTATGTGGAAATTGCCCGCCAGCACGGGAAGCGCGTCTTCATGCATTCGGATGGGTACATCACTGACATCATTGCCGATTTGATTGAAGTCGGAATCGATGCCCTGAACAGCCAGGTCTTCTGTATGGGTGTTCAGGAACTGGGCGAGCGGTTTCGCGGGAAGGTTACTTTCTGGGGAGAGATCGACCGACAACAGCTTCTGCCCCAAGGTTCCAGACGGGAGATTGAACAGGCCGTTCACGAGATGTGGACTCATTTGTATGCGGATGGGGGAGTTATCGCCCAGTTTGAATTCGGCCTCGAAGCCAAACCAGAGAATGTTCTGGCCGTATTCGAAGCCTGGGATTGCTTGAGTCAGTCAATAGAAAAAGCGAAAAAATAAAAAAGGCAGTGTACTCTTAACTGAAACAAAGAATTTGGTTTAACTTGATTTTTTTTATTTTTATTTTTATATTGAATAACAATATTCCAGAAGGAGGGAAATCATGATAAAAGAAGAATTTCCGGAGTATAATATTCACAAGTTACTGCGGATAGTATGGGTATATGTAGAACATCAAGATTCTGGTAGAAAAGTAGAACAGGGAGAATTGCCTAGAGAACTGGCAAAACAACTAACTCCTAGTTTATCTGATGACGAACTTGATGAAAAGGCAAATATGGAAAAAGAAATAGAAGGAAAGCTTACAGCTGAGCATGCTTTGCGTGCATTAGAGAAGCTAAATGAGATATTAAATACACCCTGGCCCTATAGTAATCCATGTTATGGTCCAAGGCCTAAATATCGAGTGTAAAATCTAATCTTATTCCAATTTAGTTCTTTTTCTAACATTAGACTTCAAAAATATGAGGATGGAGTTTTCTAATTTCACTTTCACGGTGACGGAGGAATGTAATTTTAACTGCTCGTATTGTTTTCAAAATAAAGGGAAAAGAAATATAAACATCTCCACTGTAGAAAAGGCCCTCGATTTTTTCTTTCCGTTATTAACAGAGGAATGTTACATCAATTTTTATGGGGGTGAACCTCTACTTGCATATGATCAGATTAGATATGTTGTTTCTTACATTCGGGAGAAGAACAGAAGGCTAAAGAAACATGTCCAATTCTCAATGACCACGAATGGGAGCCTCATTGATGATCATATCCTGAAGTTCCTGAATCAGCATAAGTTTCTTCTCACAGTGAGTTTCGATGGATTGGCCCAGGATTTATCCAGAAGAAGTGACAGTTTCGAACACATTGTCTCTATAATAAAAAAAATACTGAAATACCCCGATATAGAATTGGAGACCAATAGTGTTTTCACGCCAACAACCGCAGCATATCTTTCGCAGTCGATTCAATTCATCAGTGGATTGGGTGTTCCGAATATCGATTTTTCACTTCATAAAGTAACTCCGTGGGATTCTCCTTCACTTTCCCAGCTCCAAGAAGAACTCGCATCATTGAGAGGATTTTTGCACTCCTTTTACAAAAGAGAAAGGAAGATACCTTTGATTGAATTCAGGGAAGATTCCAAAAAAGATATTTTTTGTTGTTTTGCTGGCAAAGATCGCATGGCAATAACACCGGATGGTAAGCTCTGGGGCTGTTGTCTTTTCCCTGATTTTTTAAGGGAAGAGGAAGAGACTGAAGAGTGTGCCAAGTATTGTTTCGGAGATCTGGACTCATTCATTGAGAATTTCGAGAAGGTGTATCCTGAAATCCTCTCGAATATTTCAAGCCTCCGGACGGATCATTTTTCCACTCCTGACACTTCGTGCATTCTTTGTGAAGAGCTCGAGGAGTGTGGAGTGTGTCCCATGGATACTGCATTTTCTGGGTCGATCACAAAAAGGATTCCTCCCTGGATATGCGATATTAAAAAAATCTTAAGGAAGGAAAAAAAGATTTTTCGGAGAGAGCTGGAAGCTTAAGAATAGAAACAAAAAAAGAATAAGGCTGGAATAGATTTTATTCCTGTGATGTATTTTTCAATACATCCAATTGTTTTTTCGCATCTTCGGTTTCTGGAAGATCAGGATCTGCGTTTTCCCAGAGTTGAAGGAACTTTTCGTAATGATCGAAAGCTTTTCCTTCCCAGCCTTTTTTCTGGCAGACTTTTCCCATCATATAGTAGCTTTTGGCATAGATGTCTCCCCATCGTAAACGCCCGGTTGTCAGGGATATTATCTTTTGATATTGTTCATTGGCTTTTTCCAAGTCCCCCGTTTGATAATATGCTGAGGCAAGAGCATTCAGATAAAATGCATGATCGTCGTACATACTTTTTTGATGAGAGAATAACATTAATGCTTCTTCAAAATCTTTGATCGCGAGTGAAAGCAAACCTTCTTTTTGGGCAATCATTCCCATCAAGTAGTAATAATGTCTCATAAATTTTTGAATTCCTGTTTTTTCTACAAACCGCTTGAGTTCCTCTGCTGTGCTTTTTGCTTCATTTGACTTCTCATTCAAAAGATAGGCAAGTCCGAGATAAGTTAAAGCTAAAGGTTGGGACAAGATAAGATTGGATTCAGAACTTATTTTCTCTGCTTGGATTAATACATTCACAGCCTCGCCGTATTGTTTCTTTTGAAGATTGAGTTTTGCCAAGAATAACCTATACTCAACCTCCATCGATTTTAAGCCAGATTTTTGTGAGTCTTCCATCCCCGAAATAACTTCTTTTCTGCATTTATCATATTTCCCTTGAGATAAATAGATATGACCGAGCCCTAATCTCCCCCATGATTGGGACTGTGCATCTTTCTTTTCGAGAAGTTGCCGGAAAGATTCCTCTGCTTTGAGAAAGTTGTCTTTAGAATGATAAATATTTCCTATCGATTGGATCCAGTCAGTATTCTGGTCTTCTGAAACCAATGAAAGTGCAACTTCTGCCTCACGAAGGGCAAGGTCAATTCTCCCTTCGCAGAAGTAGATGATGCTCATATGAAAACGCAATAAGGATTCTTCGTAAAAATGCTTGTTGGCTTGTAATATTTTCCTGGCTTCATCATATAAACCCAGACCTTTATAAATAAAAACGAAGTTGTCTACAGCCATTTGAGGATTAACTTTAAGGACTTTCTCAAACCGCTCAATTGCCAGATCCCATTCTTCCGCATTTCTATAAATTGCCCCAAGATATGTATTGCCGTCTTCATCGTCGGGATAATTCTGAAGCAATTTTTTATATGTTGCTATTGCCTTTTTATAAGACCCTTCCAATATTGTGAAAGCCCATCCCTCGATTAGGTAGCGCTCTCGGAGAGAAACACGATCCTGATCAAACCATGAAAAAGCCATCTGAGCGTATTTCTTAGCCTGATCGATATCTCCTAAGTAATGATAGTTTTCTGAGATTCTTTTATAGGCGAGTACAAACCCAGGATCGATGTCTAGGGCTTTCTCAAAGGATTCATTGCTTTTTTCAAATTTCCCTTCCTGGTAATATTGTTTTCCCTGTTGGTAATACTTCAAGGCTTGTGGTGAACCGGTAAGAATTTCTTCAATATTTCTATCTGGATCGGCAGCAATTTCATCACTTGTGAAGTTGAATTGAGATTTTACCCAGGGTGTTAGCTGATCCACAGCAGAATGAAAAGTTGACTCTCCTTTTCCTTCTACTTTATGTGAATCTATGAGCTCTCCTGTGATTATATTCTGAAGCTTCGTATATATTCGGAAAGTGTCTTCTGCCTTGGTGTAATTTCCTGTCAATATATGACTTACTCTTCCTTGTTCAGCCACTTTCTTGAGATCCTCTGAAGTATAGCTTTTCGCATCCTGAAGATTTAGCTTTTTGAGAATTTCTAAGAGTCTATCTTCAGCTAATACTCTGATTAGCTTTGATTGTATAAGGTCATAAATTAACATGTTTGAGAGAGCTTTTCTCCAATAATCTTGATTTTCATCCCCTGTATTGTTTTCGAAAGGCATGACTACAACCGATTTTCCCAAGTCTTCTGTTAGGACGAGTCCAGCGGGCTTTCTTTTTATCCATAAATAAGCGATTGCCACAATGAGAATGATCAAGGCGCTGGTGTAGGCCACTTTCAGTAATTTTTTTACTCTTATTCGAGGAAGAATAGGTCTGGTCGCCACTTTTTGTTCTCCCAGATCATGAAGGATTTCCTCTGCGTTCTGGTAACGGTTGTGTTTGTCCTTTTCCAGGCATTTGAGGATAATTTTTTCGAGATAGAGGGGAATGTTCGGATTGAATTTCGAAGGTGATTTGGGTTTTTCATGGATGTGCTTCTGGATGTATCCTGTGTATGTCTCGGCCTTGAAAGGTTTTTCTCCTGTCAGCATCTCATACATGATGATACCGAGAGAATAGAGGTCAGATTTTGTGTCTGCTTTTTCTCCTTTTGCCTGTTCAGGGGATATGTAGTGGATTGTTCCGATTATGATTCCCGGGGCGCTATCTTCATGGACCTCGACGGATTTAGCCACTCCGAAATCTGTCACATAGGCTTTGCCATTGCTGTCGATCAAGATGTTTTGGGGTTTGAGGTCTCGATGAATCACTCCTTTTTGATGTGCAACTATAAGGGCTTCGCAGATCTGTTTTGTGATGCTGATGGCCGTTTCCACAGTTAATGTGCCTGATGTGAGAATCAGCTCTTTTAAACTCTGCCCTTTGATGTAATCCATAGAGATGAACTTGATTTTATCCACCTCTCCCAGGTCATAGATTCGGATAACATTTTCATGGGAAATAGACCTTGCCAGAAGGGTTTCTTTCTTGAAACGTTCGATAATATGGCGTTTTGATGAGTATTCAGGGTGGATCATTTTGAGGGCAACGGTGATTCCTAGTTCTTTATCCTCTGCCTTGTATACTCGTCCCATCCCACCGCGGCCGATCTCTTCAATAATCTTGTAGCGTGGACCAAAACTTTCTCCAGGAGAAAAATAAAGAGTATTCTCTCGAGGAGGTTGAGTGGGAGGAGTGTGTGTAATGGTATCATTGACTTCGCCAAGAGAGGTCCCGCACTTGCTGCAGTACTGGCTGTCATCGTGATTAAAAGTATTACAACTTGGACACCGCATTCCTTAATCAGCCCTCCATTTTGTAGTAATAATAAGAAGAATAAGTATCTAAGTCAAATCTTTGTCATGAGAATATTCGATAGTGTAGGAGTCAAGGCCTGAACGTCTACTCAATTCATTTAGTTTATGAACATTTTCGCGTCATGCGGAGAAAAACTTTTTTTCCAATATTTTGACATCAGCGTTTCTCTGTGTTATAGCATCTAGACGCCGAAGCTGTGAATTCAGACAAGGAGAAGAAATCATGCCCAAAAGATTAGCTTTAGTCATCATTCTCATCTGTATAGTCTTGACGAGCTGCAGCCCTGTCGCCAACAACGATAACATTAGATGGGTGACTCTTAAAGACATCGAAAAAAGCCTTGAAAATGAGCCTGCTATTAGCGTGGGATTTGATATCGATGACACGGTGTTGTTCTCGAGTCCAGGATTTTATTTTGGTCAACAGAAGTATTCACCGGGAAGCGATGCCTACTTAGCCAATGAGGAATTCTGGACGGAGATGAATAACGGACTTGACCGATTCAGTATCCCTAAAGATTGTGCAAGGAGTCTGATCGAGTTCCATAAGAAGAGAGGCGATTCCATTTATTTTATCACCGCAAGGATTGGGACCGATACTGAGACAGTCACGGAGCTTATTGCGGGGATTTTCGGGTTGGAAAATCCGAATAAAGTCATATTCACAGGATTTAAAATCCTGGAGAATCTTAAAATCAGGCCCATCAGGGAAAACGATATTCAAATATTTTATGGAGATTCAGATGGCGATATCCAAGCCGCTCATGCCGCGGGTGCCCGTCCTATCCGGATCCTCCGTCCTGTAAACTCCACAAATAAGCCGATTCCTAGAGCGGGGAATCTGGGAGAAGAGGTTCTGAAGGATTCAGAGCACTAGACATATTTCCTGAGGAACATCTTTACAAGGCCATGGATCGCGAGGAGCCAGACCGCGTTCCTGGGCCATCTCATCATCATAGAAGATTGCCGAACTATGCCCTCAATGACACCTTAGTCTTCGCTATCACTAGTAAAAGTGCTGCCTAAGTATATTGTATAAAAAAGCTTATTTTTATGTTCGATCACTCAGGGAGAGAAAATGACTCAAGAGGCATTCTTATTTCTGGATTGGAGAGTGTGAAGAGAGTGAAAAGTTTTAGTCGCCGACACCATAAGGACGACGGATCCATGCTCCATTCCACATCACAAGATCTTTATTGAAATCCGACATTTGTTTGAGGAAGTAATATCCCTCTTCAGGGAGTAACTTATTGAAAGCGAAGTCACCTTCTTGAGTACGGTCTTGCCCAAAGGATGCAACCAGAAAATCGTCACTCCCGGGTTCGGTAATTCCATAGACACCTTCTGCCGCATCACTACACCAAATCCGGAAACCATTCCCCCACTGGTCATGGACGGGAAGGACTTTGATATAGAATGGAGATAGTGCCAGGTATAGGGATGAATTCGAATTATAAGTGCCATTTTGGTTAGGAATGCGTCCGTTATCAATAATGTAATTTGAGAGGGCCCTGGAGATGGCCGAGGTGTTTTTCATCGTGCTTTTCAGTCTGGCTCTGCTGATGGAGACTTGGGCGCTGGGGATGACTATCATGGCGAGGAGAGCAATGATAACAACCGCAACAAGGAGTTCGACTAGATTGAATCCTTTTTGTTTTCTGAAAAACCGAGCTTCTTTTCCCATTTGCTAATCAGTCAACCTTAATGTGATCAAGGGGGCTGTTGAAAGTAGATATTATATATATTTCGAAAAAAAAAGAAAATTTTATCATTATATTCCTAAAATCCTGGCCGCGTTATCGTAGAGTATTTTTTTTACAGAGTTTTCTGCCAGTGGGAGTTCTTTAATGGCTTGAATATTGGAGTCGATCGTCTTGATTCCCGGCCAGTCCGACCCATAAACACATTTATCGATGTTTTTTTCCAGATCAGGAAAGTAATGTAAGAGGTTTTTCGGAGGAAGACCTGAGATCTCCAGATAGAGGTTCTGGTGAAGACGGGAGAGAAAAAAAGCTTTCTCATACCAGAGACCCCTGCCGCTGTGGGCCATAAGAATGGTGAGTTCAGGAAAATCCGCGGCCACATCATCCAGATGGACTGGGTTTGCGTATTTTATCTTTGAGCCTTTGAACACAGAAGAGCCTGTGTGCACGAGCACCGGCAGCCCGTGTTCTTCAGCCGAGGAATAAACTGGATATATTTTGCTTTCATTCGGGTAGAAATGGTTATACGACGGATAGAGCTTTATTCCTTTGGCTCCATGTTTGATGTGTTTTTTTAACTCTTTCCCCACATTGCTGACCAGAGTGGGATTGATTGTGCAAAAAGGAATGAAGATATCCTGGCCCTGGCAAAAGTCAAAAACGTATTCATTAGAGACGACGCCTGTTACGAGCGGGCTTATTTCGGAGAGAATCACGGCTCTCTCGATTTGATGGCTTTTGAGATAGGCCGCGAATTTTTCAGGGTCGATCATCTCTTCATAACGTTCGTAGTACTCTGATTGGGCGGCTTTCTGGTAAGAATGAATCCCCTCATGCCAGTGCTCTTTCAGTCCGATATGTATGTGAAAATCTATGACTTTTTGCCCGGAGAATTTAGTCATTTTTGGCCCGGGAAAATGTTCTGTCTTTTCATATAAGAGCTTCTTTGAGTTCCTTGACTATCTTCAACAAGAACATAAAATAACTGACTCATTTTGTTCCGGTAAAGGAAAGACCGAAAGATTAGTCAGGGATCCTGCCTTTTGAGTTTCTTTTTTCCGGAGTTCTGGGTTGCTGCGTTAAGCTAACCTTCTTTCTCTTTAAGGGCTTTAAGTTCTACTTCGAGTTCGTGGATCCTTTTTTTGAGTTTTTCTTTTTCTCCCTTTCTCGTCCTCCCGAGGATCCTGATAAGCACCATCACCATGCAGACCAGAATCAGTACATTTATTAATGAAGACGTCAAGAATGGAAACTTTATTTGCAAGAGAAAGAGAGTGCCCACCTGGGATAGGTAGGACAAAATGAGCAAAACGACTAATATCAGAATCCACCATATCATGACTATCTCTCCTTTGGGAGGGAAAAAAATCTTTGTGTGCGAATGCTCAATTTTTCTCTTTTAGCTTATAACAGAGCAAAAACTCGAAGTCAAGCTGGGAGCGACCATGTGTCAATGCTAAAAGAGTTGCCACTTTCATTTTTTTCCATGTACAATTCTGGTGCAAGGCATATCGAGGAGGTCATGATGAAAGTCAGGGAGATTTTCCAGCAAGTCCGTTCGATCCGGATTCCCAAAGAAGGGGACCCTGTTGAGAGGACCGTTGCCAAAGAACTTCTGGACGTAGTGAAATCAGGTGCCGCCATCCAGAAGGTCGAACCATCTGATATGAAGTCCGTTGCAGGGACATTCTATGTGGCTGTTGCGGATAAAGAACTTTTAGGATCAGTTGTGAGTCAGGGAAAAAAACTGAATTCAGATAGAGAGTGGATTTTTTTCGATATCGATGAGAATAAGTGCTGTTGGCTGCTGAGTTCGAAACCTTGCTTTCTTTATGCAGCGTTTTCGTATGTTTTGGAGAATTGGCTGGATGAAGATGTTTCACATTTCAAAACATGGCTCCAGGAAGTGAGCTTTGCTTTCGAAAAAGCCACATTCGATATATTTTTGACGCAATATGCCCATCTCATTCGTGGTTTCAACCGCGAACAATACATCCGTGAGTACGCACGTTTGGGTTTCACCCATATTGAAGTGAATGCTTTAGCCACGACAAGGTCAAAAGAGAAAGGTGTGAAAGGAGAATTTTATCCTGACTTTTACACCTACTGTCCCGCTCTTGACCAGTTCGTTTCCAGCCGGTTGAATCACGGTATTTATCCTCAGGAATATTTAAATGCGAACTTGAATCTTTTAAAAGAGAATGCCCATCTGGCTGTTAAATATGGTTTGGCTCCTGGTCTTCTTTGCTTTGAGCCTCGTTCTGTGCCCGAGACCTTATTCCAGAGATACCCAACTCTGCGCGGGGCGCGGGTGGACCATCCTTTCCGCAGCTTTAAGCCCCGCTTTAATCTTTCCCTTGCCCATCCAGTCGTTCGGATGCATTACACGGAGCTCATCACTAACCTCATGATGGAAGTTCCGGCCCTTGAATTCATGAGCATCTGGAGCAACGACAGCGGAGCAGGGTTCGAGCATACAAAATCCCTGTATGTGGGAAGAAATGGAGGGGCTTACTTGATCAGGGAGTGGAAGGATGATGAGGAAATCGCGAAGGCCGCCGCCTCAAACATCATCGATTTTCTCACTCTCCTTCGGGACACAGCATCCCGGATCAATCCACGGTTTCGAGTGATGACGCGATTGGAGTCTTTTTACGGTGAGCATCAATATCTCTGGCCGAATCTTAAGGCTCGAATCGATGTGGAGGCCAACTCCCTTCTTGCCACGGGATGGGAAAGCAATTACCCCCATCCTCAATATCCGGATGTGAATGTCTCGGGTTCAGGATATCACAACACTCTGATGGATAAAGAAAAGGAGCCGCTGGATGAGCTTGAATCCAGAGGGAGTCATGGTTTCTTCTACCATTCCTTTGGATCGCACACCAACCACGAACCGCTTTTGGGGATTCCTTTCCCCTGGTTGACTCATGAAAAACTTCACGCTTCCTATAAGCTCAATGTCCGGACGCTGGCTCATTTGGGAGGTATTCAGCCTCCGGATAGGGTTCCTTTTGCCGTGAATCAGGAGGTTTTCCGGGAATTCCAGTTCGACCCTGAACTGGATATTGGTAAGACGGTGCTCCGTATAGCTGAGAGGTATGCGGGAAAAGAACATGCAGGGGATTTGGTGATGGCCTGGCGTTTGGCGGAGCAGGCGATCCGCAATTTCATGCCTCTTCCTCTTTATTCGCATTATGGCCTTGTTTGGCAAAGGCTGCTCGTTCGTCCGCTTGTTCCCCATATCGATCGAATACCTGAAAGAGAACGAGCGTACTATGAAAAATTCATGTGCACGTCCATCCATAACCCCAACAGGATTGACCTGGCCAGAGATGTCCTTTTCGAGCTTATCTCTAAAGATTATGCCCGAAAAACATTCATGAGGATAGATGAGCATGTCTGGGAGCCCTTGGAGAATGCGGTCGGTCTATTGAGAGAAAAGATGGAGCTTTTGCCTCAGCTTGGCGATGATCATGACTTCCGTGTTTTTGAAGATCAGTATTTCAGGATTAAGGCTTTGGGCTGTCTTTATGAAACATTGCGCAACACAGCTGTATGGATTTATGCCGTGCATGAGTATCTGGATTTCCCGGACCATTCGAGGAAAGCGGACTGCCGGAGGCTCTTGGATGAGATGATTGATAGAGAGATTCAGAACTGCCGTGTGCTGCTCCGGCTGTGGAAAGAAGCGCCCCTGGAATGGATGATCATTTCGGAGACAGAGACTCCATTCATCCATGGAGAGAATTTCCCTAAACTCTTGAAGAAGAAGATGGCGTTGATGGAAAGACACAGAAACGACGAGCCTTACATCGATCCCGATTACATGTTTCGTGTCGCAAACAATCCTTACGAGTGAGGGGTCGCGTCTTGAATTAAACCGCTATGTCATATACTATGGATGATTAAAATGGAAGATTTATTAGACATCATAGAAAAGAATAAACCAATCTCTATTGTGGTCCATAATAATCCGGATCCGGACGCGCTGGCGTCTGCTGCAAGCCTCAAGTTTTTACTCCAGAAAATGGACTTCAAGAGCATAAAAATTCACTATGATGGATTGGTCGGCCGTGCAGAAAACCAGGAAGTCATGAAAATGCTGAAAGTGTCTTTGTTCCTCACTAGGAATATATCTTTGCCCGAAAAACACCAGTTCATTTTAGTGGATTGCCAGCCATTCACCGGCAACGTCATTCTACCCAATGGTGTGGTTCCCATCGCGGCTATCGATCACCACCCGATAAGAAAGAATGCGTTCCAGATCCCTTTCCGAGATATCCGTCCCGGCTATGGAGCCTGCTCCACGATCCTTTATGAGTATTTCACTTCATTAGATATTCCCATTCCGACTAACATCGCCACTGCTCTGTGTTATGCCATCTCCAGTGAGACTCAAAGCCTCGGCCGGGAAGGAAGTCCAGCGGATAAGAAAGCCTATGTCGAACTCCTCTCCCGTCTGAGCTTCAGCCAGTTATCCAAAACCCAGTATCCAAAATTATCGAAGGATTTTGTTTCTAATCTTTCCCGGGCTTTACTCAATGCGTTTTATTATAAGAATTTGATCGGAGTTGTTTTGGAAGAGATGCCTTATCCTGACTTTGCTGCACAGATGGCTGACTTTCTTCTGCGTGTGAGAGGAATGACCTGGTCACTCTGCCTTGGGACTTACAAAGATGTGCTCTTTGTCTCCATCCGGACCACGAATACTCAAGCCGATGCTTCAAAGATCATAAAGAAAATCATCCCCAAGCAAGGAGCATCGGGAGGTCATGACATGATTGCCGGCGGACAGGTCAAGATTGACAAGAGCGACAGGAGCAAAGTCAGGGCTATAAAAAATGATGTTATTCTAAGAATGGTCCGGGCACTCCACTTCAATGAAGTCCCGCAAATAGTTAAATTAATCAGTAATGAACCTTTCCCTCTCTCTTAACCTGAATTATTCATAAAATCTGCCGACACCATAGTCAAAACATCTGAATAAGGTAAAATATTCAACTTATATCGGCATCTTTTCCCCTTCGGGCGAGCCGATCTCACCCCATCTACTTCGTTACAGCGCAAGAGCGGTGGACGACCACAGCATCTTGCGCTGTGCCTCGTATCTGAGGCGACCTCGACTCGTGAATAATCCACGTTCACCTGAATTATTCATAAAATCTGCCGACACATTATTCCTTCTTCTAAAAAAGGGACAGTCCCTCTCTTCCTTAAGATAAGGGCTAAAAGGGACAGCCCCTTTTTTTCTTAAAGCCGGCAGATTTGATAAATAATCCAGGTCAGTATTTCATCTTGAACTTTTTTAAAGTCACCCCCTCATTAGCTCTGGAATAGAGATAGTTCTGGGAATCTATATAAATACAGTGGCTCGTATCAGGCAGGGTGATTGTATTCTGGAAGGCCCCTTCGGGATTGAGAATGTAGACGTCGCGGCTCGGGTTTTTAGAAAAACTGCCTCCAAGGATGAAGATATTTCCTGAATTGTCTAAAGCAATGTCTTTGTAGATGAGTTTGGATGGGATGACGAGTGAGGCAATTTTTTCTTTTTGGACTTTTTTGACTCCCAGTAGTTTTTTCGACCACAGTTTTTTCCCTTCCGAGCTGAATTTTTCGATTTTATCCTGATAGTTATAAACAAGATACAGACTGCCTTGGCTGTCGAGTTCGAAATTCACCATATCCATCAGAAGAGGGACTTTTTCGTTCGTGTACCGGATTTCGCGCTGAATTTTGCCTGTCGAGTTGAAGATATAAATTCTCCCGGATCTTGTTGTGGAGAGTGTCGCCACTGCAATTTCTTCTTCAGGCAGAACGCTGAAGTCTGAGACAGGCATGGGGATAGGGATGCTGTGTGTATAGTTCAAGTTTTTGTCGAAAACCTGGATTTTGGGATTAAACTGGTCACTGACATAGATGGATGTCTCTGTGTTGTCTATGTACCTCGGGGCCAGAAATTCTCCAGGACCCTGTCCTTTTCGTCCTGTTTTCTTTGTCAACTTTCCTTTTTCATCGAATTTTTTCAAGGAATAATCCATAGTATCCGTTACGAAAATATTCTGTTCGTGATCAACTGCGACTCCCACCCATTGGAAGAGAGTATCATCTTCGAGACTCCCGATGGAGAGGACTTCTTCAAGATGCCAGTCTTTCTCCTCTTTCCCCTCAGTATACAGAAAAAAGGGGATAGTCATCATGATGAGCCAAAAGAGAGGAAACACTCGTTTTCTGAGTAACATTCTAACTCCTCTTGAAAGAACCTCGTTCTTCTCAGGGTTGATTTTTATCCAGGAACTTCTGGCTGGGCCGAGGATTATCTATCTAGATATTTTAAACAGAACACATATCCAATCGCACAATACGCTATGCCATTGTAGAATTGAACAAAATTGGGCAGTTGCCTAATGTTATCAAACATGCATCTTCCCAGTGCTATTTCACAATCTCCAAATTCCTGGGAAAATCCATTTAAAACCATAAGGATAGTGATAAGCCCTAAAAGGAAAGATACTTTTCTGGATTGTTTTCTAAAAAAATTCATTATTTCCTCCTTTACTGTTCAATTATTTCGGAGACTTAGCCTTTTCTTAATTAAGTGAGACTGGATTTAAATGAAATAACGTTTGCAGAAGTCGTATCCAACCAGACAGAAAGTGAGCGAAGTCCCTCCACCTGCGACAAAGCCAAGGAGAGCACCCGGAAAATTACCGGCCGCAAAACCTGCCACCAAACCGACAAATGTAGCGATTCCTGCATCGATCGAACATTTAACGAGAGCTTTTGAGCAGATGCCTGCAGACAGTTTTGGGGGAAAGGCAAATGTCATGAGAATGGCGAGAGATAAAACCGCAGCCGCAATCCGAAAGCTCTTTTTTCGTTTGAGATGATTCATTGTTGAACCTCCTTTTTAAAAAATTGATTGATCGGTCAATGGACATATGCCATTCCAATCAATAAATAACTTTTATGAAAATAAAGACGAAGAGGCTCCATTTTATTCTCATTCTTCTACCTGGATTATTCA
>CAZSGR010000054.1:0-15503 GCA_964606185.1 uncultured Eubacteriales bacterium
CAATGCCCGTGATTGCTCCAAAAGCAGTGAACGGAGCATGCCTCTTGAGTTCGATAAGAATTTGTCTGGTCACTTTATTATTGCATATAATTTATAATTATCGTGAAAGAGCTTTATATACTATTGCAAGCGCAAGAATTATAACAAATATTGAAAGTCCAAATTCCAACCATATGGGCTTTGTTTTAAGTGATAATAAGCTCCCTATTCTTGCTCCACTAATAGAGCCTAGAATTACAGCCAAAGCAGGCAGCAATATTATATCTCCTCTATACCAATAGATAATCACCCCTGCTGTGGCGGTAAAAATGGTTGCAAATAAGGATGTGGCAATTGCTTTATGCATATTAAATCTCATTGTCCTTAAAAAAGGAGGGAACAAAGAGCCTCCGCTGCCTCCTCTCATACCTGTAAGCAAGTTAAGAAAAAATGTTCCACCGACAATAGCTTTCGCATTTGGCCTAATCTTTTGGGCAACATTTGGAGTGATTCTATCCAAATAGATTCCCAATACAGTTATGATGGAAACAATGACAAAGATAATTGCGAGGGATAGGGTTGGTATAATACCTGCTAAAAATGCACCTGTTACAGAGCCAAAAGTTCCACCAATCACCATATGTGGAGCGAATTTCCAATCTATATTCTTTCTGTGACTTATGGCTCCTACAAGAGAAGAGAATGGTATGACCAATAAATTTATTCCAAACGCACTTAGCAAGGGCAATCCTGCAAAATAAAGCAAGGGTGTTCTTACAGAGCCGCCACCTATTCCGAACATTCCACTCATAAGCCCGGCTGAAAAACCAATAAGTAGGCATATAGTCAGTAGTGCCAACATTTCTGTTTCAACTCGAAACTCATAGACATTTGCATGATTAATCCTTCCTGAAATTCAGTATATATCCTTCATTGTAGTAATCATCGTGAATAAGCCTTTTTAAGAATTTATCTTGCAGAGAGAACCCTACTTCTTCGACTTCTTTTATAACGTCTTCCAATTTCATGTGAGCTAATTCCATTAAAGGATAGTCATTTTTGTGATGTTTAGGATAAAGAGAAAGGACTCCTTTGGGTCTCAAAACTCTATAAAATTCGTGATAAATGGCGCCTCGATCTTTTAAATAATGGACTACATCATAGCAGAGTATGAAATCTACACAATTATTTCCCAATGAAGTTTTTGACTCTTTTTTTATAACTTCTATATTTTCTATATTGTTCTTTTTTATTACCTCGGCCAGTTGATTTAAAGCCTGTTTTTCTTTATCTACAGCGTATATTCTTCCCTTTTCTCCGGCAACCTTTGCAGCCGGTAATGAATAATGACCTTCTCCACAACCAAAATCTAATACAATTTGCCCTTCTTTAACGCCAACTGATTTCAAAAAATCTTCACCGTCTTTTTCTATCCACATTTCAACATCGTTTTTCACGTCTTCACCTGCTTTGCTCTTAGGATCATTTTTATAAATTTAAGCCATTCTTCTGAATAAATCTCTCCAAAATTCCATGTAATGCACCATGATATGTGTTCAAAATCTCCTTCCTCTTTGTCTTCTTCTCTGCCCTCGGTATTTCATCCTTCCACCTTTTCTGTTTTTGCCAAATGATGAATCAGCTTCAAAAAAGGTGTTTGCAACTCCTCTAATTCTATCTAATAAACTTCCACTTCTATTAAGTGTTCTTTGTTTTTTTATATAACTATAACTCCCCAAGACTCGTTTGGATTGAGGAGAGGTGCGATGGACAGAGTAAGGAGTTGAATCCTGCCTTTCTGTAACAGAGATTTCTTTCTCAGAGATTTGATAAATGGCATCGTTTGGACATTCGCTTATACACTGCAGGCATTCATTGCAGGTGTTTTGGTTGATAAAGGCTTTATTCTGTATGATTGATATAGCCTGGACTGGACACAGAGGAACGCATATGCCACAGCCCTTACATTTTTTAATATCAACTGATACAGACATTGCTAATTTTTTTTGAAATAATTTTTATTTAATTCCGTCTATAATATTTTTTCCATGGAGATTTCTTCTTGGAAAGCCAGTTAGCTAAAGCACGCCGCATTGTTTCTGCCGCCAGTTGGGCACAATGAACATCAGACTCTGGCAGACCTCCCAGTCGTGTGAGAATCTCATCTGCGCTGATCAATCCAAGAGCCTGAGTGAAAGATTTGTTCTGGGCAAGTTCAGTGGCAATGCTTCCACAAACAATAGAGCTTGCGCAGCCGTCAGTTTGAAATCCGCATTCAGAGATCTTTTCATCTTTCATTTTTATAAACATTTCCATGGTATCGCCACAAGATCCCTTCACTTTTGCATGCCCATCTGGATTTTCGATCTTTCTGAAGTTTCTTGGATTTTGTCAGTGATCGATGACTGTTTTAGAATATTGTTTTCTAACTTGTTCCATGATCTGGTCCTGGAGTTCGCGAGCGAATTCTTCAAGATCCTTATCTTTTTCCATTTTTTACCTTATTTTCAAAAGAATATAATGCATTCCGGCATAGACGGACTAAAAGGGCTTCGATGACTCTTCCACAATCATGATATCTGTATTTGTATATAGGCACTTTTTAGTTATAAGCTTCCATGATTTCCTATCTTCTTTTATCATCTCTTCGGCAATCTTTACATAATCCGTAGAAATCTATATTGTGATCTTGAGCTATAAAATTATATTTTTTGGCTAAGTTCTTTTCTGTCTTTCTAACTAAGTCCATCTCTTTCTCTAAATAATTGCTGTAATCAATGATTTTTCCACAGTTAGTGCAGATAAGATGATGATGGTGTTCATCTTTTTCGCCTGACTCGAATTCGTAGCGACTCTTGCCATCGCCAATATCCATTTTGTTTAGAAAACCCGTCCTAGCTAAGAGACCCAGGGTGCGGTAAATTGTGCTCAGCCCGATTCCTGGATACTCTTTAGAAACAGCATCATAAATTTCTTTTGCACTCATATGTTTTGAAGTTCTAGACAAAAGATCTAGGATAGCTTCACGAGGTAAAGTCCAACGAGATAAATGCTTTCGGAATCGATATCTCCATCTATGAGGTAAAGGCATTTCTCTAACTAATTGATAATGATAATTGATTTGATAATGAAAATCATTTTCATTAATAATTTAAAATTTAAATTTACATAAGTCAAGAAAAATAATTTATTTTGCAAATTTTCTCTTTAGAAGGAGTATGGATATTTCCGTCCTGAAATCCAGGAGGTGGTCGAGCGCTATCTCTACTGCGGCAATCCGATGTACGGCTTTGCCCGCATCCGGTGCCCGGACTGTGGGGAAGAGCGGCTCCTGATGTTTTTCTGCAAGACACTCGGATTTTGTCCTTTCCCCTAGTTGAAAGATAAGAAAGTGACTCTCGTTTGGAGTGGCCGAAAGAGCGTTCTAGTTCCCATTTTCTCCTCCAACCATCCTAGAAAATTATATATGACAACTCAAAGAAATGTCCGGCTCAATTGGAGGCACGGCAGGTGCTTTTTATCCGAACCTGCGGCCTTCTTAAAATATTCTTAGGATTTGACGAGAAGGTGTTTTATTCGATGTAATAGCCAATGGAGAAAAAGCTGACCCAGTGGCGGAGCGAGAAGGGGGCCGTCGTTCCCATCCCCGTTTTCTTGAGCGGGAGTACACCTTCGCTGTAGGTGTCGGAGAAATGGAAGAGGGTGCCTCTGATTTTTTTGTTCATGGCGAGATCCATAACCTTCGCTGTGGTCAGGAGGCCAAAGGGAATGGAATACTTCCCGCACCAATAGGTATTGCGGTAATCGAGGTAGGTTTCGCCCCAAAGCTCTTTGGTCAAACCTTCGATCTTCCCGCTGTCCATAGCGCCTGTAAGATAGGAACGGACGAGGCGCCGGTCGAACTCCAGGGCTTTGGTCCAGGCCTTTTCTCCTTCTCCATAGGGGGAATTGTCGAAGTCTTTTCCATAGTGGTTGCCGTCGGACGAGATGAGAAAGAAAATATCCTTCCCGGCTGTCAGATGTTTTTCATCCATGTAGCCCGCAATCGCTTCTGCCACACTTGCAGAGACCTCCTCCATGCGCGCGAATGGCATGGGGGTGACCATGATAGGAGTGATCTTAACCTTGGGATTGAAATACTGAAGAAAAGGAAGGAGGGCTTCGATGGAATGCTCGATTTCATGGGCCTTGTTGCTGGTGATAAAAACCGTCCGATCGAGCCGTTCTTTGAGATATTCCCGCAGGCCGGAGACAGCGATAGATTCCTTCAAGCCGGGCCAATATTTGAACCCGTCCAGGATCAGGATGTTCTGGAGGCCGGCAATCTCGTTTCGCACAGTGCCATGGGTGACGCCGAAGATAACAACCTCTTTGGCCCTCAGAATCTTGAAGAGCGGATAATAGATTCTGCCTGCATAAAGATAATCATCATGAGGAGAAACTGCAGCCACAAGCCCTTCGGCCTCAAAACTCTCTTTTTCATGACTCTCGAGATAATCAATGAGCTTCTTCATGTTCGTCAGGTTCCAACAGAACCCTACGTCATCCCGAATGGGCCGAACATCCTGAGCGCCCAGGGCCAGGATGCACATCCCTGCGACTAACAGCTTAACGAAGATTCTCATGGCTTTCCTCTCCTTAAAATATTAAGTTACTCCAATTCTTGCCCAAAATCAATTTTGTGGAATATCCAGAGTTCATAGGAGGCAACACAGCCTGAAACATCCAAGAAATAATTAGGGGACGTTCCCGAAAGGGACACCCCATCCTGTTCTATAGGGTTCCACAAGGCTATCCAAAGATAGAGTCTCCCCTCAAAAAACGCCCTTTGGATCCCTTAATGTTTGAACCCAATCCCTCTGAAAACGTATTTTTTTACGAAGGATTTCATGAAAATCAATTTTCAGTTTACGTGGATTTGACCCGATTCGTGTCCTGTGGTAGGTTTATTCTCAAAAGACAGTAAAAAGGAGAATGGCCATGGAAAATGTCAAACAGAGTTCTTCAAGTTCAACAAAGAAATGGCTTATCGGCTGCGGAATCGGCTGCGGCGCAATCGCTTTGATTGTTATTATCCTGGTCATGGGCGGTTTCTTTTTTATCCGGAATGTCGTACATGATTTTAGAAGTTCGGAAGAGCTGATGGACACTCTGGTCGAGGAATTCGGTGCTATCCAGGAATACTGCCCATCTCCAAATGGAGCCATAGAGCCGGAACGGTTGGAAGCCTTTCTGGCGGTAAGGGAAGCCGTGGCTCCCGTCCGGGAAGAATTGGAACGGTCACTGCGCTTTCTCCAGGATAGTGACGCGCAAGGGCTGGGCGAAGAGGAACACAGAAGTGTGTTCAAAAAAATCACGACGGGTTTGGGGATGATTTCCCAGGTAGCTGACTTCCAAAGAGCCCGTATTCAAGCGCTGCTAGACGTGGGAATGGGGATGGGCGAGTATTATTACCTTTATACCGTATCCTATTACTCCTGGCTGGGAAAACCTATTCTGGATGGTCACGACTTTCAAATTAGAGGTGATGACGAGGGGTACAGATTCAACGACTGGGAAGGTGAAGAATCTGATGAGGTCCGTCAGGATATGACACTCAGGTGGCTGCACAGGATAATCCTGCCCATGCTTCACAACCAGCATGAAAAGTTGGCTGAGGGTGGTATCCCAGGAGCCCAAAGATCCTGGCAAAGAGCTCTGGAAGCTGAAATGGAGGCCATGGAGTCCAACCGATACCGGTTAGTCTGGCAGGATGGACTGCCTGAGGTAATAGGAAAATCATTAGAACCCTTCAAGCAGAGGCTGGAAGCCAGCTACAGCCCATTGACGAATGGCATGGAGATTGCTCTTGAAAGAAGGTAAGAAAAGCCAATACCATGAAGGCATAGCCTGGGAATGGATTGACTACTCTGTCATTATGAGGAGTGAAGCAACAGGACAATCAATAAAAATAATACTTTTGATTTGAACGGAGTGAAGTAATCTTATGGTTCTGTCACTGCGAATGACCGCAGGGAGTGTGGCAATCTCAGATCCTGTCATTGCGAGCTAAGCGTGGCAATCTCATAAAAGAAGATTGCATTTTTAACAATGAGCTTGCCATTATCCTTTTGCTGCTCACGATGACATCCGATAGGTCATCTGGGACAAATAATAAAATTTAGGAGGTAGAGACGATGAAAAGGCCAGATGAGCTCATCCTTATAGCTGTATGGGAATTCATCACGGCTGTCGGTGCCCTTATAGGGATGAGTGCCGTATTCATTTTTGCTTTTCCTGAGGTTAGGCATCTCCACGGAGTCGATAATGTGGGTGCTGTTTTCGGCCTGAGCATCGCAGTCATTTTCCTTTTCTTCACTGCCAGCTTGGCCGTGGTGGCGGGTATAGGCTTATTAGCCGGAAAAGAGTGGGGGAGAATCATGAGCATAGCCTATGCCACCTTCAGCCTGCTGAGAATTCCCTTTGGAACCATTATCGGTATTCTAGTGATTGTTTATCTCATCAAGCCTCAAATCAGAGAATATTTTGAATCCGCGAAGAAGCAGTGAGGATAAGTGGACTGCCTCAAAGCCATGATTTTTGCTTCCAGGCCGTGGATATTATTGAATGACAAGAAAAAACATTGTAACATGTAATATGCCTCGTTCATAGGATATATCATTATGCGTTTAAATAGGCTTATAACTCTAGTACTTGCCATTTTACTCGTCTGCTCTTTTTCATATTCGACGAATGTCATCATCATCGCTGTCGATACTCTGAGAGCCGACCATCTTGGTTGCTATGGATATCCCAGGAATACCAGTCCCAACATTGACAAGTTCGCCGAAGGTGGCGTGAAGTTCACTCATTGCTACACTCCTTCTCCTTTGACAACTCCTGCATTCGCATCAATGTTATCGTCTCTTCCCCCATACAAACACGGAGCCAAACGAAACGGAATGTCTGTGTTCAACAGAACAAAAATATTACCCCAGTATTTAAAACGGCAAGGATATTATTCGGGAGCATTCATCTCTAACTATACACTCAAGAAAGACCTAACAAGATTAAACCGTGGTTTTGATACCTACACCGAAGTCCTTGACAAAAAAAGATGGCTCCGATTATTTCTCTCAGAGGGTGATGCAAAAGATGTCAGTGAAAAAGCCTCAAGATGGCTGTACCAAAATTCCAAGAGAAAATTTTTTCTCTGGGTTCATTACACATCGCCTCATGAACCCTACGTTTATCATAAGGAATTTGATAAGGGATTCGAAGAAGTCGATCCTTCCGTCTATCCGGAAGGTAGCCGTTTCAAGAAAATACGAAAATACGACACTGAGATAGGCTATGATGACCATTACATAGGACAGTTGATCAAGAAGATAAAGGAATTCGGGCTCTATGACGATTCCTTGATCATATTTATGGCGGATCATGGAGAAAGCTTCGGTGAGCATGATTACTTCACCCACGGTCGAAAATTATACAATTCCGGCCTTCATGTGCCTCTAATAGTGAAACTCCCCGGGAATGAAAATGCCGGTGCCGTGATTGAAAGGAATGTTTCCCTTCTGGATATTGCGCCCACGATCCTTTCGCAACTGGGAATTCAGACCCCGGAAGATATGGAAGGAGAGGACCTTTTCAACCCGAAAAGTGAGGAGAGAGTGCTTTATTTTGAAGCGTATAAAGGTGTTGCGGATTCCAATAGAGGTGAACTTTTTCACTTAAAGGTAAGCCCGATTCGATACGGGATGCTCAAAGACAATGTGAAACTGATCTATGATAATCATAAATATGAAGCATACGATGTCGAAAAAGACTGGTTTGAGAGTCAGAATATTTACAAGAATCCGGATAGTCAAATGGCCGCACTATCTGGAATGCTGTTTAAATTCAAAGTCAATGTCGAAGAATTCATCGAGTACAGCAAGAAGTATTTCAAACAGAGATCCAAACTCACAAAAGAAGAGATTGAAAAGCTAAAATCTCTTGGTTACATAAAAGAATAAAAACTGCTTTGTCTAAGGCCAGCAAAGGGAGTCACTGAATAACAATATTATTTATAAAATATGCCGACACCATACATTATTTTCAATGACATGAGCTTCTTAACGACGTCTACAGCAAACTCGACTCGTGAATAATCCAGGTTAGATATTTGAACACGTATGATTTTCCTCCTTACAGACCTCCTAACGAGGCTGAAAGCGCACTCATTCGTGTCACAAGAGGCTGTCCTTGGAATAAATGTGCATTCTGTTTCATGTACAAATCCCTTCGATTTGAGGCTAAATCTTTAGAAGAGGTCAAAAAGGATGTGAACAAAGCCAGACAGATTTACAAAACAGCGGAATCCATATTCCTCGGTGACAGCGATAATCTTGTGCATAAAGAGTTGCCGGCGATCATGGCACATATTAAAGAGACATTCCCTGAGGCAAAACGGATAACCGCTTATGCCAGAGCAAAGACTATTCTGATGAGGAAGTTGGAATTCTTGACAGAAGTTCGAATGGCTGGCCTTGACAGGCTCCACATTGGCCTCGAATCAGGAGATCCGTTGGTCCTCGACTGGCTGTGCAAAGGGGCCAATCCTGAAGAAATGATCAAGGCAGGCCAGAAGGCCAAGAAGGCCGGATTTGAAGTGTCTTTCTATGTCCTCAGCGGTGCTGGCGGTCGAAACCGGTGGAAGAAACACGCATTAAACAGTGCCAGAGTTCTCAACAAAGCCATGCCGGATTTCATACGGTTAAGAACACTGACCCTCAAGCAGGGGACTCCCTTAAAAGATAAACTGAAAAAAGGTGAATTTGAGATCACTCCTGCCCTGGAACGGTTGAAAGAAGTAAGGCTTTTCATTGAAAACCTGACTGTTAAAGGGTGCTATTTGGCCAGTGACCATGTGACGAATTATCTCTGGGCAGGAGGGAGAGTAATTTACAGGGGAGTTGCGGGATATCTTCCATCGGACAAGAAAAGAATGATTAAAACCCTGGATGAAGCCATAGAGTTTATTGAATCGACTGAGAGCGAGATAAAGGATTCTAATCGACTGTATGAAGAAGGATTCTTTACAGCGCTGTAGCGCTTTCTTTGTCCCTTATAAATATCAATATAACAACTTTTTTCGCATCTCGATCAGAAACGAGTCTTTCATCCGGAATGACCTTATCGAGTTTAAACCCTTTACTGGCAAATGCGTTGAGAACAGAAGTGAGTTCACGGTCACTTCTCTCAATTTCTTCAAATTTTTGACTTAAATGTAGCGTTCTTGCCTGGTACTCCATTTCCTTCTCCATACATCAAGTTGCTGCATATTTTACCACAGAATAGGGGCATTTTTAAAGCGCAAAACCAGCACCAGCCAAGGAATAAAATGTACACCTATTAGTCGAATAAAAAGATGAAAAGGGGAAATGGAAATGGATATGCTTTCATTAATTAAGTTTTTTTTGTCTGTTTGCGCTATAATTAGTATAGAGAAGATGAGTGTCCATCGACAAACAGGCAAAATCTTCATCCTTAAAGCCATCTTCCAAATCATTCTATTGGGAATGATTTCCATGCCTATGCTTCAAGCCCACTCTCTTTTTTATCCCGCTAAGCATTCTTTAAACAAGGATGAGAGTAAAAAGAGCCCTGAGGAAATCCTGAAAGATATCCATGTAGAAGTCACAGAATTGGGTAAAAGAGAGAATGAATATTTCATAAAGAGAGAATTTCATTTTGACCTGGATGAAAACCCGACGAACACCGAAGAGCACATTGTTGTCTTAATATATGATATTGAAAAGGGAGAGAGGATGGTCGTTCAGGTGACTTATTTCGAAACCGATGGATTAGCGCATTCTGTGAAATACGCCAAAGACATAAAATTAATATCTTGCTATCTTGACTCAGAGAAATTAAAAATCGAAAAATGCGACTTCAACAAGAAAGAAATGAAGCCCTTATTTTCAGATATCCTGAAGGGAATTCAGGAAGAGAAGAAATTATTCAAGCTGATCGACAAAAAAGATGTTGCACATTCTGGGATTAAAAGAAAAATCGCTCGCTGAACACCTTTAATAAGAGAATAACCTACCCAAAAACCCATTTCCAAACAAAACTCAAAAAAACTCTCTATTCTTTCTAGGGAAGACTGGAAAAAATTTCACAAGTTTATTCTCTCTTTCTAAACCGTGCATCTTAAAAAAGAACCTCGAATTTCATCTGTCTCTTTTTCAATTCAATGATGAGCCTTTTTCTGTATTCGTTGAAAAACGCGCCCGTTGCAGCTTCTTTAAGCCCCTGTTGAAAGTAAAAATTCTTTATGGTGCTTAGGTAGTTCATTTTATCGATATAGACCTTGTCTATTTTTCCAGAAAGACGTTCGATGAGTTTTTCCGGATTCCCGGGAAGCAGGGGACCGATAAAGGCAAAAGTCTTGATGCCTGTTTTGCGAATTGTATCGAGCATTTGAACCCTGTCACTGACGCTGGATGCCCTTGGTTCGAACAATCTTGCGATCTTCTCATTATCCGTTGTTATGGTCGACCCCACTTCAATTTCTTCAAACTCTTGAAAAAGGTCCAGGTCACGGAGAACAAGCTTTGATTTTGTTTGAATATTCACTTGGAACTGCTTATCAGCCAGCTCTCTTAAACATCGTCTTGTGAGCCTATATTTCGCCTCAAGAGGCTGATAGGGGTCACACACAGAAGAGATCCAGACCATTCCCTTTTTGGCTTTTTCCAATTGTTTTCGCAAGAGCTCAGGAGCATTGATCTTGACATCCACAAACTCTCCCCATGGCTCTTTGTGGCCCGAATAACGCCCCATGAACAGACGCGCATAGCAGTAGGCGCAGTTAATCTGGCATCCAGTGTAGGGATTCAAGCAGTAATCAAAAACCTTAGATTTATTGAGAATGCTTTTGGCCTGAATCTCTCTGACAATCACTGGTTGAATCCTTTAATATCGTCTATCTGATTATAAAGACAATCCTTTCCTCTTTTCAAATAAGAGCCGGGATTTTGCTCGTAATCAATTGAATCGTTCTTACTCAATTATTCGGATTCCAGTCTATTTGCCTCTCTTCAGGAATGTAAATCAAGAGAAACTCCATTCGTTTAAGATATAATTTTTCAATAACAGTAAGCGATTAATATTGACATTCAATTTTTGATTGAATAGAATCGGCAAGAACAACCAGCGGAATCCTTGTTCTGGATGAAGCGTTCGAAATCAAACAGGAGGGAAAAATGACTAACGAACAAAAGCCTGTGCAGGTCGTTCCTGATCCTGCTGCACAGGTATCCGGCCCGTCCATCGGACTTCTTGTCACAGGAATCATCGGTGGAGTATTTGCCGTAATCGGTCTGTTCATGAGCTTCTTCGGGACGAGTTTAAGCTCGATCATGGCAGATAGGTTTAACGAATTCGACGATCGGTATGCAAATCTCTATGAGGGAGCTGCGGGTATTGCCAGCTCTTTTATCGGTATCCTGGTCGCTGCGCTAATTATCTACGCGGCCTTGAAGATGAAAGAGCTCAGCCAGTACGGATTGTGTATGGCCGCGAGCATACTGGCGATGATTCCTTGTATCAGTCCTTGTTGTATCATTGGACTGCCCATCGGCATCTGGTGCCTGATTGTGTTGACGAAGCCGGAGGTAAAGACCGCCTTCCACTGAGATTAACTCCGCATCAGTCTATTCACTGGCCAATGAAGCCAGTCACATCAAAGCAAAAAGGTGAACTCACCTCTTATGTGATTATTCTACTACTCTGCTCAATCATCCTTGGAGGCGCTGTAGGCTTTAAGCCTTCAACTCCAGAAGCTCCCTCTCTCCAGGTTGGGAGGATCACACTCCCCAATATCTGTATCTTCCGCGCCACCACCGGATTACCTTGCCCGGGTTGCGGCCTCACTCGTTCCATAGTCGCCGCGGCACACGGACACCTAACTGCGAGCTTTTCTCATCACCGCTTGGGCCTATTGGTTTTCATTTATGTATTTCTACAGTTTGTCTTTAACCTGTTTTATATATCGATTGCAAAATGGAGGGGGCCTCTCTCTCGACATATCAAACTTCTGCATAAGGGCATGATCCTTTTGGCTGTTCTCTTCTTCCTGAATTGGATTCTGACTCTCATTCTTATATTCATCTGAACTGGAATACCACAACAGACCTGTTGAACTAGCTCAATAATTCGGTAATGTTTCTATAATGTCATTGCGAACGGAGTGAAGCAATCTCATTGAAAGAAATGAATTTTCCTCTAAGAGATTGCCACGCTTCGCTCGCAATGACAATTTACCCTTCAATATCATTACTAAAAAAAGTTACCTAATTACTGATCATAAACACTTGTTCTTGGGTTCTATTCATATATAAAAAAAAGTGAAATCAGATTCGATTCGGGATGATCCAGTAGTTCTCTTTGTTCACTTCTGGTTTTTAGGCCTGATAAAATGGGATATGGAGTTTGCATAATACTCGAGGATATCCATCTCATCCGGGGCTGCATAATAGACCCCGTTATTTTCCAGCACGATATGTCTCAAAGTCAGCATGCGCAGCCCGACTTCGATGGTGTAATCTCTGTCGCTTCGAGGGATATACACACGGGCCCCACGTTTTTCGAGTTTATCGATCAGACTCTGAACGCGCGCCTTGATCTCTAAATCCGAAAAATTCTTTTCCGGGTTCTCCACAAACACAGAAGCGATCAAAGGGACAGGTGCAACAGGAATGACGGCACTGACTTTTTCCATTAACTCTTCCGCCAATGCCTGAACTTTCTTGATCCGTTCCTCTTTTCCCATGTTTGGGAAATCAACCATATGCTTCTTTACGTATTCTCTCAGAGGGAGGGGAGTACCGAAGTTCACAATGGCATAACCAAAACGGTGCCATCGCCCCCGGAGCATAAGCCAGAGATTATGCATAACAAATGACAATGATGTCTTCACGGCGCCCAGGCCAGACTTCATTTTGGCTTTAGGATCGAGGCCCAACAATAATGTCCGGTCCTCCAGGACGCGGTCGTAATTAACACCGACAGGAATGAATACAATATCCCGCTCTGAGTTGGAATCGAAGGAGCGAAGCATGTAATCTAACAGGCCAATCCGGGGTGGGCATAATTTGCCGTCTTTGGTCAGCTTTCCTTCAAGATAGACTGCTTGAACAACACCTGCTTCCGTGGCCATCTGCACATAACGCATCAATATCCGGCGATAGAGAGGATTTTTCGAACCTCTTCTGACACAAAAAGCTCCCAATGCACAAGCCAGTTGCTGCACTGGCCAGAACCTCGCCCATTCGCCCATCGCAAAACTCAGGGCAACTCTGTTTATGACTAGATAAGCCAGCAGAATGTAATCCATATTGCTGCGGTGGTTCATGATGAACACCACACTTGATTGAGGAGCGACCTTTTCCAATCCTTCTTCATCCGCAAAGCCTATCCTCACGCGGTAGAGAAGTCTTGAAATAGATTTGCTCAGCCAGCTGCCAGTCCGGAAGTAAGCATAGGCATTGAAGGAGGGGACAATCTCTCTCGCGTAGCGTTCCACCTTTTCCATGGCCACTTCCTTAGGAACGTCGTTCTCCTTGCAGTATTCATTAACCGCATCCAAGACCTGGGAATCGTATGTCAGACGGTCAATGAGAACCTTCCGTTTCGTCAGCTTAAACGCAGGAAGCTGAAGGTCGAGCTTCTTATTCACCTCTTTGATGACGACATTCAAACGTCTGCGGAAGTACCATCTCACGCTGGGTAGCAAAAAATGGTCCAGCAGAGCCCAGACAACGAGGACGCAACCGAGAATGACCACCCATAAAGGAAGGCTGACCGTATCTGTCATGATTTTTTCCCTGGCACCTTAATTGTCTTACAGAATGAACTTTGACCTTTATTCATGATTGAAATTTTTGTACAGAGTCATTTGCTTTCATTCAATCTTATCATATCCGTCTGGATTCTGAATGATCGAACTCTCCATTCTCGAGAAAATGGATTATCTGTTTGATCACGTTTTTGCTCATCATGATAAACGTATGGCTGTTCGGCATCACGATAAAATCGGTCATACCTTCCACCTTTGCGCTCTCTACGGATACGACACCATCATCAGGGCCTGGAAGAATCACAGAAGAAATGAGGCTGAAACTGATGTTGCCTGTGATGACTCCCAATTCAAAGTCAACCGGCCCCAGATTGTGTGGCACACTTCTTTCATCTGTTCCAAGCTGTTGACCGGCTGGCCCGTGCCGTTTTTTAAAAAAATAACTGTCTTTGAGATTATCGACTAATTCACTTCCTTTATTCGGGGGGCTGAGCATGACAACGCGTCCGAGGTTAGTGAGTTTATGGTGTTTTAGATAATAGCGGACGATTATTCCTCCTAAAGAATGTGTGACAAAGTTGATTTTAGACCCTGAGCCTGTGTCGCAGCGGGCGATAATGTCGCTGAGCACATTATTTGCCAGGTATTCTATCGGATGCTCTGTGGAAGGATAATCAACGTTGATGACTCTGTAGCCGTAGCCTGAAAGAGATTCCTCGATCCTCTTCATCGAACGGTTTGAGCGGGTCAGCCCATGAAGCAAAATCACATAATCACCCTTATCAATGCCGGAGTTCTGATGGGAATGTTCAAAACTCTGTGTAGAAACAAATAGTAAGGAAAAAATAATGATGAATGCAGTCTTCGCCGCTTCTTTAAGTGCGGGATATCCGATTAATCTCATGGGAAAATCAATTCCCCTGAATTATTCATAAAATCTGCCGCCACCCTTAAAAATCAAATAAAATTTTTAGTCTTGTGAATTATCTCCCTTTTTCCTTTTCTCATCAAATCCCTGTTTATAGCTTATATCATCGACAGCATTTTAGAGCAGGGGAAAAGCAGGATACCTCTGAAAATTTTTACCTCCAAATGTCAGACTTGGTCAGAAAAGGTCATCTGTTTATGCATATTTTAGGCAAATGTTAAGCTGAACAAAGGCCAAAAGGGGATGTTACGGCTTCGGTCATGGCACACTTTTCTTCTTTTGTAGTAAGGAAATATTAAATTTTTGTTGCCTGAAAGTCAATTGTAGCAAACAGGCTTATTTTTTTATTTCCTAAAAATACTGAAGGGAATTCAGATTCCATACAATTTATCAGATAGAAAGACAATATAACAACCGTATATTTGTGACATAGTGTTCAATATATTTTTTGTCCTTTTATCATATTGAAAGAAAAGACATGATTTCCTGCTGCGACGTCAAAATATTCCTTTATTTTTTGTAGTATTTTTAGAGGTTTCATTTCCCTTAGACATTTGATGCAATAACTCCTTTGCGTATATGGGTCTTCCTAGACTTGTATTCCTCGACAGCCGGGAAATGAAGTTATATAATTGACATGGCTGTACACAAATAAAGTATGATGGGAGATAAGTACTCCATTTAAAAAGGAAAGAACCATGCCTCTTAAGAGTCACTATGGTATAGAAAATCACGGAATAACCAACACGGGTGAAGTGTTTTGGAATTTCA
>CAZSGR010000055.1:0-15132 GCA_964606185.1 uncultured Eubacteriales bacterium
GGAAGAAGTGGATCTGCTGGAATACTGGAGGATGATTGTCAAGAGGAAATGGGTGCTCATCACGTGCACAGGGATCCTTGTCCTCTTCATTGGCGTGTTTTCTTTTCTCGCAACCCCACAGTATAGATCAACCGCCACTTTGCTCATCGAGGGAGAGCTCTCAAAGATATTGAGCATAGAAGATGAATTGGGCTACAGCCGCAATTTTGAGGATTTAAGGTCGTTCAACACCAGCCTCAGGCTACTGAAGAGCAAGTCTCTGGCAGAGAGAGTGGCCAGGAAAATGAATCTTTTAAACCGTCCCGAATTCGGAGCCGGTCAAAAACAGAAAAAAAGTCTTTTAGCTGCCGTGAAACAGGCCCTCGGCTTTAAATGGCTTTTTCCAGGGAAAAAAGCAAGAATGGGAGAGTCAAAGTCTTTGGTCCGCTCCAACCCTTATTCCGGGATTGCCGAATCTGTCAGAAACAGCATCGATGTTTCGGCTGTCCGGACCACAAAGCTTGTTGAAATCAGCTACACATCGCATTCTCCGGTGCTGGCCGCCAATGTAGTGAACACCTTGGCCGAAGAGTTCATCGATTTTTCTATCGAGAAAAGATTCGAGACGACTCAACAGGCGTCCGATTTTTTAAGCGAACAGATTTCCAATCTGAGGGAAGATCTGGCTGTAAAAGAAAGAGAGCTCCAGAGGTATGGCCAAGAGAAAGAAATCTTCTTTTTAACCGAGACAGAGAGCACCGTGGTCAACAAGTTCGCCGACCTGAATGAGGCCACCACGCAGGCCCAGATTGACCGGATCAGGAAAGAGGCTGAATATCGAGAGCTGAAAAGTCTGGACATCAATTCCCTGCCGCAGTTTGTGAATAATCCCCTGATTCAGACCCTGAAGACAGAATACACCCGGATGAAAAACGAGCATGAGGAAAAGAGCAAGATCTACAAATCCAGTTATCCGGAAATGGTGACGCTGAAGGCGAAACTCGACAGCATGAGAGATGAGCTGAAAAGCGAGATTGAAAGGGCTGTGGACCTGGCCGAGTCCGAATACCGGTCAGATTTAAAGAAGGAATCTTCTCTGAAGACGCTGCTCGAAGAACAGAGGGCTGATGTCATCAGGCTGAATTCAAACGCCATTCTCTACAACAGCTTGAAGATTGAGGTGGAGAACAAACGAAAACTCCTGAATTCTCTTGTGGAAAGACAGAATGAGGCTCTGGTATCCGCGAGGCTGGGAGGATTGAAAACGAGCAACATCAGCATCATCGACAGAGGCGAGGTTCCGGGGAGTCCTGTTTCGCCGAAAAAGAGGCGAAACCTCATGCTCGCTTTTTTAATCGGTATTCTCGGAGGCGGAGGGCTCTGTTTTCTTCTGGAGTATTTAGATAACACGGTCAAGGGACGGGAGGAAGTGGAAAAACTCGCTGGCCTTCCTTCTCTGGGCGTGATTCCCTATCTTCCTCCTGGAGGGATAAAGAGGAAAAAAAGGTATGGCGTCTATTCCGAGTACAAATATTCCGAGAGAAAACAGAATCCCGGGAAAGAGGAAAACCCGCGGGATATGAGGGAGATTGAATTTGTCAACGAGTCTTTTCCGAAGCTATCTGTATCCGAGGATTACAGGACGGTGAGAACGTCTATTCTGCTCTCTCAAACAGAGGCGCCTCCTCGAACGATTGCTATTTCCAGCTCCCTGCCTCAGGAAGGAAAGACAGCCACTGTGACCAACATGGCCGTTTCCTTTTCTCAGCTCGAGAAGAAAGTTCTCATCATTGATGCGGATTTGAGGAAGCCCCGGCTTCACCGCTTGTTCAAGATAAAAAATGTAGGAGGTTTAAGCGGGTATTTGACCGGAAGAGTATCCATAAAAGGGGCCATCCAGAAGACATCCCACGAGAACATCTGGGTCATCTCCAGCGGCCCCATTCCTCCGAATCCTGCAGAACTTCTCAATTCTGAGAGGATGAAGGACCTGTTAGAGGATATGAAGGAGAAATTTGATGTCATCCTGCTCGACACCCCTCCCGTCCTGGCTGTGGTGGATGCGCTGATTGTTTCGACTTTAGCCGATTGCATGGTGTTCATAATTCAAGCCGGGAAGACAGCCCGCAAACCATTTTTACGGGCGATCGAGGAGCTCAAGCAGGCCAAAACAAAGATTATCGGAGTGGTGTTCAACGAAGTGAAGTTCAAAGAGAGAGAATATTATTCCCCGTACTACCACTATTACCGAACCGGTTATTATGGAGATGAAGAGGGGCGTGACAGCTAGAGAATGATAGACCTTCACTGCCATATTCTTCCCGGGCTCGATGACGGAGCAAAGAGTCTGGAAGAGGCCGTGGAGATGGCCCGGATTGCGGAAGAGGAGGGAATAGAGAGGATTGTCGCCACTCCCCATCTGTTCCGGGAAAATTATTTGTATGAAGACCTGAGTATAATCGAGGAGAAAAGAAAAGAACTCCACAGGGCTCTCGAAACCGGTAATATTCACGTGCAATTGTTCTGCGGGGCAGAAGTTCATATCGCCCACAATTTAATGGAAGAGATTAAAAAAAACCGCAGCTCTCTTGTTATTAATCGCAGTTCTTACATGTTCGTCGAGTTCCCATCCCGGCATGTGTTCTCCGGCGTTAAAGAGCTTTTTTTCGAATTGATGAGTGAAGAGATAATCCCGATTATCGCTCATCCGGAAAGAAATTCGGTTTTTGTCCGCAATCCTTCCTTTCTGTATGAATTGATTCAGATGGGGAGCCTGGCTCAAGCCAACAGCGGAAGCTTATCCGGAGTTTACGGAAGAGAAGCTGAACAGGCTGTTTTACGCTTTCTGGAGATGAATTTGATTCATTTCATCGGGAGCGATGGGCACAACACAAACGCTTTGGCTCCGAGGCTTTCAGAGGCAAAGAAGATGGCTGAGGGAATTATCGGAAAAGAGGGAGCGATGGCGCTTGTTAAGGACAATCCCGGCGCGGTGCTGGAGGACAAGGAGATTCCCTATCTGCCGGAGGCGGTGAATCCCTCGAAGAAAGAGAGGAGGCTTCCGCTCAAAATTTCATTTTTTAAGCGCAGAGATTGATGAGGCATTGAGTCGATTAAAACCATATGCAGGATGATTATTATTGAACGAAAAATCCAATATGGCAGGGCCTGTTGTTCTCGTTCGATAATTCGGCAACTTTTTTGGATGTCATTGCGAGCGAAGCGCGGCAATCTCATAAAAAGAAATGCATTTTCCCCTAAGAGATTGCCGCGCTTCGCTCGCAATGACACAGGCGTGAGATTGCCATGCTCCCTTCAGTCGCCCGCAATGACACGTTTATCTTCCGAATTGTCGATTATAGGATTTCTCAATAACAGGCTATGAACAAATGCCCAGGAGAGGCCTAATTTCTATATGGACCCGGACGGGGATTTAGAGTGTGAAGCTTGAACTATTCGCTTAACTCTTGACAATAAAATGAAGGAGAGGAACACAATCAGGAAGACACGCCTAAAGAAAGAGAGCCACACTCTGTCTGGCAGGGATAGAACATACCAGAAGATAATCGAGTTTGGTATTCTGGGAGTCATCATTTTCAGTCCTCTTCCGGCAGCCTCGGTGTATGAATGGTCGATACTGGTGATTCAGCTTGTGGTTCTGGTGATGGTGGCAGCCTATGTCCTCATGAGGGAAAAACCGCGGAATAATGAGCTTATATCATTGACATTGAAATGGCCCGGATACTTGTTTTCAGCTCTTTTTGTTTTTATCCTCTTCCAGATCATCCCTTTCCCGAGTTTTATTGTAAAATTCCTTTCCCCGAACACACATTCATTCCAAACTCTTTTTTCTCCTGGTTTTTCCGGAGCTAGATTCATGAGCCTTTCTTTAATGCCTTCACACACCGTTCGGCAGGGGCTGGAGCTCTTCACTTATTTTCTCCTGGGCTTTCTGATCATCAAGACTGTTACCACGAGGAAACAAATCAAGAGGATCGTCTATGTGCTCGTTATCATGGGTTTTTTTGAAGCCTTTTACGGAATGTACGAGATGTACAATGAGAATCCGCGGTTGTTGTTCTTAAAAAAAGTTCATTATGTGGATGTTGTCACCGGGACCTTTGTCAACCGGAACCACCTTTCCGGCTACCTGGAGATGATCATCCCCTTGGCCCTGGGATTAATCATCGCCCGGATAAGCCTCTTCTCTTTGGCTGGTGAGAAATGGAGGGATAAAATTCTCCGCCTGTCAGAGAAAGGGCTCGCGGTGAACTTGCTTCTCTCAGCCGGCATCGTTGTGATGGCTGTGGCCATCATATTTTCAGAATCCCGCTCCGGAGTGTTTCTCCTGATATTTTCTTTTATTCTCTTTTTCGAACTGACCATTTTTTATTTTCGAAGAGTTAAAGAACGCCAGAAGTGGATAAAGAATTTTCTCAAGGTCAGTTTTGTGATTATTACCATCGTCGCTTTGAATGTAGGAATGGGGTCTGTTATTGAAAGGTTTGCTCTGGATGACCTGCTGTATGAAGGACGGCCAATTGTGTGGGGCAAAGTCGTAGAAATTATCGGAGATTATCCGCTCCTCGGGACCGGTTTAGGGACTTTCGCTTCCATCTACCCTGTCTATGATGACAGCGGAAGATCTGTCCGCTACTCGCATGCGCACAATGATTATCTCGAGTACTTATCGGAACTCGGAGTCGTGGGTCTGATCTTGCTTCTTGGAGGAGTGGTCTTTATAGTCGTCAGCGTTTTTCTTATCTGGCGCGTGAGACGGCATCCGGAAGTCAAAGGATTGGCTCTGGGAGGGATGGTTGCGATTGTCGTCATCCTGATACACAGCATCACCGATTTTAACCTGCACATTCCGGCCAACATGATTCTGTTCACAGTCATCGTGGCGCTGACCTTTGTCACGGCTTTCTATAAACGAGGGGAGTGAGGCCATGGGAGATGGAAGAAATAGGTGGGGCGCATGTTCTTGATTCAGTTTTGAATTTTATTCAGATTTAAAGGTAAAAATGAATAAATGAGACTCAACAGTAGATGGTGTGCAAAGAGAATAGCAAAACAAAAGAGAAAATGAAGATTAAAAGAGTGTTTTTGCTGGGGGCGATCGCTTCAATGGGGATCGTCAATATTCTCATCTACTGGAATGTACATCTTTACTATCGAGCTAAAGAGAAGACAGAGGACCCGGAGAAGAAAATCAGAATTTTAAAAAGCGCGAATCTTTTTTACCCTGCGAATGACAATGTTTTTTACGAGATGGGAAAGTCATATTTTGATTTAGGGATGGAGAATCTTGATGATAAAACGATCGGCCAGGATTACCTTCAAAAATCCGTCCAGCATTTCACCCGTTCTTTAAAAATCAATCCTGCTTCTTACTTTTGCCAATTTAATCTGGCGCAATCGCTGCTCTACTTGAGTTATGTCAGTTCAGACTTCGAGGGTGATCCTTATGAAGAGTACAAGAAAGCCGCTCTCCTTGCCGGACATAACAGCCAGGTTTATTTTGAAGTCGGTAAAATATTCCTTTCTCTCTGGCCGAAACTGACGGAAAAAGATAGAGACTTTACGGAACAGACTTTGAAGAGAATATTGGAAAGAAAAGACCCGCAGATGAGTCAAGCGGTTATGCATATTTGGGAAATGAATGTCAGAGACTACAGAGTCATGGAAGAGATGCTGCCTGAGGATGCGCGGATTTACAGAATGTATGCGCAGTTTCTCGGGGAGAAATCCCTTTCCAGAGATGAAAGGCAGCGGTATTTGGCCAAGGCAGAGCTGTTGGAGTTTGAAAGGGCGAAGGATGAATATGTTTCAGGGGAAGGTGAATTTCAGTATTACAGAATAAAAGAAGCATTCCGGAATTTTCTTTCGAGCCTGAGAGAATTAGAAAAGATAAATCTATACCAGAACTTAATGGGTCAAGGATGGATTAATGAGAAAGAGTTTTTTGAGCTGAAAAAATCTGTGTATTTGAACATGGCGAAATGCCTCCTTGAAGAAGGAAGAGACTTCGATCAGGCAGAAGGATATCTTCGCTCTTATTTGGCTATGGAAGATGAAGTGGCTGCAGTGGGAGAGCTTGAGTCTTTTCTGAGACTGAGGGGCTATGTGAACGAAGGGTTTGGGTCCAGCTTTGATGATTTGGGACGTCTCTCTTTCCAGATAATCCTCTCTTTCAAGCAGAATCGGTACAGAGACATCATGAAGATTGGCCGTCTTCTCGAACAAAGTTTCGTTCTTGTGCCTGAAGAAAAAAAAGATGAGTATGTTAAGGTTTTGCAGCTTGTTGGCGATTCTTTCCAGAAAGTGGATTACCTGTATGATGCGGGGGATTTTTATCGGAAGGCTCTGGAGATTGATCCTTATAATCTCGGGACTTTGCTGAGGATTCGCCAGAATTATGAGCGGTTGAATGATGAGGAAAAAATACGTGGAGTCGATGAGCAAATAGAGGGACTGCTGACGCCGAGAAAGAAGGATCTTAAAGAACAGGAAATAAAAAGAGGAAAAAGGGCGGCTTACACCTTGGTCCTTGATGGGAGTGAGATTATTCTGGATTTGAGCATTAACTGGGAGAAGGAAATCAGTCCTGTGCCCTTGATAGCTGTGTTTGTTAACGGACGTGTATTATGGGAGGAATATTTAAGTCCGGATGAAGGAAAAGGTCAGGATGAGAATTTCGTTATATCTCTCCCGCTGAAGTTAAAAGCCGGAGAGAACGACCTTGTGGTGGTTCCTCTAAACAGGTCCGTCGAGCTTATCCGGTTAGCCTATCGAAGAGTGAATTCATGAATCCAATCCTGGAAGAGATATTTTGCCGATGACCGGTCCTATAAACGAAAAGATAAGACGCTTAAACTGATTTTATTTTTGTTTTGACTGGCAGTGATTATTGTGATTCAATAGTAAGCAGTCGAGGTCCTGAAAAAGAGACGACCCACGTCTTCGTAACACAGAAAAAAGGGGGAAATAGCAAGGCAGGCGTATTTTACCTGACAAGGAGATTGAGCCTTGGCTATTATTGTTTCTTCATTTGCAGGAGGGGGACATGTTTAAGGCAGTTAGATTAAAAACTGTTGCATTCATACTCATCGCTTCAATCATCACTTTCTATTCCCCTTATTATTTGAACGCTCAGAAGGCTGGCAAAGGGAATTTAATTGGATTTGTCTTCGAGAAAGACGGAGCGACACCCATTGAGGGAGCAGTCGTTAAGCTCAAGAATGTCTCCACTGGCATTGTTTATGAGAGCAGCAAGTCTGACAAGCTGGGAATCTTGAAGACCGAGGGAGTTGAAGAGGGATTGTACATTGTTGGCATCAGCACAAAAGAGGGAAATTTTAACGTCGGCAATTTGATCGGAATCAAAGCGGATGAAACCGCAAAAGTTTCCTTTGCCTTAAGATCTGAAGGGCAGGAAGAGGAGAAGGCTCCGAAGCGAAAACCTGGCGGCTTAGCCAGATTCTTCTTATCCCCGGTTGGTATTGCCCTCATTATTGCGGCCAGTTCTGCGATTATCTACGGAGTCGTTAAATTGAGCGAAAAAGAGCCGGAGGCTTCTCCGTTCAGAAAATAAGATATTCATCAGGAATTAAGGCAGGGAGGATAGAAAGAAAAAATAAGGTCCAAAGCGGAGGACTGCATGAGGCCCGGTCAGTTGACCGGGTTTTTTTTACTCATTTGGGAAAAAGATAATCCGATATCACTCATTCCTTTTTATTAGCCTTTATGAGAGGATTGCTGTCTTGATAAGCCCGCTAAGTTAAAGAGAGGGCAGAACTCGATATTTGGAATTTCCCAAAGATGCTAAAGACTTTTCCTCGGTCTCCGTTTATGCCGTGTGGAGTTTTCTTGAGCTTATAAAAGAAACCTGAAGCCTACCATCAGTTTGTGATGTTCCGAAAAAACCCGGCCTTTTCCGACAGGCCCGCGGACCTCAAGAAAGAAAGAACGTCTGATTTGGTGTTTTCCGGTTAACTCGAAGCCAACATTGGCGATGAGCTCTCCATCCGGATTCCTGTCTTCTCTTATTTTTGTCGTGATGCCCGCACCCACACCCATGAAGGCAGGGCCGACGTGCGCGTTGAGAAGCATGTTCGCCGTAAAGAAAGATTTCCAGGGATCGTTGATAAGGACTTGTCCGGCTCCTCCTGAGAGGATGAAGTCTAGAGCACGAGGAGCAATCTTGATGGCCAAGCCAAGCCGTGAAACCGCATATCCTCCGTAAGGACTCCCCCGGGCGAATAATGTGCCTCCGTCGATCATTAAAAAGACTCTTTTTCTGTTCACCGCGACTTGAACCTGGACAGGTTCGGAAACAGCCCCGGAGTCATCCGCAACCACTACGGGTATGGAGTAAATGCCTTCCTTTTCAAAGACTTTGTTCCAGAGAAGTGGCTTTTTGTTAGCTGTGAAACTATCGAGCAAATTCAGTGATTCATCAGTTGCCTTAAAATGAGCTTTGACCACTTCACCATCCGGATCAGTGGAAGCGGACGCATCGAGGATGAAAGGCTCTCCCGTGTAATCTTCATAATAGAGGTAATCCAGCTTGCAGATAGGAGGATAATTAATCTGCACTCTAGCTTCACAAGAGTTTTCCGATGGCTTTCCTTCACTGTTGTATGCTTTCCCCTTGAAGATATACGCTCCGGGTGTTTCCAGTTTTATCTCACTTGTGGAAGACTCGGGAGTCAGCCGAATGGTGTCGATTTTGTCGCCTTCTGCATTGAAAACATCGACTTCCATGGACTCGGCATTCCGGGATTCGCTCATATCTATAAATATGGGATCATCCTGGTTGGCTTTGGCCGGCTCGACCTTAAGATAACCGGCAGCGTCTTTCACTTGAATTTTTTCACTGATACCCTCTTCCTTTTTCACCTCAGTGACTTCTTCTAACCAGAACAGGACTCTCACGCCGTCCTGGATGGCTTCGACTTTATAGAAAGGGATTGTTTGCCCTAGGTCGAAGACAACTCTTGCTGTATCGGTCTTATACATACCGGCCCTGACGGAGATGATCCCAAAATCATTGACATCAATTTGGCGCGAGGCCGAGATGTTTTCCGTTTCAAAAAAATCGATAACTATGCGATTAGGCTCAGAGAGCTTAAGATAGTCGCTTGTTGTGTACCGGTTTAACAGAATCTTCACTTCTAATGTGTTGGTCTCTTTGGAGATGATGATTTGCTCCAGAATGTTCACCCGAGCAAAAATGTCGGTTTCCTTTGAAAAGGAGGCTGTTGTGAAAGATAAAAAAAGCAGGATTGAGCAGACTATAGATATGTTTTTTTTGTTTTTCATGTGTTCCTCTTCTGATTTCATGGTTTGTTCCCTGTGCGAGAAATCTATCCCTAAACCTTTATAATTATAAAATCTTTTTGGGTAATAATTAATATAAAAGCCTTCTCCTATTCAATAGCCTTTAAGGGTGAATTAAAGGATGATTTCCCCCCCATTTTCTCACCACTAAGGGTGAGTTTATTTTTAATTTTATTTTCTATCCGTTTCATTGTCAACACCAGCAATTTGGGATCAGACCTCAGTCACTCAGTTAATGTAAGGGATTCTCTTCCATTTAGTGTGGGTAGATGTAACTTAGCTAACTGAGAAGAGTATTCAGGGGTGGATGGAGCGACATCTTACTTAATTTACGAAAGTCTAACCCCAAATTTACTGAAGTGACTAAGGCCTGATCCCAAATCTATTCAAAAAATAGAACGGCTCCCATTTTTGTGCTAAAATCTTTTCATGAATAAGGTCGTAGTCCTGGATTTTGGCTCCCAGTACACACAGCTTATTGCCAGAAAGATACGAGAATTGGGAGTTTTCTCTGAGATTTTTCCTTTCAGCATTCGTCTTTCCAGGTTGAAAAGAGAAAAACCTGATGCCATCGTCCTCTCCGGAGGCCCCCAGAGCGTCTACGGAAAAAATGCCCCGCAGATTTCAAAAGAAATATTCGAGATGGGGATTCCTGTTCTGGCCATCTGTTACGGATTGCAGCTGATGGCTTATCTTCTTAAAGGGAAAGTGGTTCCTTCACAGAAAAGGGAATACGGCTTTGCCTCTTTGAACGTTCTGGAAAGAAAAGGGCTGCTCTCAGGAATCAATAATGGGGGCCAGGTCTGGATGAGCCATGGGGACAGGGTCGAAAAAGTTCCTCCAGGTTTTATCGTGTCCGGGAAGACAGCTCATTGTGGTGTGGCTGTGATGGAAGAACGGGAGAAGAAGTTTTTTGGTGTCCAGTTCCATCCCGAAGTGGTACACACCAAGCAGGGAATGAAGTTCCTGTCGAATTTTCTTTTCTCTATCTCAGGATTGCGCCCTGAATGGAAGATGGGTTCATTCATTGAACGCAAGGTCAAGGAGATTCGCCAGGTCGCCGGAAAAGAAAAAGTCATCTGTGGGCTCAGCGGCGGAGTCGATTCTCTCGTCACCTCTCTGCTCGTCCAAAAAGCAGTAAAGAATAATCTTTTTTGCATCTTTATCGATAACGGCCTTTTGCGAAAGGGACAGTACCGGGAGCTGATGGATGAGTTCAAAAAAAAGTTGTCCCTGAATGTGATAGGAGTCGATGCCGCCAGCCAGTTCCTGGAAGAGCTCAAGGGTATCATATCTCCCGAGAGAAAGAGAAAAATCATCGGCAAGACGTTTATCCGCATTTTTGAAGAGGAAGCCGCGAGGATTGGGAACGTCGGATTCCTGGCACAAGGAACGATTTATCCTGACGTGATTGAAAGCAATCCTGTCCGGGGGCCATCGGATTCCATTAAATCTCACCACAACGTCGGAGGGTTGCCTTCCCGGATGAGTTTTAAGCTGATCGAGCCGCTCAGGGAACTCTTTAAGGATGAGGTGCGGGCCCTTGCCGGGGAGCTGGGAGTAGACAGGGATTTCATTATTCAACATCCTTTTCCCGGTCCTGGCCTGGGGGTGAGGATAGTCGGGGAAATCACTCCGGAGAGAATCAGACTCTTGCAGGATGCAGACGCCATCCTGATAGATGAAATAATAAAGGCGGGCATTTATCAAAGACTATGGCAGGCCTTTGTGGTTTTGCTTCCCGTAAAGTCAGTCGGAGTCATGGGAGACCGGCGGACCTACCAGAGTGTGGTCGTCATCCGTCTTGTCCAGAGTGTGGACGGCATGACTGCCGATTGGTTTCCGGCGGAGACAAAACTCTTGTCCCTAATATCGAATCGAATCGTAAATGAGGTGGAAGGAGTCAACCGGGTCGTGTATGACATCACCAGCAAGCCTCCGGGAACAATAGAGTGGGAATAAAGCGGAGATTTCCTTATTAGCCAGAGAGAAGAGCAGCCGGCTCGGCGTTTCTCCTGGCTCTGTGAGCGACAGAAAGAAGCTCCGTCATCTTGTAGAAAAAGGGAATCACAACGAGCGAAACACCAAAAAACGAATAATTTCGGGCGATTATTGCGAAATTAGTTGAGGTTGGAGTTTAGAATACATAAAATAGAAACTTGTGTTTTGGACCTGGGTGCACCGTGCAGACGGCTGCGGAGGTCCCCTGCACATAGTGGCTGTGAATAGAGAAAATTGGGATCCGACCCATTGGAATGTGACCTGAGATGGAACTGACATTTATTCATCTTCATAACCATTCAGAGTACAGCATCCTGGATGGCGCCTTGAAGACCGCCGCGCTGGTTGAAGCGGCCTACCAGAATAAAATGCCTGCGGTGGCATTGACTGACCATGGGAATATTTTTGGTGCAGTCGGTTTTTTCAAGCAGGCCCAGGAAAAGGGTGTCAAACCGATTCTGGGTTGTGAGGTCTATGTGGCTCCCAAAAGCCGGTTTGATAAAAAAGTCGACAAAAGAAACCCTGCCCATTTTCATCTGACCTTACTTGTCAAGGATGAAAAGGGATACAGGAACCTCTGTCAGCTGATCACTAAGGCCTATTTGGAAGGATTCTACTACAGGCCTCGCATAGATAAGGAACTCCTGGCCCAGCATGGAGATGGCTTAATCGCACTGTCCGGATGCCTGAAGGGAGAAGTCAACCATTTCCTGAGGCTGGGGCAGGAAGAGAAAGCAGAAGAGGTTGCCCGGGAATACGCATCATTTTTTTCACAGGGTGATTTTCACATCGAACTCCAGGATCACGGCATGGAGGAGCAGAAAGAAGTCAACCCGATGCTCGTCCAGCTGGCGAAGAAGCTGGGCCTACCGCTGGTGGCCACGAATGATGTTCACTACCTTTCCAAGGAAGATGCGGAGATCCAGGATGTTCTTCTCTGTATCCAGACCAATAAGAAAGTCACTGACCAGGACCGGATTCGCTTTCCGGCAGAAGAATTTTATTTCAAATCGAGCACTGAAATGATAGAGATTTTCGGCGAAACTCCGGAAGCTATCCAGAACACAGCTAAGATCGCGGCCCAATGCAATTTTGAATTTCCGGCTTCCAAGCATTTCCTTCCGCAGTACAGTCCGCCTGAGGGAGTATCTCTTGAAGAGCATTTTGAACAGGTAGTCAAAGAAGGGTTCCAAACGCAGATGATGGGCATTACCGGGAAAGAAGGGGAGGAGGAGTTTTCCCATACTCCTGACGAGTACGAAGAACGGCTGGAAAGAGAGATCAAACTTGTGAAAGAAATGGGATTTGAGGGGTATTTCTTGATTGTCTGGGACCTGATCAAGATGGCCAGAGACAATGGCATCCCTGTGGGGCCTGGAAGGGGTTCGGTGGCCGGAAGTCTGCTGGCCTACAGCCTGGGGATCACAGATATTGACCCTCTGGAGTATGGCCTTCTATTCGAACGGTTTCTCAATCCCGATCGAATCAGCCTGCCCGATATTGACATCGATTTTTGCGCAAGACGGAGGGATGAAATTCTTTCCTACGTGACAAATCGATACGGCCGGGAAAACGTCTGCCAGATCATCACTTTCGGTACGATGGCTGCCCGTGCTTCGGTCAGGGATGTCGGGAGGGCTCTTGAGGTCCCTCTTCCCGAGGTGGATAAGATTGCTAAGATGATCCCTCCTTTTGGCCCGGATGCCTCTATCGAAGGAGCCATTAAGAATGTCCCCCAACTGAAGGAAATGAGGGATAAGGACGCCAAGATCGCTCGCCTCCTTTCTGTGGCTCAAAAGCTGGAGGGGCAGGTTCGCCATCCCTCGATCCATGCAGCCGGGATCGTCATCACTCCTAAACCGCTGGTGGAATTTATGCCCCTCTATCAGTCAGTCAGGGGGGAGATTACCACTCAGTTCCCGATGCAGGATATCGAGGCCATCGGGCTGCTCAAGATGGACCTCCTTGGTCTGCGCAACCTCACTGTCATCAAGGATACGGTGGAGCTCGTGGAGAAAGAGACTGGCGAGAAGATAGAGCTGAAGAATATCCCGCTGGATGACGAGAAAACGTTTGAGGTCTTCAAATCTGGGAATACGGACGGGGTCTTTCAGTTTGAGAGCCCGGGCATGAAGGACCTGCTGCGGAATTTTAAGCCCGAAAGCTTCCGCGACCTGATCGCTTTGAACGCTCTCTACCGGCCGGGCCCTCTCAAGAGCGGAATGACGGATGAGTTCATCAAATGCAAGAACCACCCTGACCGGATCAGTTATGAAACTCCGGAGCTCGAGCCGATACTGAAGGAAACCCAGGGCCTGATCGTTTATCAGGAGCAGGTGATGCAGATCGCCACTGAGCTGGCGGAGTTTTCCATGGCCGAAGCCGATATTCTGCGCAAAGCCATGGGCAAGAAAGTGACAGGCATGATGAAAGCCCAGAAGCAGAGGTTTGTGCAGGGAGCGAAGAAGAAAGGTCTCAGCCAGGCTAAAGCCAACAAGATCTTCGACCAGATCAATTATTTTGCGGGCTACGGCTTCAATAAATCCCACAGCGCTGCCTACGCGTACCTGGCCTACCGCACCGCGTATTTAAAGGCCCATTATCCCGTGAATTTTCTGGCTGCGCTGCTGACATCGGAAGCAGAGAGAGGGGAAACTCCTCAGGTAGTCAAGTATATCAATGAGGCTCAGGGGATGGGAATCAAGGTTCTTCCTCCGGATATCAACGAGAGCGATTTCAATTTTACTGGACTCAAAAATGCCATCCGCTTCGGTCTTTCGGCGGTAAAAAATGTGGGGGAAAGTTCGGTCCAGGCCTTATTGGAAGCGAGGAAGAAGCGGGGGAAATTTACATCCCCCTTTGATATCTGTGAAGGGGCTGACCCGAAAGTTATGAACCGCAAAGTGATCGAGAGCTTGATCAAAGCCGGGGCGTTTGACTCATTGGGGTGGAAAAGATCGCAGCTGTTTCACCTGATTGATATTATGATTGCATATGCCCATGAGATTCAAAAGAACAAGGCCTCCAAACAGAACTTCCTTTTTGGCAGGGGGCAAATCGAACCCCCGGAAATTCCAGCCGAGGTGAAGGAAATGCCGGAGTGGGATAAATCTCTCTCCCTTTCCTACGAGAAGGATGCCTTGGGATTTTATATCACGGGCCATCCACTGGCTGAATTCGGAAAGCAATTGAAGCGGCTTGTCTCTCATCCTATAAACCAGCTGGATGATGAGAAAGATTTCAACAGAGAGATTAAAGTCGCGGGAATCATATCCTCTATCAAACCGCTCAAAACCAGGAAAGATGAACGGATGGCCACTTTTATCCTGGAGGATATGAGCGGCCGGATAGAGGTCGTGGCTTTCCCGGAAAGCTACAAGAAATATTATGACTTTCTCGGTGAAGACCAGCTTGTATGGGTCAAGGGGAAATTTTTAGGCGAGGGAGAAAGCCGGAGGATTCACCTCCTCCATATAATGCCCCTGGCCGAAGCCTTCCAGAAGCAGGCGAAACGTGTGGTTCTGAGAATTTTTCTTCCCGGGATTGAAGCGTCCGTCTTCGAAGAGTTGAAAGACATGCTGGACCAGAACCGAGGGGATTGCCCGGTGTTTTTCGAGCTTGAAACTCCTCATTCCTACCGGATGGTCGTCCAGGCCGGTGAAATTTCAGGGATAATCATTTCAGAAGATTTGACAAGAAAAATCGAGAACCTCTTGGGCGAAGACTCTGTATTCATCGAGTATTAAAAAAGGGGACTGTCCCACTGCTGTCCCAAGGTTGAAATTTAAAATCATCCTAACTTCATTAATT
>CAZSGR010000056.1:0-15124 GCA_964606185.1 uncultured Eubacteriales bacterium
CCAACGGTCGCTATGGACTTTCGTCTTCGCTTCCTGCCTCCCCTTCTCGGCCAGGTCGTGTGCCCTGTCCTGCGACCAAAGGGTCATACCCCTTTGGAACCCCCCGGCTGATTTGTGTTATACAAAGCCGTCTGGTCCGTTACTACGGCCTCTATTCCAATGCCCATAGGGGCAAGATGCGTAAGAACATGGCCTCCCCTTCCCATCCTCCGATCATCGAGCAAGAGGAGCCATTTGTGCCCTCCAAAGGCTGGGCAGAGATGATCCGCAAGGTGTATGAAGTGGACCCATTGACCTGTCCCTCCTGTGGCGGAAAAATGTCAATCATCTCTTTTATCGAAGAACCGAAGTCGATTGACAGGATCATCCGTCATCTCGAGCTTACCTTTGAAGCCGAACGGCCGCCTCCGCCTCATCATGTTCAGCAGGAACTCCTGATGGCAGCCGAGGAGAGCGGGGAGTATTTTTAAGGGCCTCTGTGGCTGTTTTTTGCCGATTCAAGGGAGGAGTTTAACTAAAACTCGATGGTGAGGAGATTTCGGGGGATTTGTCACGCGTTTTGAGTCATTGACCTCTCCGTTTTGGATATGATAATCTTATTTCAGTAGGTAAGTGGGCGGTAATTAGAAAAAATTGCGAGAGATTTGTCGCAAGCCCAAAAAGGAAATTCTTATCTTTTTTAGAGGGGGTTTAAGCCATATTTTTCTCAAATCATAAGCAATTAATATAGTAACTATTAGGCTTGAATAACTGGAAGCATGTGGTAGTACTGTTCGATGGCTGGATCATAGAGTTCATTATGTTAATAAGAATTAACACTGTCCAATGACATAAATAGGAGGCAATTGTAATGTCCGAAATGGAAGATTTTATAAATAGGATAAAGCAACTTCCAAATCCAACATTATTGGTCTTCACTTTTCAATCGTGGCAGGTTGCCGTAGATGCACTAATGGGATTATCATTTGCCAAGATGGCGTTGGTAGATAATGTTTCTACACAACGAATACTGTGGAAAATATTCGTCATAAACGAATCCGGCGAAGCGAACTTGGTAATTGGTGGGAACATGTCCGCCAAAGAGCGAGATGAGGCTATTGAATGTTTCAGGAAATTGGGTAAAACGCGAGTTACAATCTATCCAAAAAGCGAAACCCTTGAAGAGATTAAGAAAAAGACATAAGCGCCTTAGTGGACGAACTAGCACACATTGTAGTTCAGAAAATGGGAAATTAAATCATTCGATGAAAGAACTGTTGTATTGGAGGCTAGCACATCAAGAAGTTACATTGGATTCCTTGTTTTATAGTAAGGAAAAGTTATGCTTTTTGGTAGGTTCGGGCATTTCGTGCAATCCACCTACATGCTTTCCCACTGGGTATCAGTTCACCAAAGCGCTGCTTAAATATGTGCTACCTCCAGAAGTTCACAAGGATATCCTGGCTCTAATGGATCCATCACGGGAAGGCATACGGAGTCCTGGCGATTTTTTGCGCTTTGAAAGATTGTTAATGCACCTTCAGGAATCCTTTGATCTAGCACTTCAAGTTTTGGATGGCTTTGGCACATTGGGAGCACCAAACCCAATTCATGAATTCTTAGCACAGATAATAATCCAAGGGAATCCGGTTTTTACCACTAACTTTGACAGCTTGATTGAAAATGCGCTTCTGAATGCCGGTATTCCACAAAAAAAAGTCCTCCCGGTTATCCATAAAATAGATTGGGAGATGAAATTTGAACCAGACCAGTATTGCGTATACAAGTTGCATGGGTCTATATTTGATGTCCATTGGCAAATGCATTGTCGGGAATCTTTGCAGGCAACTCTTACACAAATCACACAAGGCAAAGGTGCAATGTTCCAGTTGGAACCATGGAAACGCCAAGTCATGCAATTCTATCTTTGCAGGTACGATCTTATAGTCTTAGGATATTCAGGTCTCGATGACTTCGATGTCTTGCCTACCCTATGGAACGTTGAAAGCACCAAGCGCATCCTGTGGATTGACCATGATTCGAAGCGTGCTCTGGAGCAAGCTCGCATTGAGGTCGTTTGTCATGAAGAATCCCAGGCGGGTCCTACGAAGATTCCAAAGGGGGACCGTGTTGGCCAAAATCTCTTAAGATTCATCAAATATAGAGCACGTCACTCATCAAAACTCATCCGCATCAAAGTTGATACAGGTCAGCTAGTAGAATGGCTATCAAAGCAATATTTAGGCGATTGCTCATTTACAAAGCGTTCAGTCCCAGATGATAGTGGCAAGTTCTCATTTCCATCTTATTTAAAAATCTCTGACTTTCAAAGGTGGTTGCTCGCCGCTGAGATTTTCGAAGACTGTCATGTTCTGGATAAAAGTCTTGAAGCCTATGCAACTGCGTTGGTCATGCTGCCGATTGAGAGCAGAAGAGGAAGGCAGCTCATGGTGTCGATATTTAATTCTATGGGCCGGCTCTGCCATCGTAAAAAGGATCACAAAGGCGCACTAGAAAACTATCAGAAGGCCCATGAGATTGCCGAAAATCTGGGATCTCCGGAACTAAAGTCGCAATCTCTTAATAACATCGGCCGCCTCTTTTTCGACCAAAGCCGCTTTGAAGAGGCACTAGAGACATATGAGCGAGCCCTTTCGGTTGTGGAATCGATGGTTGATAAGCAGGGAAAATCCACAATTTTGAACAACATTGGCCTGTGTCTGTTTGAGCTAGGGGATTTGGATGGAGCTTTAGCTTATCACCGCCAGTCGCTTGTCCTCGCGGATCAACTTGGAAGTCTAAAAGGAACTATTGCGGCCCTAAATAATATTGCTATGAATTTTCGCCGCAAATCTCGATTGGATGAAGCGCTTATGTACTACAGACAAGCGCTACAAGCCGCCCAGCTACTGGGGAATCTTGAGGAGGAAGAGATCATCTTGAATAACATTTCTTGCATCCTTAACGAGTAAGTAGCCAGTGGATGATACAACAGTCTTGCTCTAAGGCGGCAAAGATGGGGGCAGGTTCAATCCAGCTCAATTATAACTCAAAGACTGGATCGATCTGAGGGGGGCAGGTCAATAGTGAACATATTATTAATAGTGATTACACAGTTGACTGCATTTCTCTTCATATGATATGTTAATTCCAGCGTATTAGCGGGTAGAATTTGAGGAAAATTGTGAAGGGTTTTTGACAAAATCCAAAAGTAATTTCTTAAAAATCATTCCCTGTTAGAAGTGGGTTAAAAATTTCCTATCAATGAACGGAGGTGCCCATGAAATTACTCAAGTTTAAAACTCGAGCGTTTGTCATCATGCTTTGCGCTGCGCTGATGATCACGTGCGATCCCAATAAAGACTTCGGCGTGTTCTTTTTTGGCGCCATCGAGAGCTATGATGTCGACATAGGCCAAGGTAAATGGAGTACATCAGATGCACTCGTTGTAGAAAACTCCCTTGGCATTACCGGATTGATCACTGATCCCGGGGGGAACTATCATGTGTTTGACTTGGATGGAAACAAAATCACCAGAAGCATTGACAAGCTATATGATCCGACTGCTCTTGCCTTGAACTGGACAAATGCTGGAAGCCAGTCTTTCATCTACTGGGCACTGTATTCCTACAACGAATATAAACATGCACTTTTCAGGGATACGGTTTGGTTTGACGGACATACGGGTTGGCAGGCTTACGCGTTTATCCTCTCTCCGGGCACATCTTTACCAGAAGAGAGCGAATGGAAAGATTACATCTATCTGGATGTTGATACCAGCCCTGATGAGGATTTCTATGTGTTAGCCCGTGAGATAACAGGCAGCGGATGTCGAAATTATCTTATAACGAAAAAACATCTGGATGTTAGCTGGCAAAAGATAGAATTGACGGAACTCGACGGTTTCTGTGATGTCGCGCTTTCAATACACGTGGATCGGATCGGTGGGGATATCTTCGTCGCTGGCGGCAACAGTGTCATCGGGATGAAACTAGTCAGGATTGACCCCACGTCGCTGATACAAATCGAATCTTATCTCCTCGCTGAACTAGAGGACTATGCAGAATATCACCTGGTCGACCTGGTAGCCTATCGTTCGATGCTTGCCTTCGCGTATATCATCAGTGGACATCAAATCGGTGGTGTTATCACCTTGGCGTCCAGTGAACTGGGAAACGGCCAATATTCAGATATTCTTGAGTTAGGGGGTTTTCCGCGAGCACTGACAATCAAATACCCCGATGACTGGCCTGAGGAGAAATGCGACCGTAAGATCGACCTTTGGGTCATCCACGATCCCGGGTATCTCTCGAAGGTGGTCGTTTCACCATGCCAGTAAATATTATAGGAACTTAGACTCTTTCCTTCGGGGATTTAAAGTATCACTCCATGGTCCCAATATTGATTTGAAGATGTCTATCAAAGACAGATCGTTTATAAATGATGATGGCAAACTGAATTTCCCTGGTGGTGAAATATACACCTCCCCTGTTGAGAACTCAACAAATGGATGGGTTCGCTTCAGCTATCCCGCGATCTTTGAGAATCATGAGATTATTGACATTGAGTTATGGTTTGAGAATGGAAAAGTAATCAGAGAGAAAGCTTCCAAAGGACAAGCTTTTTTGACTGAAATACTCAATTCAGATGATGGTGCAAGGAGGGTCGGTGAATTGGGTATCGGGAAATTACGGTATTAAACGTTTTACAAAGAACATGTTATATGATGAAAAAATCGGTGGCACAATCCACATTGCTGTGGATCATGGTTTTCCAGAAATCGGTGGTACAAACGTATCAGCAATCCATTGGGATATGTTATGTGATATGTCAGAAGGAGAAATCCTTGTAGATGGTGAAGTATTTTATAAAAATGGTAAATTTGTAAAATATTAGGTATAGGATTTAATGTTGTATAACAACAGGCTTTGAACTTGCTTTCTTCCCTGAAGTTGAAAATGCAAAAAAGCAGGCTGTGTAAAAGTGCCTTTGAACAAAATGGCGCGAAATTGATTATTTGACGACATTTACACAAAGCCCCTTCATTATGTCTTTTATCTCTCCCGTATTGGCGTCACTTCAGATACAAAAAATATCGCATCCGCTTGGCTCTTGATGAAGCCATGGGCAAGACTTCCGTTTACGACGAAATTTCGATCTTCTTCCAGATACTGCTCCTGTTGATCCTGACTATGAAAGGGAAGGATAAAGCGCAAACCGGCTTTCGTGAACAGACGTTCAACTCTCAGCGGATGGCTGGGGACATCTTCGTAAAAGGATTCGTTCCACATATTGCCATGTCTGCCGTAATCATAGAGCATCCAGATGGAATAGATCTGTCCGGGGAGACGGCGTACCATATGGGTACCGATTGATGGCCACATGGGGCCTGATCTCATCCACACCTTCGTATAATCTTTACTCAGATGCATGTTGTGTCCTATCAGGATTATCTTGTCATCCTTGTTTAAATCTTCGAGGAGTTCGTCCATCTGACGAAAGATGGTTTTTTCCCTCTCACGGAGAGCAGGCCCCCACTCCGGGGACGGAACTTTTTTAAAAGCATCCAAAAAAATTAATCCATCTCTGATACTCCTGAGATCTCGGGCAAGTAAAGTATACTCCCGTTTCCCTATAATAGAGGTGACGAGGTCTTCACTGTTATCCACATATCTTATTAAATCGCCGATCCTTGCTGCCTCTTCAAGGACGGATTCTCCGTGGACAAGGTCAGTTCTTTTAAGTATTTCCCGGATTACCTCATGGGAAGCGTGACTCTTCAGCCTCATTCGTATATCCTGGTATCCGATTCCCGATATGATATCAACATCAAATCCAAACCAGTGAAGTCTTTTATCCCCGGGCTTGAGTCCCTCATTCAACTTTCGAAGCTGCTCCAGAAACCATTTCACTTCTGATAATTGGCTCTTCCTGTAATCTGGATTTTTTAAGGCTGGAAATCCTCGCGGAGTATCATCCCTGTCTTCCCGCACATATCCTTTATCCCCGAACAGTCTGTTCAAATCTAAACAAGAGGAGTCTCCGGTCTCCAAATAGGCGTCGATCAGTCTTCCGCCGAATATCCCCATTTCCAATCCTACAAAACGAAATCCTCGTTCAAACAGATACCGAACTAGGTTAAGCTGGAAATCAAATTTTTCATGGATGAAATGGTCGGGCTCTCCTAAGTAGACCACTCGTTTTCCTTCAATCTCCTTATCTAACGGAGACAGCATCGCCAAATCAATGTTTTTCCAGTCCACTGTATCAAGATGGATAGCCCGCTCCTTTACCCATTGGACGAATTCTTCCTCGGAAACCTGATGTTTACCATCCTGTGGAGAGTATCCGAAGCATAAAGAACCACTGAAAAAAGCGGTTATGAGGCAGAGGCTGATAATTATCAGAAAGGGTTTGATAACTTTTCTTCGCATTTTTCTTCCTTTTACTTTAATGTCCCTCACTATATTTATACCGAAGTATCAAAAAAAAGTTACGCGGTGCTCTCATGGCAGGATCACTGTGGGTGAAAAAAAAGAAAGACGATGAGAGATTTGGAGTGTTTCCTAAAAGAAAATTATGTGGAGAATACTCTCTTCATACAGCTTTCTGTCCCTCATTATTAATCACGCTGATGGCCAGCCAGAAGACCGTCCCACGCAGACCTTTATCATGAGAGGGAAAGCCGATCAAAAGGATTTTATGTTCAGGCAAAGCCACGGTTTGATTAAAAATGGTACCCGTCATACCGACTCCCATGCTGCCACCGAACGTACTCCAGCCAGAATCGAAGCGGATCTTCATGATGATCTCATCTATTTCCACGGATTTTACACTGGCTATAATCCTATAATTTTCCTGAGATTGGGGAGAAATCTCTTTTTCAAATCGAAGTTCTTCGGATGAATGTGACTTTTCGAGTCGCAAATAGACATTTTTGAGATCGACTATAGATGTCCTCGTGTCTTTGACGTTATTTCCACCGAAAAAAATCCGGTCTCGGATTGCCTGGATAACTGCAGAATCTGATGCCGTATGTGCCAGTTCGGTTTGGAGAAAGACAACTCCGTCAGGGAAAACAGCCGTCAAATCGCCCTCAACTTTGATGGTGGTGATTTCCCCTTTCTCATCAGACAGTTTCGTTTCCCAACTCTGTATTCTGGGGATTTTAAACACGCGTATGTAAACATCCAAATCGCAGTCAAACGGAGCCGCAACCAGGACGAAAGTCAACATCACGAGGACTGTTCCAGTGACCCTTTTGAAGATGTTCATGGGCTCTCCTTACTCATACCTAACCTGACCTTCCACCATATATACAATCCAGGCAGCCAAAAATTCCAAAAAAGATAAGGTAGTATGATGATCCCAACTACATCCCGTATGACCGGATAGCAGGAGACTATCTCTCTCCCAATTGAGCTAACCGCCCACAACTAATATCAAGTGCAACTGGAATTGAAAAATTTATCGCTTTTTGGGGATTTTATTTGCTTATTTGAATAAAAAGGATTTACTGCTCTGAATCAACCAAATGAAGGTACTTTTCATCTCTTTTATCGAAGAACCGAAGTCGATTGACAGGATCATCCGTCATCTCGAGCTTACCTTTGAAGCCGAACGGCCGCCTCCGCCTCATCATGTTCAGCAGGAACTCCTGATGGCAGCCGAGGAGAGCGGGGAGTATTTTTAAGGGCCTCTGTGGCTGTTTTTTGCCGATTCAAGGGAGGAGTTTAACTAAAACTCGATGGTGAGGAGATTTCGGGGGATTTGTCACGCGTTTTGAGTCATTGACCTCTCCGTTTTGGATGTGATAGTCTTATTTCAGTAGGTAAGTGGGCGGTAATTAGAAAAAATTGTGAGGGATTCGTCGCAAGCCCAAAAAGGAAATTCTTATCTTTCACATCCAGAAATACGAGGAGTGCGTGTGGCAGGGCGATTGGGGCGGTCCCCCCGCAGAACTGGTCCGCATGATCGCGCGCAAAAAATAACCGTATCGCTCCTAATAAGACTAATCGAGCATCAATGATAGGGCTCCGGGTGTTTCGTTTCAACTAAATTTAGACCAATCCTGACATTCCCCAGGCTATGATTTGCGTACAATAAGACCAGGCAAGCAGAGATGGCAATGAATGGACCCCATATGCGCGAGCTGTCAGTCCAATGGTTTTTGAACCTTTCTGAAGTTCCGGTATCACCTGAAAACTGAACTTTGTGTCAACCTCCTGCCGAGTTCATCAGATACTGTCATAAACCGCCCCTGTGAAAGGCTCTTATCCCTGCTGATGATGCTTAGTCCCGTATTCCCCATATTAAACACAAGAATCACTTCATAAGCTCACCCTAAATTGTTATTATCAAATGTACCTGGAAGAACAGAAAGCCGGACGAGTTATTTTGTATCTGGCTGTAATCGGTATTTTTATCGCCTGTCTGGGACTTTTTGGACTCTCCAGCTATACGACCAAGCAGAGGACCAAAGAGATCGGAATCCGCAGAGTTGTCGGAGCTTCGGTACCCAACATCACTCTTCGTTTAACGAGAGATTTCGTGAAACTGGTCGTTGTGGCGAATCTCTTTGCCTGGCCTGCAGCCTATTACGCCATGCACGAATGGCTGAAGAACTTTCCCTACAGAGTCGGAGTCAGCTGGCTGGTGTTTATAGCCGCAGGGATTGCGGCCTTACTCATTGCCTTAGCCACGGTGGGATTTCAATCTGTCCGGGCAGCCCGGGCAAATCCTGCCGATTCCCTCCGCTACGAATGAATAGTGTATAGAGGGGAGGTTCTCTATAAGATAGAATTTTCCTTTTTGGGCTTGCGGCAAATTTCTCGCAAGCACAAAAAGGAAATTTTTATAATTCTCGCCACAACCGTTGAAATGGCTCCAAACTCATCTAGCTATAACAATATATTCATCGCTATTTCAGTCCCAGCGTTTCCCATACGATTTCATTGATCGTTTCCAGGATCGGAGTCGGCATGACGTTAGACATCATCACATAACCGATGCTGAGCTCAGGTATAAGCGCAATATTGGCTGTATACCCCAGACTGTTTCCCGCATGCTCCACAACCGGATGTCCGTTCCAGGATCGAATAAACCAGCCTAGTCCATAACTTGACCCGGGTATCAAGGCTCCTTCGATCTGTGTCTTCCACATCTCTTCAATTTCAGCTCTATCGATCAATCGCTTCCCTTTGTAAACACCTCCATTCAATAATAGTCTCAGGAAATTCGCCATGTCCCGGGCACAGGAGTTGATGCCGCCCGCGGGTGAAACAACATCCATGTTTAAAAGTATAGCCGGTAGACAATCATCTTTCCCTTTTAAATAGCCCTTTGCCAGATTGGGGGAGTCCTTGATCTGGGTGATCGAGGTGGTGGTGTTTGTCATGCCAAGGGGTTCAAACACTCTTTTTTTCATGAGTGCATCCCACTCCAAATCCGCCGCTTTACCCGAAGCTTCTGCGGCGGCGACCATGCTGATATTGCTGTAGTTGTTCTTTGTCCGGAAGAAATCCTTTGCCTCGAATGCGGCCGCGGCCTTCAATAGAGCCTGACGCGAGGTGCGTATCGGGTCGCTCTTCAAATCCCAATCGGGATCCTGCCCCCAGTTGATGGCTTTCTGGATCAATTCCATGTGAAAAAAACCCGTACGGTGGGAAAGCAGGTCACGAAGCGTCACCTGATCTTCTGGGGTGCTGCTTTTTATTTTGAGATGGAAATACGGCAGATACTTTGTGACCGGATCATCCCAATCCAAGGTCCCATCCGAAACCAGCATGGATACGAGTGTGGCTGTCAGGGGTTTTGAACTCGAGCCGATGGGGAACACGGTCGTCTCTGTGACAGCGATTCTCTTTTCCATATCGGTCCATCCCAGTCCCTTACTCATGAGGACTTCATCGCCTTTGACTACAACTATGGATAAACCCGGTATCCGGTATTCCTTCATTTTGTTTTCGAGCGCTAGACTCAGTTCCTCCAGCGATTTCTTTGAGATCTGATCAATGTTCCCTTCGTCTTGATCAGGTTTGAGTTGTTCAGACTGCCCGCACTGGAAAACGGCAAGTAACAATAATGCAAACAGAAAGTTAAATTCCGTCCTCAAGAAAGATTTTTTTTGCCTCATTTCCTTTCTCCTTTACAGATGAATTGTTTCATAGGATGTTATTCCTTACCGGATATTCCAGAATATAAGGCAATCCTGACTCGAGTGAAAGCCGATAATGACAATCGTTTCTGATTCAATGACAAACACCGTTTATAGGAATGCAAAGACCTTTCGGCATTTAAAAATTGATTTTTCCCGGGAGCGTCCGTATATTGGATACATGTTCGGACGTCTGGGCATGGCAATAAAAAAGATCTGGCAGAGTTCACTCATACTGCGTCATCTTGTCTTCTGGATTAGCGCATTCATACCCTTTTTTTTAACCGTTTTATTTATCGAGAACTTTGAAACAGCCTTGATGATTGCGACCTTTATCATTGTCCCGGCCCCAATCCCTGTTTATCTGCATTTCTTATCAATGAGGCTGTTCTTTGAGAAACGAAAATATATCTATTATGCGATCTCGCTGATCTTCATTCTTGTGCTATGCGGATTCTTTTTCGAGCGTTTTTTTTATTTCATTGTCAATGATCCGGACTCGCATATTTCTGGCATTCCATTGGCATTGTTCTTTGTTGTTCTCACCACGGCAATGAAATACTTCAAAGAAGGCATCACGAAACAGTACCGCTTCCAGGAAGACAGGTTCAAACAGGTGCAGACAGAGCTGGCTCTACTGAAATCACAGGTCAATCCACACTTCTTTTTCAACACGTTAAACAGCCTTTATGCCCTGAGTCTAGAGAAATCCGACCAGGTTCCCGATGTCGTCCTGAAACTCTCCGATCTTATGCGTTATGTCCTGGACAGCAGCAATAAAAAGACGGTCCCTCTGGAGGATGAGGTTCAGTTTTTAAAGAGTTATATCTCTCTCGAGAAGCTCCGGATCTCGGAAAAAACGGATATTCGAGTATCTGTGAAAGGTGATTTGAAGCCACACTGCGTCGCCCCTATGCTCCTAATCCCTTTCGTCGACAACAGCTTTAAGCACGGACTGAGTTCATCGATCGGAGATGGTTATGTTTATGTCAGCCTCACCATGGAGAGAAAAAATCTGCATTTCCAGGTCAAAAATAGCAAGCCTCAACCGGAATCCAGGGATAAAACGGAAATGCCGGGTATGGGACTGGAAAATGTGAAGAGAAGGATATCCTTGCTTTATCCGGACAAGCATCAATTGCATATTGCTGATAATCTGGAAAGTTACTGTGTCGAACTGCTCTTAAATTTAAAACCATGAAGATTCAATGCATGATCGTTGATGACGAGCCTCTAGCCCAAAAGGTTCTGGAAAAATACATCCATTCCTTTCCTACGTTAGAACTTGCGAGCAAATGCCGTAACGCTGTCGAAGCCACCGCTTATCTCCATGAAAACACGGTTGACCTGATATTCCTGGACATCGAGATGCCCGGGCTTACGGGAATGGAGTTCCTGAAAACGCTGGCCAATCCGCCGTTGGTCATCATCACTACAGCCTATTCCGAATACGCACTGGAAGGTTATGAATTCGCGGTAGTGGACTATCTTTTGAAACCCATTGCCTACGACAGATTCCTGAAAGCCATCAATAGAGTTCATGAACGATTTAAAGGGAAGAGGCCGGAAAGTCCGGTCACCCGGAAAAAGGACCGGGATGATGTGGTTTTTCTCAAATGTGATAATATCGAGCACAAAATCAAACTGTCGGATATCAAGTATATTGAAGGCTATGGAAATTTTGTAAAGGTTCACACCCAAAAAAAGGTGATCCTTATTTCAGAGACAATGAAGACCATTGAGGAGAATCTGTCAGGCACAGATTTTATAAGGGTCCATAAATCGTATATCGTCTCGCTGCCCAAGATCGACAGGATTGAAGGGAACAAACTACACATTCAGGAGGAAGTCATACCCATCGGGAGGTTTTATAAAAGAGCCTTTGATTCAGTATTGAAATTACATCAATTATCTGGTGATAAATCAGGGGATGAATCCAGCTAAACAACGAATTTGTTGATGACCGGTCCCATTTGAAACGCTCTTCCAACCGTTTGTCCCCTCAAAAGGTTGGGCGGAGTGGAAAAACGAGATCTAATCTTTCAATTTTACAAACCAGGCGGAGTAAAACTTGATAAATTTGATACTGAAGAATTAAATATTGATGTTATTGGTGATGTCGGACTTATATCTGGAATAGGTATAGTACATGGAAGATATATGGGAGAAGAGTTTGGTCATAGAATCAGGTTTCTCGACGTTTATTTGTTCAGGAATTCTAAATGGGAATGTTACCGTTCACATGCAACTGAATTGGCCCCAGGTTCAGAATGATGAAAATCCGGATTACGGTTATAACTTGTTATTATATTAATTTAATTAGCATCAAAGCGGAATACCAATAACTTGTATTAGATTTCGCTGCAGATAAAATGTTATGAATTAGGAATATTATCTGGAGTTTATCGCCAGAGTCACCTCTCACATCCCTGACAGAGGTCAGGTGATGATTGGTTACTACGGGCTGAACGGCCTCCCCCTCCACAACATTTACAGCAGGAACTCTTGATGGCAGCCGAAGAGAGACAGGAGTATTTCTTAGAATCGGAAATCGTGTGATTCATAATTGATGGGATGAAGTCTCTGTCATTTTGAGCTTTCTTTTTAATGTTCTTTGTGAATATATCTTTTCTCCCGACTTATTGGTCTTTGACCACAAGGTCTCTCTATAATATAGGTTGTAAGGGATGTCAGAGGGCAGAAATTGGATAAAAATGTGAATTACGTACGGCAATTTCAAAAACCAAATTCTTATCTTATACGGGAATTGCAAGTATGATTGTATGTTTTTTCAAACTTACTCCCCTCCCTAACATATGATTTTTTCGAACTTTTTCTGTCCTATTTTATGGACAAATGGACTACTTTTTTAAAATCTCCAACCATTCTTCACTGATATTTGCCCTAGGCCTTCCATCAGAGTATTTTGCAATCAAATGAAAGAACAATTCCTTAGCGGCTTTTTCTGCTTTTATTGCACAGGTTGTGGAATAAGTGGTTAAATATTCTTTTGCTAATTTGGGATTTGATTTATACAATTCCTGGGCGATTTTTTCAATATCAGCTTGTTTAGTGAACTGATTTTCTTCAATTGCGCCAAAGACTCTTCTGATATCAGCATTTATATCGCTATATCTTAACCCTGAAAAAGTATCTAGAGCCTGGAAATACCATCTTGGAGATTCCGGATCAAATCTGGTAAAGTCGCCTTTCTGCCACGATTCGGGCGTCTGGGAGATTCCTACATAAAAGGGCACATAGCAAGTGGAGCGCGGGCAATCCACACCAAACCAGATCACTCCACCAATACAATCAGGAAGTTGACTCCGCGCCTGTGAAACCCATGTATAACCAGAACCGGCAGTACAAATACTGCGCTCTGAATATAACCCAGAAATTCGGAAACGTCCGGGATTATGAAAGGGTCCAGCAGCCATTCCTTTTGTTCGATCATAAGGAGTGCCTTCCAGATGATCCCGCCAAACATTTTCGATCCACCATCTTGTTGTGATTTTTTCATCAGGTTTTACTGAAAAAGGAAACTCCTGATCAATATCCCATTCTTTTGATGGACACAGCAGACTAAACATTCTCCATTCTCGAATTTTATTACCTCTGGATTGATTGCCACTATAAACCTTGGCAAAATTGAACGGCCCATCTTTTTCGGGATCATAGAATCCCTTATCTATGGCATTTTGAATAAGATTGGGCGACATCATGAAATTATCTTTATCGTCCGGATCTACTTCACCAATTCTCATACGATTTGCATGTGGACAAACATGATCATCCGGAATTCGCTGCGCTACCCAAAAAGTGGACTCCCCAACAATTTCAAAACACCAGGCTTCATTAGGGTCAGACACCAAAAAACTCTCTCCGGATCTACCCAGACCTTTCAATCCATATTTCTCAATCAGTTTTCCAGATGCTAGAATTGCTTCCCGTGCTGTTTTCCCCCTTTGCAAACCAAGTGCCGCAGCCTGGGTATAATCTATTTTTGCCGTACCAGGAGGAAGATCACATAATTCTTTTCTGGTCCCACATGTATTCTCACCAAAAAAAACTTGATGTTCATTTGCAATTGGACATTCAGTCATAAAAAAAGTATACGTTTCCGGAACTTGAGGGATCTCTGTTTCACCATAAACAACATGTTTAAAACCTCCAGGCAAACCAGGGTAATCGATACGCACGTTTTCTCCCGGTTTATGCTTTTTGCCGGGCACAACAGTTAATGTAAAATCACAATTGCCATCGCATGTGTGGCCGCTCATTGAGTAACCGTCTACCGTAGCATTTGGACCTGCTGCAAAAGAGGTGCAGGCCTCTTTTATGCAATCACAATAGTCTGTTTCCTGGCTGCCTGGAGCTTGTGTCAGGCAAAATACAATTGTTAGAGCCACAATCACAACTGTTAATTTTTTCTTCATTTCTCTTTTCTCCTTTTTATCAAGTAAAAGCATATACTTGGAAATCCATTTGAGTTAGTTTTTTACAAAATCACATTTCTATTCCGCTCTATGTGACAAGGAATGTCAGCCTGAGCGGAATCGAAGGCATACTATAGCAATATATGCTGCATAACTGAATATTTATTAACTAAACTTCAAGCTGATAAAATCCTCATATATGCAAAACAAGCCGGAAGTCTATAAGAATTTCGTTTTTGGCTTTGCCGACTCTCTCTTCCTCTCCCTTGGTCTGAGCCCTGACCTTGCTGTGGACGTTGAAGCCTGTGTAGCGCCAGCGGAGAATTTTCTGCACAAAGGGAAGGCCGATGAGCTTTTCCCGGAGAAGCAGAGAGAAGACCTCGTGGGTGAAGATCTTATTAAAGTATGATGTCAGGAGGGACGGTGCATGTTGTCCTATTTATCCCTAATCTCCGTAACGAGTTGTTGAATCCGCTTTAGACCCTCTGTCAGGTAATCCTGAGGCAGCCCGTAGCTAATTCTAATAAACTTGTCCATACCGAAATGATCACCA
>CAZSGR010000057.1:0-13425 GCA_964606185.1 uncultured Eubacteriales bacterium
AGGCCAAATCCCATCTTATAGGGATATGCGTACTTCTCCCTCTTTTCTTCGAGTATTTATTCCCATGTGTCCCCTGTGTGATACAAATGACTCAAATCCGGTAAAAATATGATACGGGGATTAAAGGCAGGATCAAAGGGAAGTCGCTGATAAAATTGATATTTCTCTTAAAATCAGGGCGTCAGATTCTGATTGATTTTTTTTAATATACCATTGTTAATAGATTCAGGCAGTAATAATTTGACTTTTTCAAGACTGTGCTGTCTGATCCAATAGTCGCTCGAATCGGTTCAGAACAAAAGATCTCCGGCGTGAGTCTGCAATCTTTCGAATCATGCTATATGCTCTTTTGATGCTGAATTGAGGTGGCAATTCGACTTCAGGAAGGACAGCAAATAGTCTAGACTTTGACTGACTAAGATATAGAAGGTCTAACAACGCTTTTTCAGGCAAGGCCATTCTCACATGATGTACTCCTCTCTCTTCATACCCAAAAAAGAAGCTTCCAGGGATATGATGAACCGAAATCGTTGCAACCGGAGTCTCGTAAATTCTCGTACGCGCCAGAGAGATGCAGTAGATGACTTCGGGGATCTGAGAGACCATATCGTGGTAGTAAAGCGCACTTTGTAAAGACACATAGCTCGGGAATGGGGCAGTCAAATGTGGAACGAGCGCCAACGGCTCTAGTCTTTCGGGCATAGCCCAAAGCCCTCTCATTAGCCGTATTACATGTCCATGCTGAGTCAGACGCTCGAGAAGTTTGCTTGCATGAGATTTTCGTATATTTAGCGCAACCATGATATCGGCTGTCCGAAATACAGGCTGCGCCATGGCTTTGATTTTTCCTAAAGCCTCCGAAAGCGTCATCGATCTGATCCTTCAAAGGCATTAGCTAGTGTCAGAATCATGCTATCCCAAAGATCCGATGAAGAATATTGAGCTTGATAATCCGGGTGCAGATAGGAAACGACTTGACTCTTGAACATGTCATAAGATACAGCCCAAATATTGTCCTTCGCCTTATCAATATACTTCGCGGCCTTATCATAAACAACCGAAGTGTCAACTCCCGAAGTAAGTAAAAGATGAAGGTCGAATACATCTCTTGCCTGAATCTGTTTGCGTGCTGCCAAAGCGATCACTTTTTGCACACAAGCATCCTCTCGTTGATAATGGCTCGCCAAAATCGGTGTAAGTTCATATGTTCGTATCAGATTCGCATCTACCGAATCAAAGGCAAGGTCGGGTATCATTCCCCTTCGAGAGAACTCTATTCTTGTGCGGAGTGGGACACTTGATCGTGGAACCATAAGAGCAAACTTCCACCGTTGCGTAGTGTCAGTTTGTTTTGGGGACGATTTCTCTTGAATTTTAATTCCTTTCACATCGAGAATTTGTTCAATGGTATTCGACTCGAGTAACCGGCTCATAATGACCTGCAGTTTATCTTTTGACAGCGCTGTATTTACATCTAAGTCCATGTCCTGCGAATAACGAATGCTTTTGAAAAAAAACCTCAGATTGCAGCCTCCTTTCAGGGCATAGAGCTTTTTATCCACTTTTCTCCCCAAAAGGTCTAGAATAACAAGATGGAATAACTCAACGGATTCCCTCGGAGAATATAACTTCATCGTATCCCTCGAAATATATAATACGTATAGTTGACATATTTGTCAACTAAATGATGTGGCAAAAATCTTTTTAGTTCTCTTATGGACACTATATGGACACCAGATTTTCAGATCAAGTCTCTCTTAGTTTTCATAAAAATGGCGTGAAATAATTAATTTAACGACATTTTGTTCAAAGGCTCCCCAACACCGGGGACTAAAGGAAGGATCAAAGGTAAGTCGCTGATATTATTGATATTTCTCTTAAAATCAGGGCATTGCGGATCCGAAGATACCTTTTTTCATCCGTTTTCCGGTCAAAATATTAAAACACAAATTTAGTTGCTCTTGCTCTACTCTCTATCGAATGTGTCAGCTTTTCTGTCTATGCCCCTTTTTTCCATTAACCAACTTTTTCCCCACTTTATAGCCAGAGGCAAGCCTTGCTCCCAAGCCGAAATAGGCGTACTCAACTCCCGAGGTAAACACCAGAGGACGAATTTTCTCCACATCAGGTTTTCCGTTGGTGAGGCAGTCATCGCTAACATGCACCTCTTCAATCTGCCCGATGCAAAGAACGTGAGTCTTAAAATCCACTTTCTGCACCAGGCGGCATTCCAGGTTGACCGGACATTGTTCTATGAGAGGAGCAGTTTTTAATTTGGCGTAGAACACTGTGAAACCGCAGGCCGCCACTTTATCATACTTCATCCCCGATACCAGTCCACAGTAATCCGTTTCTGTTACAAGATCTTCTGAGGGTATGTTTACGGAGAAGGTCTGATTCTCTTCGATACCCTGGTAAGTGTAGCGTTCACGGCGGATGGCTAGGCTCAACATAGGTGGCGTAAGGTTGGCAATCCCTGCCCAGGCAACGGTCATGAAGTTGGGTTTTCCTTTGACATTAGCTCCGATCAGAAGTGCGGGCTTGGGATAGAGCAGAGTCGTGGGTCCAATTGTGATCTTTTTCATTTCCGAATTCTCCATTCAATGATATCTTGAAATGAGCTTATCACATTCAAAACGACGGGGTCAAAGACTGAAAAGGAGAGAAATATTAAGACGTTTAATCATCGCACATTGTTATCCCCGTGTGCCACCTGTGTGACAGGAATGACTAAAATGCGCTAAAAATATGATACGGGGACTAAAGGAAGGATTAAAAGTAAACCGCTGATAATATTGAAATTTTTCTCAAAATTAGGGCTCACTGCATCGCTTCGTACCGGCAGTGTGGCGCTTTTCAAGCCCGTGCCTTCAACCGAGAAGCAGACCTTTCCTCCGGGTGCCCAGAGCCTGGCGTCCAATGCTCTGCCCGGAGATTTTAAAGCTTATCTCACTCAGAAATATGGGGAAGGAATCTGGTGGGGCGACTGAAGAGGTTCCCGGCGGAACTCGTGCGGATGATTGCGCGCAGGGAATAGTCGTTCTGAGCTTGACATCATATTTTAAATCCGATAATCTGATATATGAGATAATCTGACATATATGATTATTGGAGGTATAAGATGTCATCAAAAACCTTGATCGCCTCGGCTGCAAAGCCGATTATCCTTTCCATTCTGCAGACAGGTGAGAGCTACGGATACCAGATCATCAAACGCGTCCGCCTGGCCTCGGGCGGAACCCTGGAATGGTCAAGCTCCCTGCTTTACCCGGTGCTGCACCGCTTGGAAAAAGATGGACTGATCCAATCCCGATGGAAGCTTTCGGAAAAAGGCCGGATGCGGAGAAACTATCTCATTACCGACCTGGGACGAAAGGAACTGGCTGTAGAGAAGGAACGCTGGCTCAGTATTCACAATATCCTCAAGGAATTCTGGAAGACGGCCGAAGCCCTGGATTGAAAGGGAGACGAAAATGGAGATATTCGACCTGGAAAAAGCGATTCGTGAATGGAGGAAGAATCTTTTTAAGGATCCGGGGCTTGAGGAGCCTCTCATCATCGAGCTCGAGGAGGGACTGCGCGAAGAAATCGAAGAGCTTGTCGACGAGGGATTGAGCGAGCAGGAGGCCTTCCGCCGCGTTGTAAGAGAAATGGCGCCGCCCGAAGTGCTGGGGACCGAATTCTATAAGGTGAGAACAAGCCGCCGGTGCGGGCACCCCTCCTGGCAGGCGCCGCGTTTCATGCCCGCACTTCTCTGGCACTATTTAAAGATCGCCCTCAGGAAAATCAAGCGCCAAAAAAGCTATTCCTTCATCAACATCGCCGGTTTGTCTGTGGGCATGGCCTGTTTCCTGCTGATTTTGACCTCGATCCAATTCGAGCTGAGTTATGACCGTTTCCATGAGAAGTCGGACAGGATTTATCGGGTGGCCATCCTCAGCGACTCCCCCGACGAAGCGGGCTACTCCATCAGCACTCCTGAAATCTTATCCCAAAGTCTGAAATCGAGTATTCCCGAAGTGGAGCAGGCAGGGATCATTCAAAGATCAAGAAATGCGATTTTTCAGACTGAAGCTGAAAGTTTTACGGAAGACGGTTTATTTGCGGATGAATATTTCTTTGCTCTATTCTCATTCGAGATGCTTCGGGGCAACCGGGCCGATGCCCTGAGAGCGCCGAACTCCGTTGTCCTCACAGAGCAGATGGCCGAAAAAATCTTCGGCTCTGAAGACCCCCTAGGCAAAAGCCTCCATTTTAAAAGCCGATTCCTGAGCTGTGACTTAAACGTGACCGGGACTGTAAAACAGCCGCCTAAAAATTCCCATTTGAAGTTTGATTATCTGGTCTCAACCGCCAGTATGGCCGCCGACCAAGGCCTGAGGGATTGGTTTAACACCTGGGATACCTACGCTTTTTATACCTATATCGAACTTAAAGACGGGCAATCCCCGAAAATTGTGGAACAAAAAATAGAGTCGTTGATTCGAGAGGCAAGGCCGCAGATTTCGATGAGGGAAGGTGCGGTTTATTTGCAGCCTGTTACGGATATCCATCTCAAATCCCAGGTGACGGGAGCGACCGCCACCAATAACCGCATCCAGACCGTTTATCTTTTCGGCGCCATTGCTCTTCTTATCCTCCTGATCGCCGGCATAAATTCCATGAATCTTTCCACCGCCCGGGCCACGACCCGGGTCCAGGAGATCTCCATGCGCAAGGTGATCGGGGCCAGGCGCACTCAGTTGATCATACAATTCATCGGAGAATCCTACCTTTTCACAGCCCTGGCTATGGGCTTATCCCTGTTGGTTTTCCATGCTTTTTTCCCGGTGTTTACAGATTTCCTGGGCAACAGTCTGGCCCTGAGTGAGGTAGAGAAAACCCCTCTGATCCTTTCGATCCTGGGCACCATTCTGTTTGTGGGCGCTTTTTCGGGGATTTACCCGGCTTTTGTGCTTTCGGCCTTTCAGCCGTTTTCGCTCCAGAAAAAATACGCACGGTCCCCGATAAAGGGGATAAGGATCAGGAATCTGCTCGTCATTTTCCAGTTCTCGGCCGTGGTCGTGTTAATGATAGGAACCATAGTCATCGCCAAACAATTGAACTTCATAAAAAACAAAAATTTGGGATACGAGAGGGAAAACGTTGTGATTCTGCCGCTCAAAGAGAAAGAAACGATCTCGCAGGCTCAGGTGCTGAAAACGCGCCTCCTCGAATATCCCGGGATTTTGAGCGTAACGGTCTCGGATTCGACCCCTCTGAGACTGGGTGCCTCCATCGGGGGAATGTCGGTTAAAACCGAAGATGGCGAGACAGTCAAAATCGACTTCAATCTCGCTGGAGTCGATCACGACTTTCTGAATGTCTTCGGTATGAAAATCGCGGAGGGGAGAAATTTTTCCCGAGAGTTCCCCAGGGACTCCCAGGGAGTTCTGGTCAATGAAGCCTATGTGAGGAAGCTCGGCTGGAAGGATCCGCTAAGCAAGAAGTCTATCAATTCGCCGGTCATCGGGGTAATTAAAGATTTCCATTTCGACACCCTGCATAAGGCCATCGGACCGGCAGTGTTTTCGTTTAGCAAGGATTTTTCTTGGGGAAGAGTCAACCTCGGAATCCGAATTAGGCCAGAAGCTCAGGAGAATACTCTGGCTGAAATCAAAAAAATCTTCACCCAGACTACGACCGGTGAGCCTTTTGATTTCTATTTTCTGGATGACGCTTTCAATGGGCTCTACCGCAACGAGCAGCGCCTGGCCGCCACGATCGGCTATCTGGAGGGCTTGGCGATTATACTGGGATGTATGGGGCTTTTCGGGCTGGCCACCTATGCCGCTCAGAAGCGGTCTAAGGAAATAGGGATCCGCAAGGTCCTGGGAGCTTCGGTTTTCAGCATCATCAGTATGTTGTCTCGGGAATTTGTTGTGCTGGTGGTGATCTCCAATGTCATTGCCTGGCCTTTGGGATATTACTTTTTGCAGCGCTGGCTTCAGGGCTATGCCTACCGCTGCGCCTTCGGAATCGAAATTTTTATGCTGGCGGGGCTGGGGACGCTGTTGATCGCTTTGTTTGCGGTGGGGCTGCATACGGCCAAGGCAGCCTGGTCGAATCCGTTGGAAAGTATACGCTACGAGTAGAGATTTCCAACGATCAAGTCAGGTCCATTTTTTCCATAAAACCGCTTTTTTCTGTTAACTTTTCAATGTCAAACGGTTTCCCATGCCCAGGATAGATTTTTTTAGCTCCCTTATCTATCAGCTTCCTCCAACTGTTCCTCAACGCAGACAGGTCTTCAGCAAAAATGGGAAGGTTGGGCCCTATGGTCAGGGGGAAGCTGTTCATGGCCGTATCTCCGACAAAGGCTTCGCCAGACTCCAGAACCACAGAAATGGAACCCAGGGAATGACCCGGAGTAAATATAATCTTTCCTGGGATGCCAAATTCTTCGAGCGAGAAGTCCTCTTCTTCCATAACAATATCAACTTTGTTTGGTTCCGTTGATATTTTCCTACCTATGCCCTTTAGCAAAACCCCCATTATTTTGCCCCATCGGGTCACACCAGGCGGTACCTTCAGCTGTCCTTTTTCTAACATATTTTTTTCGTTTTTGTGAACCACCACTTTTGCTCGTGTCATATTTTTTATCTTTTTTAGACATCCCACATGGTCCCAATGGCAGTGGGTAATGATGACAGCCTTTATTTCTTCTGGCTCAACGCCAACCTTCTTCAGTCTTTTTGAAAACTTATTGAATTTTCCTGGCACTCCCGCATCCACTAAAATGGCGCCTTCATGCCTGATGAGATAGCAACTGCTAATCCCAACTTTTATGGTGTGTATATCCATTTCTCTCTCCCGCTCATTGAAGGAATTTCCTTTTTGGCCTTGCTCCAAATCCTCACAATTTTCCTCAATTTCCACCCGCTTATATACTGAAACAAGATTATCACACCCAAATCGACAGGGTCAACGACTCGTAAAGCAGAAAAAATCAACCGAAATCCACAAGCTGACACGTTTGAGTTAGATTCGGCCCGCGAATTGCCAAAAAACAGCTAGAGAGGGGAGCGGATCCAGATGGCCGCTTATTCGGACTCTGGGAACACAAGGGTAGAGTGAATTTCCCTTTATAAAATCATTTTTATATTGTAGGCAACCTTTTTCTAAAAATGTGCGTATTATAATACGTACATAAATTATGTACATATTTTATTGAAATTTAATCAAGGACCGAACAATGAAAATTCTGACAATCCTCGAACAGATCATTCTGGCTTCAATCATCACGCTGGAAGGGGGGGCCTACGGTGTTTCCATCCGGAAAAGGGCCAGGGAACTTTCCGGGAAAAGCATCATGTATGGCTCGCTCTACAATATTCTGGACCAACTGCACAGAAAGGCTTATGTCACAAGGAGAAAAAGGAAGCCAACCCTCGATGAGAGCGGGCATGAGAAAATTTTCTATACAGTGACCCCATCGGGCATGAAGGCCCTGCAGGAGGCGAAGGCCATCCAGAACGCCATTTGGGACAGCCTCCCGGCCTATGCCAAGAAACAGTGAAAATGAATACTTCAGGGCCTCCACCACGGCTGGCGAAATGGATCCTTTCCCAGCTTCGTTACTACTCACTGGAGCACCTGATTCAGAGCGACCTTGAAGACGAATTCCAGCTTCTATCCCTCGAGAATGGAAGACCGCGGGCTGTTCTCTGGTATTGGGTGCAGGTTCTGTTCGCCCTTTGGGCTGACTTCAAGCAGTCGTTCTTTTTTGGAGGAGTCATGTTTAAAAACTATCTGAAAATCATATTCAGAAGCATCAAAAATCACAAACTGTTCTCGTTTATCAATATCGCTGGACTGGCAGCGGGCATTGCCTGCTGCATTTTCATCTCTATCTGGGTCCGTGATGAGCAGAGTTTCAATCGATTTCATGAAAAGATCGACCGAATCTATCTCGTCCGCAGCCAAATACAGTCGGGGAATACGACCACCCAGATCTCCGGCTCTCCACCGATGCTGGGACCGGCCCTGCAGTCCGAACATCCGGAAGTTATGAACACGGTGCGCCTTTTCAACTGGCAGCCGGAACTGTTGATGAGAAGCGGAGAGGATGTTTTTAGGGAAAAAATCCAATTTTCGGATTCCTCTCTCTTTGACACGTTCACCTTCCCAATCTTAAAGGGACAACTGCCCCGGGAATTTACAAGCACCAGTGAACTGATCATATCAGAGAGACTGGCCGAGAGGCTGTTTGGCCGGAAGGATCCCATCGGCAGGACCATCACAATAGACAACCGGATTGATATGACCGTCAGCGGTGTGATGAAGGATATCCCTGTGAATTCTTCCCTAAAATTCGATGTCTGGGCTCCGCTCACAATGACGGAGCGAATTTTTAACCTGCCGGAATTCCTGAACAGCTGGAGAAACCTTGCTTTTCGTACCTATGTCGAATTGAAGAGCGATGTTTCACCGGAACATTTCAATGCCAAAATTTCAGGACGGATCAAGCAGGTCGACCCCAAGTCATCCATCGAGCCCTTCGTGTATCCCTTCAAGGACTACTACCTTGAGCTCCTGGAGCACGGTAAAAAAGTCCGCATGTTTTCCATCATCGCGATCCTCGTTCTGCTGATGGCCTGCATCAATTTCGCCAATCTCTCCACGGCACGTTCGGAGAAAAGGGCCAAGGAAGTCGGGATACGCAAGATCGTGGGGGCTCAGAGGGTCACTCTTATCAGGCAATTTCTTGGAGAATCCATTCTTTACGCATTCATTTCACTGACTCTGGCACTGAATCTGGTCATCCTGCTGCTCCCTCTCTTCCGTAAGTTGACCGGGCTGGACATAACGGCCGGAAGCGTCTGGCTGGTGACTCCCTGGCTGCTCATTCTTGGATTGACCATCCTGACGGGACTCATTTCTGGCCTATATCCTGCATTCATCCTCTCAGCCTTACCGCCGGCCCGCACAGTAAAGGGGAACCCATTGCTCACTCAAAGGGGAGGTTCTTTTCGCAAGGTTCTCGTCCTCCTCCAGTCTTCCCTATCCATCCTGTTTATCATATGCTTTGTCTCTATTTCCTCTCAAATCCGTTTTATGAAGACCCGCAGTCCCGGCTATTCAAAGGAATCGGTTCTTTCCATCCCCATTCAAGGGGAGCTGAAGAATTGCTTTGCGGCGCTGAAAACAGACATGCTGAAAAATCCAGGTATTGAACATGTGTCTCTGACTACGGACTCGCCGCTATACATCGGCTCCATCGTCACAAAAGGCAGGTGGAAGGGAAAGGATCCCAACACGGATCCTCCCATTACTTTATTTGGTGTGGATCCCGATTTTCTGGATACATTTGACGTTAATCTTGTCCAGGGACAGTTCTTCGGCCCTGCGACCTCTTCACAGAGCAGGGATGTGGTGATTAACGAGAAGCTGGCCGCCTTCATCAGTAAAGAGGGGGTGATTGGAGTCCAGATTAAAAGCATGCAGGGAAATTTCAACGTCATCGGGGTTGTCAGAGATTTCAACTTCAGGCCTCTCGACCAGGAACTCGAGCCCCTGATCATGTTTCACAACGATGAGATTACGTCCTTTCGCTTTATGTTTCTGAAGCTCGTGCCGGATAGAATTCCGCAGACAATCACTTATCTTAAGGAACTGCAGAGCCGATTCAATCTGGATGCCCCCCTTGAATACGAGTTTCTCGATGAAGAGGCCTCCGCCCAGTATGCGAACGAGGAGAGGCTGCGCAGGCTCGTCAGTGTGTTCATGGGCCTGGCTATTTTAATTTCTTCTTTGGGCTTATTCGGTCTGTCGGCATTCATGGCGGAAAGGCGATTCAAAGAAATCGGCATTCGAAAGGTCCTCGGGGCCTCCTCCCCCCAGGTGACAGCGCTTCTGTCCATGAATTTTCTGAAATGGATCCTCCTGTCCAATCTTTTTGCCTGGCCTGCCGCCTATATATTCATGTCCGGTTGGCTGCGAAACTTCGCCTATAAGATAGATCTCAGTCTCTGGATATTCGCCATGTCGGCGGGTATCCTGGGTGTAATCGGACTCACCACTGTTTCCATTCAGGCCTTGAGAGCCGCATTAGCCAATCCGGTTGATTCACTGCGGCATGAATAGCCCGGGAACTCTTCAATGTCAGTGTCCAACAGGAACTCCTGATGGCAGCAGAGGAGAGTGGGGAGTATTTTTGAGGGCGTCGGGAGCTGCTTATTGCTGATTCAGGGGCGGATTCTATCTTGATCTTGATGGATTGGAGGTTTCGGTTGAATTGTGCCGCTTTTTAAGCTTTGAACCTTGTCGTCTCGGGTGCGTTATTCTTATTCTCGGATAGCAGCAGATGAAAATTACGGAAAATTTTAAGAGCCATGGAGCAAAAACAAAAACGAAATTCCTTTTTTTTAGATATATAAATCAATTTTGCCTTATTCAATAGAAAAAATTAGTTTCATTCATACTTAAGCGTTTCAGCCGGATTAGTGAGTGCAGCTTTGAGGGATTGGAAGCTCACGGTCAGCAGGGCAATAACGATGGACATCACAGCGGCCGCAATAAAAGTTAAAATGCTGATGGGAACACGGAACGGAAAATTGGAAAGCCAGTAGTTCTTCATCACAAAATACGCCACCGGCCAAGCGATACCATTGGCAACCAATACCCATTTCAGGAAATTCTTCGAGAGTGTAACAACAATAGAACCAACCGAAGCCCCCAGCACTTTTCTTATACCGATCTCTTTTGTACTCTGCTCTGCAGTATAGGAGGCCAGACCGAAAAGACCGAGGCTGGCCACAAATATCGCAATAAATGCAAAAAATGTAATTATCTGGCTCAGCTGTTCCTCCGAATGGTACAACAAGTCGAAATTCTCATCCACAAAGAAATATTCAAAACTCCTGTCCTTCTCGAACGACTTCCAAGTCTCCCCAATAAAGGACAGGGCTGCAGAAATATCTCCCGTATTCATCTTGACTGACAGGAAAGGATGGTCTTCGGGCATTAGAAAGATAGCCAGAGGACCTATCATTTCTTTAAGCGACCTGTAATGAAAATCCTTTACGACGCCGACAATGGGACGCATGACCTCATCGGAATAGCCGATCCTCTTTCCGAGAGTTTCCTCTCTCCAGCCCAGCTTCGCCGCTGCAGTTTCATTGATCAGGAAAGCACCGTCCTTATCCAACCCGAATTCTCGTGAGAAATCCCGTCCTTCGGCGATTTCTATTTCATAGGTCTTCACAAAGTCATAATCGGTAAAAATAAAATCAAATGTGTGCGTAACGCTTTCTGGCTTTCCTTCAAGAAATACGGTGAGAACAGTCTGTGTTCTTCCAGGTATACCGCTGGAGTAGGAAGCCTCCAGAATGTTTGCATTCTTTTTTAACTCATTTTTAAACGCATCATACTGCTGCCTCATGGCATTCCCCTTAATTCTGACAGCAAGTATCTGTTCCTTCTTGAATCCCAGTTTTTGATTCTTCATGAAGCGCAACTGAACTATAACGATAAATGTGGCGATAATGAGGATGACGGAAATCGTAAACTGCAGAATGACCAGGCTGCTGCGCAGGATCCCTCTCTGGGTGCCACTCTGCATTTTTTTTCTCAAGGTGTCGATAGGCTGAAAAGAAGAAAGGTAAAAAGCCGGATAACTGCCGGCAGCAAGACCTGTGAACGCCACAATCCCAATCAAGCCAAGTCCCACAACAAAGTTAAAAAGAGACGCCGCGTTGATTTCTTTTCCGGTGAGGTTATTAAAGGCCGGAAGCGAAAGTTCGACTATGATAAGGGCCAGGAATAAGCCACAGAACGACAATCCCACTGACTCCGTTATAAACTGAGAAATCAGCCTTTTCTTGTGCGCCCCGAAAACTTTCCTCATTCCGACTTCCATCCCCCGGTTGGCCGAACGGGCCGTGGATAAGTTCATGAAATTGATACAGGCAATGAGGAGAATGAATGCAGCAACAATAGAGAAAACGTAGATATAGCGGATGTCTCCATTCCCTTCAATTTCTCCCTGGAGATGAGATTTTAAATGAATGTCTGTCAGTCTCTGAAGGAAATAGAACATTTTTTGCCCGTACTTGCGGCCCTCTTCTCCAGCATGTTTCTCCACAATGGGAGCCAATTTCTTTTCTACTACCTCGGCATCAGCTCTCTCATCGAGCATGATGTATGACCATCCCTGGATAACAAACCACGCATCCAGGAACTCGGCTCTTCTTCCTTGAATTGTATTCATAGAAACAAGGTAATTAAACCTGAAATGGGAATTGCGGGGGACATTTTTAACAATCCCTGTCACTTTAAGGTCTCCATCTGCGTTAAGATTAACGGTTTTCCCCAGGGGATTCTCATCGACAAAAATCTTTCTAGCCATATCCTCGGTGAGTACGATCGAGCCGGGGGCATCTAGAGCTGTATCCGGATCGCCATCGATAAACTCGTGGCTGAAAATCTTGAAAAAATCCGGATCAGCATAGAAGATCCCTCTTTCATCAAACTTTTTATTTTCATAAGTTATAAGGCCAGAACGCTGCCAGAGTCTTGAGTAGGTTATAATCTCGGGCAGTTCGGCAGCAAAAGTTGGGGCCGCCACGAAAGGGGGGAGAGCATAATGATCATAGGCGCCGCCGATTTCCTCGGCATAGGTTATCCGGTAAATGCGGTCGGCATTTTCGTGATGCCTGTCAAAGCTCAACTCATCATAAACCCACAAGAGTATGAGAATACAGCAGGCCATACCTACGGCAAGCCCGGCAATGTTAATAAAAGAATATCCCTTTTGTCTTTTGAAGTGCCTAAAGGCGATTTTTATGTAGTTTTTAATCATTGTACCCTCAATACTGTAATGCTTGTCTCTTATTTATAAATGCAAAAAATATGCCAATATTTTCTCCTGGGATTTTGTCAGCTTATAAAACGATTGATGTCCGCTCTCGAACAATTTGTGCCCGTATACGGACAAAAATAAATATTCCCCAAGTCGACTTTGCAGCAGAAAACAGCCCGGATTCCGTTTTCTTTGTAATCCGATCTTAATCTTTTGTTCTGCATATTAAAACAGTTCCTATGCAATTCTTGTGCTTAATATGAGGAACATGGTAAAACTGAAATGTAAAATTATTGTCCTACATCATCAAATATCTAGAATGGAAGACTGGCTGAAACGATTAGATGAATAGCCAAATCTGATTTATAAGAATTTGCTTCCGGGACAGCTCATAGGAGGCCCCTCAGCGCTTTCCGGCTTTTCCCCGACTGAGATTCTGAAGAGCGTTTATCAAATGATGGGAACGGAAATCCCAGGGGAAAATATCATAAAGGAGGCTGCCTTTTTCCCAATTCATACACCTTCGGAGAAGAATATTCCAGGATAACTTTTTTTTCATTCTCTGGGTCTGTTTTTTCACCGAG
>CAZSGR010000057.1:13525-15076 GCA_964606185.1 uncultured Eubacteriales bacterium
AAGAATATTCCAGGATAACTTTTTTTTCATTCTCTGGGTCTGTTTTTTCACCGAGATAGAATTTCACGGTTAACGTTCGTCTGTCGAGGTCGTATTGTGCGTACCAAAGGGTACGGCCCGGGGCAAATTCGGGGTTGCTTGGCGCATTCGGCGGCGCAGCCACACGGGCAGAGAAAGGGGAACTCAATAAAATTTTAACAAACATTTAACAACTTTTTAACAACTTACTTCTAAAAAAAATTATATTGTCCACAGAGGGTGGGTGATGAATATAAAACTTATTTATCCTTCTCAGAGAAAATCTAACCCGGGACTCAAATGGTGGAAGCAGCCCAGGTCCCACCGCTATCCCGGACTTGGATTACTCACGGTTGCAGCCCTAAGCCCTTCTTATGCCAAGATTAAACTCGTGGACGATGACTATGAAGAGATCGATTACAAAGAAGACACAGATTTGGTCGGGATATCCTTATTGACTATTAATGCCCTGCGAGCTTATGAGATCTCAAAAAATTTTCGCGACAGAAACATAGCCGTAGTTATTGGAGGAATGCACGTGACCGCATGTCCTGAAGAAGCAAGAAAGCATGCTGATGCCATTGTGACAGGAGAGGCAGAGGACACCTGGCCAAGCCTCCTCCAGGATTTCGAAGAAGGAAAGCTTAAAAAAGTTTACAGATCGTCCAACAGCTCTGACCTTTCCAATATGCCCCAGCCGAGGAGAGATTTATTGGACAAAAGAAAATATGTGACTGTCAACACTGTGCAGGCAACACGAGGATGTCCCTTCGACTGTGAATTCTGCTCGATAACATCCTTATTCGGACACAGAACACGATTCAGGCCTGTAGAGGAAATGATTGAAGAAATAAAATCTCTTGAGGGCAATATTTTTATATTGAATGACGATAACATTGCGCAAATGAGCGGATATTACAGAAAACTTTTTCTCAAGCTCATCCCTTTGAAAAAAAGATGGGCTGGGAATGCGTCATGGAATATTGCCAAAGATGAAGAAACGCTGAAATTATTAGAAAAATCCGGCTGTCGGGGATTGTTCATCGGCTTTGAATCCCTCAAGCCTCAACCTGGAGTTAAAAAAATCGCAGCATCTGCAGATAATGCCCTTCTTTACAAAGAAACTGTGCAAAAATTGCATGATCACCGAATCAAAGTCATTGGGGCTTTTATCTTCGGATTTGACCATGAAGATGAGTCTGTATTTGACAGAACATTAGAGTTTATTCTGGATAGTCAAATTGATGCAGCTCAGCTTAACGTTTTAACTCCATTTCCTGGAACTCCGCTTTACAGAAGGTTAGAGAGGGAGGGAAGAATCACTGAATCGAGCTGGAACAACTATATGACCAGCAACCTCTGCTTTAAATTAAAACATATATCCCAAGAAACATTCATGGAGAAGTACACTCGAATAAAAAGAAAGTTTCACAGTTACTCAAACATAGGTGTTAGAATTCTGCGTGCGGCCAAAACTTCAACTCCGTTTGAGTTAGGTATTTTATTGGGCATAAATATGGGACACCGAAAATC
>CAZSGR010000058.1:0-15008 GCA_964606185.1 uncultured Eubacteriales bacterium
AAGCTTTTTGATGTTTTTGTTGGTGGCCGAGATTATTCGGATATCCACAGGGATTGACTTGCTTGACCCTAAGGGTTCGAAACTCTGCTCTTCGATGACTCTAAAGAGTTTGTCTTGAATGGGTAAACTCATGTCACAGATTTCGTCGAGGAGGATTGTTCCCCCATTGGCCAACAGCAATTTGCCTTTTTTGTCTCTTTCGACATTCTCGATGTTTTCCTTGGCGGTGCCGAACAGCTCGATTTCGATCAAATCATCAGGAATGGCAGCAAAGTTTATCTGGATAAATCTCTTGTTTTTCCTCGGGCTCTGTTGATGAATCAGTCGGGCAACGAGTTCTTTTCCTGTCCCGTATTCTCCGTAAATGAGAACAGGAGCGTTTGTCGGGGCCGCTTTTTCTATCTCATCTCTTACTTTTTGAACAGGATCGCTTTTCCCGATCAGATGACGTTTCAGCTGCATGGATTCCCGGAGTTGGATGTTTTCCTCTTCCAGCTTTTTTTGCATGAGGGCGTTTTTTACAGTCAAGATGACCTTTTCCAATGAAAGTGGCTTTTCCAAGAAGTCATAGGCACCGAGTTTTATGGCTTGAACAGCCGTCTCTACTGAACCATGTCCCGATATCATCACAACCTGAGGATTTTCATCCATTTTCTTTATTTTCTCCAGGATTTCGATCCCGTTCATTTGAGGAAGCCAGATATCCAACAGGATGAGGTCAAAATTTTGCCCCTTGAGCAGTTTCAGAGCATCCTCGCCAGTGACAGCTGTTTTGACGGAGTACCCTTCATCCTCCAGGATACCCTTGAGAGAGGACCTGATACCGGCCTCGTCATCGATCACTAAAATTTTTTCTTTTTTCATGCGGGTAGTTGAATGATGAATTTTGCCCCATTGGGCTGGTTATCTTCCACCTCGATTGAACCGTTATGATCTCTGATGATTTTATTCACGATTGTCAATCCGAGCCCTGTCCCTTTTTTCTTGGTAGAAAAATGGGGTAGGAAAAGCTTAGTTTTGTCGTTTAAAGGAATGCCGTGCCCGAAGTCTGCGATTTCAATCTCGACTTTCCGGTTTTTCCTCCTGAATGTCGTTTTTATTTTGATCTCTCCTTTTTTGTTCACCGCATGAACAGCATTATCGAGGATATTGATGAGCGCTCTTTTCATCTGCTCTGGGTCAATCTGTATGAAAGAAGGGATGTTCGAAGAAAGCCTCATGTTGAATTCAATACCTGTGAATCCATCTTTGAACAGAGAAACTGTCTTTTTGATGATTTCGTGAATATTCGCTGGCTGCATCTGGATATTCGGCATTCTGGCAAAATTGGAAAATTCATCCACGAGAGCTTTTATGGTCCTGGCCTCTCTGATGATAGTCCTTGCCCCGTCGTTGATAATCGCATCCTGTTTTCTCATGCGTTCACCCAGTTTCTTTTTGATTCTCTCTGCAGAGAGCTGGATCGGAGTTAAAGGATTTTTAATTTCATGAGCCAACCGCTGGGCAACTTCCTGCCATGCGGCGATTTTTTGAGCTTTGATGAGTTGAGTCAGGTTATCCAGCACGACGATCAATCCGGAAAATGTGTTACCGGATTGCCCCAGCGGAGACAGGTTTAACGCAAGCGTTCTATTCTGAGCGCCGAAGTTGACGTTTATTTCTCTATCATGAAGTTTATATTGATTCTGGATGCCCTTCTCGATAATCTTTGACACTTCCTTATAAACAGGAGATGCGAGAATCTCTTTATACCCTTTGCCGATGAGGTTTCCTCCGGGCAATGCCAGCATTTCCCTTGCTGAAGGATTGATGGTTGTGATTTTACCCTTGGCGTCAAGAGTGATGACTCCTGTGGCGATGTTATTCAATATCGTTTCGATATACTGCTTTCGGGCTTCAAGCTCGGATGTTTTCTGAGCAATATTTTGAGTGCTCTCTTTGAGGTCTGTAACCATTTGGTTGAACGAATCGATAAGAATCCCAATCTCGTCGGAGGCCGGGTCGTCAACTTTAACATCCAGGCTTCCTTTAGATACCTTCTTTGTCGCCTGAGCCAGCTTTTCGATGGGGACCGTGATCGCCTTAGCCAAATGAAACCCGATCCAACTGGCTGCGAATATGATCAACAGGGTGATGAAAAGGAGAGTAATGAGGTAGAATTTTTTAACCGGGTCTTTCTGCGCTTTCAACTGCTGGTATCTTTCAACATAGGTGTTTATGTTGTTTATTCTTTGGGCATAATTTTGGGGAAGGAATTTCCCCGCCACCACTAGCACGGTGCCAACTCCCGGGCTGTAGAAGGGAATGCCGCGTCGGATCATCTCTCCTTTTCCCATTGATTCAATGCTGTTGACTAAATCACCCATTTTAGCGCGTTTCACAACGTCTGAATTGAGACCCTTGTAATGCTGAAGAGGGAGTTCAGAGTTGAGATAGGCAAACTGTTCTTCCTCTTCGATATAAACTCCGATTTCATCCAGGTTGTATTCGACCAATTTGCTCCGGATGAACTCCATGAAGAGTTTCCGCTTTTCGGTAGCCATAAGCTTTTGTTCCTCGACGGCGTATCTCAACTGGCGAGCGTAGTGAAAAGTGATTTCTTTACTGTTTGCCTGAAATCCATCCGCCAGGTTTTTTGTATCATCCATTATTATATCTAACGGAGATTTGAACCATTGCTCAATGTTCCGGCTGATTAAGTCGCTCGCAAAAAGAAAGAGGAGAAGAGTGGGGATTAGAGATAGTGCGATGAAAAAAAGGACCAGCTTCGTTTTGAAATGAGCGCCGATGACTCTTCTTTTTCTTTCCAGGTAGAGTTTCGTGAGATTCCGTCCCAGAACAAAAAAGAGAGTGAGAAAAAGGAGAAACACGATTATCTGAAGAAGAGAAAGGAGGATGGTTGTGAGCGATGTGGGAGGGAACTCCTCTCCTTCCCCGATAAAAAATTCGGTGATGAAAAAGAGAATGATCAGGAGGATGATAATAATCCCAAGGAGCCGAGAGCCTCTTGTCCTTGGGTGTTCCATCCCTCCACTCTCTTTATCCATCACTTTTTCAGCTCACTTTGTTAGGAATTTCGATTTCTTCTGGTTCTTGCAGGATGAAGTCTTTGAAGTTTTCAATTGTGATTCTTATGTTTCTGACTGTAACTCCGGAAGCACCAAAGGGCTTTCCTTCTCTGTCATTTAATCTGTAGGCCACGCCCCCTGCATTCCCCAGATGGATGAGCAGCTCTTCAGAGGCTTCTACCGAGATCCTTTCTCCTGGCATTTTGATGTCCTCAACCTCTAGCTTGCCATCTGCATACACCTGGAGCCATGTTTCTTCAGTAAATGAGATTTCAATTGCCAGTTTTTCCTCTTCAATAGCAGATGGTTCGGAGGGATTGATTCCAGGGAAAGAAATCGGGACTTCTTTTTGGATAAGTGCCGTGGGCCTAATCTCTTCCTGAGGGAGAGGAGTTCTTTTTTCCCAGGGGGTCAAGAAGACAAAGATAAGGATAACCGTGGAAATGATAACAAGAACAGCGATAGCGATTATTTTTTTCATCATCGCCGGCTTGACTTTTTCTTTATGGAGTTTAGATTCAGGGGATGGCTTCTGCAAGAGCGATTCCTCATAATACTTGTTCATAACAGTATCTTCTTCCAGGCCAATGGAGTTTGCGTAAGCTTTGAGGATTGCTTTAATGAAAAATCCACCAGGAAGGTCATCTAGACGGTCTTGTTCGACTGCTTCAAGCTGCTTCAGACTGATTTTGGTCGAGTTTGAAATTTCTTCAAGAGAGATGCCTCTGAGTTCCCTTTCTCTCTTGAGGTCTTGCCCTAAGGATGCCATTAATGGGGATTTTAGGACAACAGGCATACCATGTCAATAATAGTAATAGGGGAAGTTCCCCAAGGTGCCACCTTAGCCTAAAAAGAGCGTCTGTATCGCTTCTTTTTTTTACGACTGGTCAAAACAGAAGGTTTGATGGGCTAAGAGGAGAAAAGGGGACAGGCCCCTTTTTCTCCTTTTTCTCTCTTTTTCTCCTCATATTTTTTAACAAATATTTTTCTTATATTTTTATCTTCTAAATAGGTAAAATGAAAAATAGAGACTTGATTCCATTCATAATACTGAAAAAAGGATGCAAAAGATAAGCTTTGAGCAAGCGGCCAGAGTCCAACGCAGGCTCTCTTCGAAACTCAAGCTCAAATGGGACGGCAGAAGAGTGAATCTGGTGGCTGGGGCAGATTTTAGCTATGACCGGGAGGAGAAAAGAATTGGGGCGAGTCTTGTCGTGTACAAGATTCCTGAATTTGAGGTTGTGGAGTCAGCAGTGGCCATCAGAGAATCCAGGTTTCCTTATGTTCCGGGATTTTTGGCCTTTAGAGAGGGACCTGTCTTTTTGGTGGCGTACCGGAAGATAAAAACAAAACCGGATGTGACTCTTATTGATGGAAATGGTATCGCTCATCCCAGGAAAATGGGCTTGGCCTCTTATGTGGGAGTCACCCTTGACATCTGTACCATAGGATGCGCGAAGACGCCTTTTTATCCTTCTCGCTCACCACCCGAGCATAGAGGGGCGTACAATTTTTTCAAAAATGACAAGGGAGACAGGGTCGGACTGTGCTTGAGAACCCGGTCAGGAGTGAAGCCGGTTTACTTATCGCCAGGACACAGGATTGATTTCAGGCATGCGGCGCAAGTTGCCCTTCGATGTTCCAAATTCAGGATCCCTGAACCGTTAAGGGAGGCCCACAAGCGGGCGAGCGGGATATTTTCATGAAGAAGCTGATGGCGTGGGAATGATCGATGTGTCCGTCTTTGCAGCTACACTTTCAAGAATCGAGCAAGGGAGCTAAGGCTTCCGAAGAAGCCGATGAAGGCTCCCGCTGCGATCATCATGCTGGCTTGAGTCAGGGAGAGATAGCGAAAGTTGATGATTTCATTCAACGCGCCTAAGGATGCACCTAAATAGAGAGGAAAGAATTTTATCAGCAGAAAGAGCAAAGCCAGCGAGACTATTCCCCCGAGAATCCCGAGAATTATGCCTTCCAGGAGAAACGGGATCCTGATAAAAAAGTTGGTGGCTCCAACCAGTCTGAGGATTCCGATTTCCTCCTTACGGGAAAATACGTTGAGCCGGATAACGTTAGAGATGATAAAATAGGAGGCCAGAGCCAATATCCCGCCTAAAAAAAAGCCGATCGCTTTGGCCAGTCTGCTGAGTGATTGCATCCTTTCTACCCAATCTCTGTTGAACTGAGCATCCTCGATTCCTTCCATGTCTTTCATGACCTGGATGAACCTCAAGATTGTTTCAGGGGAGAGATTTTCTTCCGCGAGATTCGTTTCGAAAGAAGCCGGGAAGGGATTGATCTCGATGTTTTCGATGATACCTTGAAGTTCTGGAAAATTTTGCTGGAATCGTCCCAACGCCTGCCCGGTACTGATGTAGCGCACATTGTTGACCAGAGAGGATTCATTGAGTCTTTTTTCAATGGAATTTCTCTGTTCTTCAGGCAGGTCTTTCTCGAGAAAGAAAATAATCAACATGTTCTTCGAGAGTTCCTTGGCTGTGTAGAAGAGATTATTAGAGAGAGAAAGAAAGACTCCAAAAATAAGAAAAGAGAGGCAGATGATTGTAATAGAGAAAGTATTGCGCATTCTATACTGCCAGAGATTGTTAACCGTCTCTGTGATAGTATGTTTGATCTTTTGAATAATCAGAGTTTTTCCTTTCGGATTAATTTTCCCTTATACAGGAACAAGATTTTCTCACCGAAATGACGGATTAATTCCCGGTCATGGGTGCATATGATCACAGTTGCACCCTGTATGTTGATCTCTTTGAATACGCTCATGATCTCATTCGCCAGCTCCGGGTCGAGGTTGCCTGTTGGCTCATCAGCCAGGAGTATTTTGGGATTGTTCACCACAGCCCGGGCAATGGCCACTCTCTGCTGTTCGCCGTATGAGAGTTGAGATGGATATTCCCACATTTTGTTGTGAAGGTTGACCATTCTCAGTGCATTAAACACACGACGGCGGATTTCCTTGCGGGGAATCCCGAGGACCTGAAGGACGACAGCCACATTCTCGAAGACTCTTTTATAGAAGAGCAGGCGGAAGTCCTGAAAGACAATCCCCATGCTTCTTCTCAACCCGTATATCCTGTGGTCGGGAATACGGAGGATATTTCTATTATCGATGACGATCTGTCCTTGAGTCGGAAGAATCTCTCTAAAAATTAATTTGAGGAGCGTTGTCTTACCGGAACCGCTGGGTCCGGTAATGAAGAAAAAATCTCCCTTTTTAACATGAAGAGTGATATCCGAGAGAGCCCATCTTGGAGGTTGATACTGTTTCCATATGTGGTAGAGTTCGATCATTTTCAGCTCTTAAAAAAGCCCGGAAAGAGAATATCCTTCATAGCCAGAAGTTGAGCGTGGATTTCGAGGCCGATAACTGGCTCGTAGATTTGGGGTTTCATCAACTCAGGGACAGATTATAACACATCGATTTGAGGATTCAAAGATAGAGAGAATAGCGAGAAAGCAGGGAAGTTATAGAGTGAATAGATACATGAACCAGCCGAAAAGAAGCCCTCCTGCAACCATGATGAGGAAGAGAAAAAGCGCGTATCTTATCTGGCTTTTTCTGTCATTTCTTCTGATGAGAGCGAGAACGATGCAGACAAAGACGGCGTAGATAATCATGGATAAAAAATGGCTTTTCCAGATCATTCCTTTTTTCCTGAAGCGATATCAAAGGCATCCAGCGCCACGAGATAATTCAGGAGTCCGGCGCCAGCGATGTAAGCTGTTCCATATTCGAACGTCGTGTTTTTCAGATTTCCCAGCCCGAAAGAGAAAATTTTCGAGAGGAAAAAGAGAAGCCCGCTTCCCAGGTCTGAAAAGAAGGCCAGGATGGTCAACGGATTTTCAGTCTGGAAGGAGTAAATCTTGCCTCCCATGAACAAACCCAGAGCAGCCATGGATAGTATACAGACAAAAAAGATACCGCCCTTCCAGTATTTTTTTTGATAGACATGTCCCAGTCCTGGGAGGAACCATCCCAGCAGCAGAGAACCTATGGCTTTAATATCTATCTGCATTGAATACTCATGATAAAAGAAATAGAGCTCTAAATCAAGAATTAGTTGAAAGGATCTGACCCTGTGATAGAGGCTGAAATAATTGAGAACGGTCTTTGTGTACAGTAATTATCTAATAGTTTTAGTGATGGCATTGAAGACAAATTGTCATTGCGAGGAACAAAGTGACGTGGCAATCTCTTAGAGAGAAATTGTATTATTATGGAAATGAAAATATCCTTTTTATGAGATTGCCACGTCACTTTGTTCCTCGCAATGACAGGTTAATGAGATTGCCACGCTTCGCTCGCAATGACACTTCTATCCTCAGTATCATTAATTAAATTGTTAATTAATTACTGAGCATAGACAACAGGCGACTTTTTCAGCAAAAAGATGCCTGTTCCCTAATCATCAAGGAAACATTCCCCTGTAGCTGTAGATCTCTGCAATCCGTTCGATGGCAACGATGTAGGCCGCGCAGCGGAGAGAGATATTCTTTTGCTTGCTTGTTTCCCAGACTTTTTTGCATGATTTCATCATTTTTTTCTCGAGCTCAGCGTTAACTTGTTCTTCTTCCCAGAAGAGCCCGCTGAGAGCCTGAACCCATTCAAGATGACTGACCACGACTCCCCCGGCATTGGCCAGAATGTCGGGAATCACAGAAATTTTCTTTTTCTCCAGGATTTCATCAGCCTCAGGCGTAGTGGGGCCGTTCGCTCCTTCGATGATTACCTTTGCCTTGATTTTATGTGCATTTTTCAGGTGAATCTGGTTTTCTAAGGCAGCGGGGATGAGAATGTCCACCTCTTGGTAAAGGATGTCTTCCCTGTCAATTTGTTTTCCAGGATGTTTGATGATACAGGCATGCTTCTGCACACAATCTATGAGTCCAGGGACATCGAGACCGTCCGGATTGACAAGAGCACCGGATACATCGGAAACGGCCACGATTTTGGCTCCCATCTGGGATAAAAAATGAGCGGTGTGACCTCCCACGTTCCCGAATCCCTGGATAGCGACCCGGGCGCTTTGAAGGCTTTTCTTTTGAGCCTTGAAGAATTCCCGTGTGATTATTGCCACTCCTTTTCCTGTGGCTTCTTTTCTTCCCTTAGAGCCTCCCAGGATTTCTGGTTTGCCAGTTACGATGCTGGGTTCTGTGTAGCCTTTCATCATTGAAAATGTATCCATGATCCAGGCCATTGTCTTCGAAGTCGTGTAGACATCCGGGGCTGGAATGTCGATATGCGGGCCCAGGATAGGCATTATCTCAGATGTGTACCTCCTGGTCATCCTTTCCAGCTCGCTTTCAGAGAGTTTTGTCGGGTCGCAGATGATCCCTCCCTTCGCCCCTCCGTAGGGAAGGTCGAGAAGGGCACACTTCCATGTCATCCAGGCCGCCAGAGCCACCACTTCTTCCTCTGTGACATCGGGGTGGTAGCGGACGCCACCTTTGGTCGGTCCTTTGGCGTTATTGTATTGACAGCGATAGCCAATAAAGACTTTTGTTCTTCCGTTATCCAGTTTGATGGGAACAGAAACCCTCAGAACACGCATGGGTTGTTCCAGTATTTTAAGTAAGTTGTGATCCAGTTTGATCTCTTTGGCGGCTTTATGGAGTTGTTTCTGTGCCTTTTTGGCTAACGATTCTTCTATCATTCCTGCCTCCTCCCGCGAGCGGATGGCCATCTTGCTGAGGTTGGTTGACATTAAAAGTCAATTCATTATAATTGTATTTCACTTTCGATTGCAATCGGCAACATCATCGCTGCTATCTATGTAGAGGAACAACATCAAGAAAGAGTCGCGGCTGAACAAAACAGGAACGGAGTTTCTTCCGTTCACTCGCAGGAGGTAATGAATCCAAAGGAGTAGAGAGGAACATCGGTCTGTCCGGATCAACCGGTGATAATGAGTATAGCTGATATGATTGAATATATATCAACGTATCGACAGTTTTTATGAATAATTTTGGTTAATAAAGGAGAACAAATGGAAACAAAAACTTTCGGGCAGGTTATAGAATTCGCGATTCAGAGAGAAGAAGAAGCCATCAAGGCCTATGGAGACATGGTGGAGATGGCGGAAACTCCGGGTTTAAAGACATTACTCGCCGAGCTCCAGAATGAGGAAAGGAATCACAAAAAGCTGCTTCAAGAATTGTCTGAAGAAAAGATTGAATCCTTGAAGGTCGAAGACGTGATCGATTTAAAGATTAGCGATTATCTCGTGGAAGAGCCGCCGAGTGCGGATATGAATTTTCAAGATCTTCTGATTCTTGCCGCGAAAAAAGAACAGAAGGCTGTCGAACTGTATTCGAACCTCGCAGAGAAAGCCAGTGAGGAAGAGATCAAGAAACTGTTCGAATTTCTTGTCTTGCAGGAAAAGTCGCACAAGCTCAAACTGGAAAAAGAGTACGAGATCCATGTTCTTGATGAGGACTGAGGTTTATTCAAGAGTTTTTTAAATTCAGGAGCTTTTTGAATATTTTAAAAGAGGGAGGCATTCGATGGAAAAATGGGAATGCACGGCGTGCGGATATATTTATGATCCCAAACTGGGGGATCCTGAACACGGGATAGATCCTGGAACGCCATTCGAGGATTTACCCGATGATTGGACTTGTCCTCAATGTGGAGTCAATAAGGAATTTTTTCAAAAACTAGGTTAATACCGGCCGCAAGAGAATCCTTTTCAATGAGAATCATCATCGTCGGAAATGGTTTAGCAGGGACGATCGCTGCGAAAACCCTCCGGGAGCTGGACAAGAATGTCGAAATCGATATTTTTACTGAAGAAAAGTACCATTACTACCCCCGCCCGAATTTAATCGAGTTCCTGGCCGGAACGCTCTCCTACGAAAAGATTTTTGCCTTTCCTGATAAATGGTATACAGAGCAGAACATAAATGTCCAGCTTGAAAAAAGCGTCACACGGATTTCTCCTGATTCCAAGGAAGTCGAGATTTTCGGAGGAGAAAGGGAGAAATATGAGTTTTTAATCCTTGCCAGTGGCTCTCTGGCTTTTGTCCCACCCATCAAGGGAGCAGAGAAGGAGGGCGTGTTCACTCTCAGAACTCTGGACGATGCCTTCGAACTCATCGACTACATTAAGAGCCAGCGGCGAGTGACGGTTATCGGAGGAGGGCTTTTGGGTTTGGAAACGGCCCGGGCTTTAAAATCAAGAGGTGCGGAAGTGGAAGTGGTCGAGTTTTTCGACCATCTGCTTCCCCGCCAGCTTGATGAACAGGGAGCGTCTCTTCTCAAGAGTCAAATCGAAAAAATGGGGATAGGGATCCATCTGGGCTTAGCCAGTGAAGAGGTGCTCGGGCAGGAGCGGGTCGCGGGTTTAAGATTTAAAGGAGGCCAGGAGATCGAAACAGATGTGGCTCTTGTGGCTGCGGGTGTCAGGCCCAACATTCGGATCGCTCAAGATGCCGGGCTCGAGACGGATCGGGGGCTGATTGTCAATGATTATCTCCAGTCCAGCCGCCCGGAAATATTGGCTGCGGGAGATGTCACGCAGCATGCGGGTCGAATTTACGGGATCATCCCCGCTTCCTTTAATCAAGCCCGGATAGCGGCTCAAAACGTCATGAGCCAGAAGCAAAAATATGAAGGCACTATCCCCTCCAACACCTTGAAGGTCGTGGGCCTGGACCTCACATCCGTAGGAACGGTGAACCCTGAAGATGAATCCTATGAAGAGTTCAGAAAGAAAAACCTGGATCAAGGCGTCTACAAGAAAATCGTGGTCCGGAATGGAAAGGTGTGCGGGCTCATCTGTATAGGAACAAAGAAAGGTGTCAGCGAGATTAGCCGGTTAATATCTCAGAAAGCTAACGTCGAGAAATGGAAAGAATCTCTTCTGGACGATGACTTTGACTTTTCACTGCTATGAAAAATAAAATTTTACTCTTTGTCTTCCTCTTTTCTGCACTGATCATGCCTGTTCATTCGACAATCATCGGTTACGTTTCCCTCGATTTTGCGATTGGCCAGGAGCAGTCGGATGTGCAGAAAGGGAGTTTCCAGAATTCCCAGGCGGGGCTCCTGTTTTTTGACGACATCTCTCCGAGCGTGTCCTATCTTGCAGAATTCAGATTCAGACCAGAGGGAACAGTCGACGTGGAACAGGCATGGGTTTCATTCGGTACTTCAGAGGCATTCGCTCTTAATCTGGGCCTCTATCTCGTTCCGTTCGGGAGATACAATCAGTCCAGCCGCCCTCACCAGACATTGTTAATCAGTCCCCCGTTAAATGTCGAAAAGATGTATCCCTTTTTCTGGAGAGATGTGGGCATCCTGCTGGAGGGAAGAACACGCAGATTTTTTTATTCCGCCTTTTTAGGGAACGGACTATTCGAGGATATCAGTTTAAGCGGAGGCCAGCAGTTTAAAGACAACAATAAAGATAAGGGAAAGGGTGGAAGACTGGGCCTGGTTATCAGCCAGGGGTTTGAGATCGCCTACTCCTACTACAGGAGTAAGTATGATGAGGAAAACAGCCGGGACCTGCTGCTCCAGGGAGTTGATTTGTTCTGGTACTCTGAAGGAGTGCTCGTCCATGCGGAGTACTCCAAGGCCCGGATGGATATTCCGGATGATACGGCGAATGCAGAAGGATTTTTTATTCAAGTCGCACTCGATATGGGACAGCTCCGGCCTGTGGCCTGCTACCAGCACCTGGATTACGAGGATGCATTTCATGGCCCGGGATTTGCCAGTCCCGATGTTCCAGGGTCGGGAATCTACGAGAGGAAGAGGCGATGGGCTCTCGGGTTTGCCTATCAAGCCTCCCAGAATTTTCTGCTGAAATTCGAATACGATTTAAACAGTGAGAAAGGTGTTGAGCTGAAGAATGACTCCCTTTCCGTTCAGGTCGCCTTCAGTTTTTAGCCTTGTATCCAGGGAGTACTTCTGGTAGAATTCGGTGTCAACACATTTCACACTTTTTATAAAACAGTCATCATTCGTTTGAAGGACTTTTATGGCTAATTTGCTCGTTATCGGCACCCAATGGGGTGATGAGGGCAAGGGGAAGATAATCGACCTCCTGACTCCTTCCTTTGAAGCAGTGGCCCGCTATCAAGGGGGGCACAATGCCGGTCATACTGTTATCGTCAACAAGAGAAAAATCATTCTCCACCTCGTTCCCTCCGGCATACTTCATCCTGGCAAGCTGTGCATCATCGGGAATGGAGTTGTCATCGATCCCAAAGCGTTTCTGGAAGAGATAGAAGAACTCAAAAAACACGGAGTGGAGATCGACGATAATATCGCAATCAGCAAGAATGCTCATCTCATTCTTCCCTATCATTCTCTCATCGAAGAAATCTGTGAGGAGAAAAGAGGTCAAAAGAAAATCGGAACCACACTCCGGGGAATCGGCCCCTCCTATGAAGATAAAATGGCCCGCCGGGGAATCCGTGTCGGCGACTTTTTGAATCTATATGTGCTCAAAGAGAAAATAGAGGAAAATGTTAAGATCAAGAATGTTTATATCGGTCATTACCGCAAGCCTCTCCTTGACGCGAAGGTCATTTTCGAAGAATATGCGGCCTACGCCGCAAAAATAAAAAGATACATCAAAGATGTTTCCCTGCTGCTGGACGAAAAAATGAAAGAGGGGAAATCAATTCTTTTCGAAGGAGCTCAGGGAACCCTTCTGGACATCGATCATGGCACTTTTCCCTATGTCACGTCTTCGAATTCGACTGCCGGAGGAGCGTGTACGGGACTGGGGATCTCGCCTCGAAGGATAGATTCAGTCCTGGGAGTGACAAAAGCCTACACTACTCGAGTGGGCGGAGGTCCTTTCCCCACGGAAATATTCGATGAAAAGGGGAAGTTCTTACTCGACCGCGGGAATGAATACGGGGCCACAACCGGTCGTCCCCGGCGTTGCGGTTGGTTTGACGCGGTGGCGGTCTCCTATTCCTGCCGGCTGAGCGGGATTGACTGGATCGCTTTGACCAAGCCGGATGTCCTGGACGGCATGGAAGAAATCAAGGTCTGTGTGGGATACAAATACAAGGGGGAGCTTCTTCCCAGCTTCCCCACAGAGAGCTGGATTTTAGAGGATGTCGTCCCCCAGTACAAAAAAGTTCGGGGGTGGAAGAAGCCGGTCGAAAAAACAAAAGATTTCGCCTCCCTTCCCGATGCGTTCATGGATTACCTCAAACTCATCGAAGATTGTGTGGAAGCGAAAATCGCTGTTGTTTCGACTGGGATGGATAGGCGGGATACCATCCTGAAAGAAGATGAGTTGAAAGAGTTTGTCGACCTGAAAAAGGTCAAAACAGAGATCTAATTTTCCAGAGCCGATGACCAAACCAGGAACAGAAAAGCTCTTGCAGTGGGTTGAAATCGACAGCTCTGCCCTCACCCACAACATCCATCAGTTCCGCAAGCAGGTTGGAGAGAAGAGAAAATTCCTGGCCATGGTGAAGGCCAATGCCTACGGTCATGGAATCCTCGAGGTTTCAAGGATCGCTGTGAACGCGGGAGCGGATTGGCTGGGTGTTCATTCTCTTGAAGAGGGGATTCTTCTCCGCAAGGAGGGCTTCTCCTGCCCAATACTGGTGGCGGGCACTATTCCTTTGGAAGGTCTGAAGGAGGCCGTTGCCCATGACTTGCGTTTAACCGTCTATAATTTTGAGACGCTCGACCCGCTGTCCAAAGCCTGCGGCCAGCTCCGGAAAAAGGCCTTCCTCCATGTGAAGGTGGAAACAGGAACCTACCGCCAGGGAATGAGGGAGGAAGCGGCTCTCTCCTTCATGAAAAAAGCCCAGGAGTATTCTTGTCTGGTCCTGGAGGGGATTTCTTCTCATTTCGCCAACATCGAAGACACGACAGATCATACCTATGCCCAATCCCAGCTCCAAAACTTTAAAAGAATCGTTGAGGAACTGGAAAAGAATAAAATTGAAATTCCTCTCAGACATATGTCCTGTTCAGCGTCAGCTATCCTTTTTCCTGAGACCTATTTCGATATGGTTCGTGCGGGGATAGGAATGTATGGCCTCTGGCCTTCAAAGGAGACATTTCTTTCCTGTCGTCTTCAGAAACGTGAGCCCTTGCGGCTCGAGCCCGTTCTCTCCTGGAAGACGCGGATCGCTCAGATCAAAAAAGTTCCGAAGGGATCATTCATCGGGTACGGATGCACGTACAGAGTGAGCCGGGAGAGCGTCCTGGCCGTTCTTCCCATCGGGTATTATGACGGCTATGATAGAGGATTATCCAACTCATCCTATGTTCTGGTCAGGGGGAAAAGGGCGCCTCTTCGAGGACGAGTGGCCATGGATTTTATCGTGGTGGATGTTACGGACATTCCGCATGTCGAACTGGAGGATGAAGTCGTTCTCCTCGGGAAGGACGGAGAAGAAAGCATCAGAGCGGATGACCTGGCGTCTTTGGTCGGAACCATAAATTATGAAATCGTGACCCGGATCAATCCCCTCATCTCCCGTATCGTCATCTAACGAAGGCGATCGTGGATTATTCACGAGTCGAGGTTGCCTCAGGCTCCGTTGCGAAGAGCGTAGCGAATGTGGCAATCTCATGCTGGTCGCGAAGAATGATGAGATCACTACACTCTCTTCGATTGCTCGTGATGCTGTGGTCGTCCACCGCTCTTGCGCTGTAACAAAGTAGACGTCGTTGCGAGGAGAGAAGCGACAGCGGCAATCCCATGACTGTGCGCATGTACATGAGATCGCCACGCTTCGCTCGCGATGACAATTGATCTAATGATAAGGTCGTCAGATTTGCTCGCCCGTAGGGTAAAAGATGCCGGCATAAGATGAATATTTTACCTTATTCAGATGTTGTGACTAAGGTGTCGGCAGATTTTATGAATAATTCAGGTCTGGAGTTCCCCCAATTTTCTTCCAGAATAACATTTATTAAACTCATAATAAACA
>CAZSGR010000059.1:0-3956 GCA_964606185.1 uncultured Eubacteriales bacterium
GTCCGTACATTTTTCCGCGCTATCATTCAATACATAGATTACAACTACAATGTCAACAATTACACATTCGAGAAAGACCCGAAGTACAGGCGGTTCTTCACTCAGTTGCTGTTTTCCTACAAGATCAACCCCCGCACCTTGCTCTTCCTTGGATACAGCGATAATTATTTTGGTAGTCAGGCATTTGGACTCACCCAATCCGACAGGACTATCTTCGTCAAGTTGGGATATGCCTGGGTGCTTTAGAAATGTTGAGATGCGATCCCTATTTTGAGAAATATGGATGCTTGAGCAGTGCGGGTTTCTGCAGAGGGCTTTGGGGTTTGCTTAACTCGATCTCCTCAAAAAGCAATGAAGGCGCCACAACCGAAGCGGGAAGATTTCCTCTTGCCAGCAAGTTATTCACAGAGTAGTCTTTTCCCGCGGCGACAATATCTCTGAGCATGCGCACAGACATCTCTTCAATACTGAGACCGCGGACAAGTTCCTCCCGTCCATCCTCAACATAGACCTTATGCACGAGGAGAGGTGCGCTGACTGTCTCTCTTTGCGCTCTTGCCTGGGACATGCCAAACATATCCTGGAAACCTCGTGGGGAAAAAAAGCGGTTATCTAACTTTTTGATCAACAAACCATAAGAGAGGCCTTCATACTTGCAGAGCTCAATCAGCTCCTGCTTCAACTCAGCATACGACCGGGCTTCATTTGTTTTGACGAAAAGATTGCTGTAATGAGCACTGGGAGAAAGCAAGGAGACGCTGCGCCCATGACCATTCGATTTATTGATTTCCTTGCGCGGCCGGCGCGACATCAGCAGTGTCTTTAAAAAACCATCCTCGATGAGTGTAACCGGTTGGGCAGGCACTCCTTGATCGTCAACTTTGTACGCACCGATAAGAGAGTGATCCTCGTAGGAAGTTTGTGTCGGGTCATCCACGACGGTAAAGAAGGAGGGGAGCACTCGACGGTTCAACCTGTTAGAGAGATTCCTTTCTGGCATCACCACTGCAATCCCTCTCTGGTTCACGAGGAGAGGGCGGTCCCCGGATAGCTGCGGAGCCAGTATCTGGGCAAAGATTTCCGTTGCAGCTTCGGCAGTGACTAACACCGGTCCAAAGTACTGATCCAGCACTGGAGCTGAAGTTAATGCCGTGAGTTCCTCTGCCATTTTTCGTATGGCTTTTTTCATCTCTTCTTCTTTTGGCAGTGATTCACGATGCGTCCCGAGAAAAGGAACAAAATGTTTCAAAGGCATTCCATCTTGAGCCCGTGTGGATGCCTGGGCAACAAGCATATAGAGAGTGACTGGCTGCCGAACCACAGTGCCTTCACTGTTGACGAAATATTTATTAGTGTTTGTGAGACTGAAATTCACGCCTGAATTATATATGGCAGGAAATTCTTTAAAAATCTCGGATAGGCTGCGGACAAGTTTTTCCCATTGTGATCCTTTGTAGTCCAGTGATTTTCTTGGATTGATTGATGTGACCGGTTCCTCCCGGGAAAAATCAGGGATTTCCTCTGTTTCCATTTTCGTCTTCAAAAGAGATCGTTTTCCAGCCAGCTGCTCTACGGCCTGTTTATAGGCTGCATCTGTCGCAAGCCAGATATCCTGGCGCAGTGCCGTATAATCATCTTCGATGACTAAAGGCCTGAATCCTGACGATGAATACCTGAAGCGCGGGCTTGAGAATCCGCTGTTATCAAAGTCATAACTTCCCACACGAACACCCACTTGGAGGAATCGGCTTCTATCGCGACTCGAGCTGACTACCGCACCAAAGATAGCCCGTACTGCGAATATCTCTGTTTCTTCTACTGAATATTCAATGCAATAGGGTTTCTCCATGCCTTTTAATTGCAGCTGATCGACTGATCTGGCTAATTCATCTTTCAGGGCTTTCAGCACTGCATCTTCTTCCTGTTGGGCATTGAGGTCTATTTGTGGAGATACTAAGGTCAATGAACAGATCAGGAGGAAAAACCAGAGACAACGAAATCGCGATTTGTATACTTTCCTCACTTGAGCCTCCTTCTGGGCCGGGGAAGAATCGGAGGCCGTTCCTCTGATTTCTGCTTCTTCTGAATCTCTATTTGTCCCGTTAGTATGCCTGGAGACACGCAGGATACCGGCACCCACCCTGATTCTGCTCCACAGCTACCGTTGAACACTCCCACTGTATCTTCGCAGGCTAAAATCTTACTGAAGGAAATCAGTGGAGTCCCTATGAGGTCTGCCCCACGGACGAGTTCATCAGGACGCCCATCCGCGTAGACACGATAAACCATGATCGGGTCGACTGCATACGCTTGAGTCCCACCCCTTCTCGTGGACGTAAAGCCACCGGAGATGTCTTCAAAAATGAGGCCGAACAGCTTTCCCTGTTTCTTGCACTCTTCAATCAACAACTCACGAAGTTTCTCTTCTGAGACCGTTTTTGATGCTTCAATAATCAAATTGCCCTGACGGGCCACTGGTTCGTATCCGGCTGACTTCCTGCCATGCCCATTCGACTTGTCAAATCCCAGAACCGGTGAGCGGGACATGAGGAAGTTCTTCAAAACACCTTTTTCCACTACGGTGACACGCTGAGCCTTCATCCCCTCATCATCATAAAGATAAAAGCCCATCAGGTCAGTATCGTCATTCTTTTTAATTGTTGGATCATCATAAACTGATATGAAATCAGGCAAAACGGGCTGGTTAACCTTCTTGGTAAATGTCTGGCCTTCGCTTTCATCTTTCTGGCGGTGCCCCTCGATACGGTGACCAAAGATCTCGTGAAAAAAAACGCCTGCCGCTTGACCTGATAGAATAGCGGGTCCGCTGTACGGCTCAATCACGGGCGCTTCCCGGAGTGCGAGCAGGTCTTTTGCCATCTGCTCGATCGTGCTCTGGACTGTTTTTTCGTCCGCCAGTCCATTTAACGAATGTGAATCAAATGACTTGTACTGGAACAAATCCATGCCATCGGCCGCTTTTGTCCTTGCCAACATGCTGAGGCTCCATTGTGTGTTTCCCTGCTGGATGACTGAACCCTCGCTGTTGACAAAGTACTTATTCGTCACCTCCGCGTTCAATGTGACTTGCGATTCCAAAATATCGGGAAAAGGGATAAACAAAGCCGAATATTCCTTCAGCTTCTTCTCCCACTGAGGAACATCTACACGAACATCGGATAAAGGAGCGATGAACTTTGCAGGAGCTTCGCGTGAAAAATCGGCAGATTCATCTTCTTCTTCCACCTTGACGGCTTTGTTTGCTTCGACCTGGACAAGACGCTGAACAGCCTCTTTGTATTTCTTATCTGTTTCAAACCACAATGCACTTTTTATCGCATCCGGGTCATTCTCGATAGGAATGAATGCAAAACCACGGTAGGGCGGCAAGTACCCGAATCTGTCTCTCAGGCGATGCGTGTTATCAAACTGGTAGTCACCGACACGCACTTCGACATCCAGGACGCGGGATTGATTACCAGAGCTGATGCGTATGGCTCCGTAAGAAGCGGTGACTAAAAGGCGAATTGATTCAGTGATTTGGTAGCTGATGAAATAAGGGGGTGGATTACCTATGTCGCCCAATCCTTTCATCGATCGCTGCAGCTCTTCCTCCATCGCTTTGAGGACTAAACTCTTCTCTGCGGGTTGAGGCAAAATAACCTGGGTTAGCAGACAACAGCTTAAGGCAAGAAGAATACAGACTGCACAGATCCTGACGATTTCTTTCATAGTTGACTCCTTGTTTCGAACCTTTCTTCCAGAGGATTACGGAGGGTACGGATGAAACAAATATTCTTAAATTGATTGCTCATGAATTCTTGCACAAGAATATTTTAATGTAAAGTGACTGTTATTTAAAGAGCCCGGCCTTCTCTTTCCCGATAGGGAATTTATTCGCTCTCCGCCTCTGATTCTACCCGCGGCATAAAATGCAAAATCTTATGACACTTTTG
>CAZSGR010000059.1:4056-14706 GCA_964606185.1 uncultured Eubacteriales bacterium
TCTCCGCCTCTGATTCTACCCGCGGCATAAAATGCAAAATCTTATGACACTTTTGAATGTGATCAAACTGCTTTTTTCTGTACTGGCTCAATAACCCGGTATCATTTTAATAATGTCTTTGCGATTTATTAATTTCATGGCAAGTTAATAATGTCATTGCAAGCGCAGCGTGGCAATCCTATAGAGAAAAATTATTTTATTACTGAAATGAAGATATCAATTTTTTATGAGATTGCCACGCTGCGCTCGCAATGACATTAAAAAGGAACAGGTACCATTTTCTATGCGAAATTACCGTGTCGCTTCGTTCGTTGCAATTACAATAGGATAAAATTACCACACTGCGCCCGCAATGACACTTTTGTCTTTAATCGCGTACGAAGTTGAAAAGAATTCTTTAGAAAGATAAAAAAATTCTTGACATATCTATAGATTTTCTATACAAATGTATATGTATAGAATTTCTATACAAATAAGCTTGTGAGGTTGTTATGAGCAATCTGACGAAAAACGAGGAAATCATTCTTCTTTCGATCCTGAGGCTCAAGGATAATGCCTACGGAGTCAGCATTAAAAATCAGATCGAGAAACTCACAGGGGAGGAATGGAACTACGGCCTGCTGTACTGCGCGCTGGATCAGCTGGCTCGAAAAGGCTTGCTGGTCAAACGCGAAGGGATGCCTGTGCCTGAGCGAGGAGGACGAAGAAAAATATATTATTCTATTTCGCAGTCAGGCAGACGGGCTCTTGAGGAAGCCTATGAGCTGAAAGAAGCTTTATGGGATGGCATAGGAGTTCCTTCCCTGAAAAAGGGGGAGACATAATGAAGAACGATCCACTCAGACCTCCAAAAATTCCCAGGTGGTTGCTGACGAAACTGTCTTACTGGATCGAAAGACATCCTCTTATCGACGATCTGGAAGAAGAATATCACATCAATCTGTCAAAGCGAGGCAAAACCTATTCACGGCTCTGGTACTGGAGCCATATCTTTCGAGCCATCCCCACAATCGTGTCTTACTCCATATACAGGAATGCGGTCATGATCAAGAATTACTCATTAATTGCTTTGAGGAATATCCGGAAACGAAAAGTCTTTTCATTCATAAATATCACCGGTTTAGCCATAAGCCTTTCCCTCTGTCTTTTTGTGGTCAAGCTGACTTTCACCCTGTACAGCAGCGACCGGTTCCATGAGAATAGAGATAGAATCTATAGAGTTATCTCTCGGGTCATCATAGAAAACAATGTCCACGAACGGGCGACAGCGCCCCTGCCGCTGGTGTATGAACTGGAGCAGATCCCGGAAATCGAAACGGCTGTCCGAATAAAGAAGAACTTCGGAGGAGCTGCCGTAACCAAGGAAAAGACACTGATGGTCCAGGGACTCTATGCAGACAGGGACTTTTTTCATATATTCAGTTATGAACTGGAAGCAGGCGACCCGAAAACATGCTTGAACGAACCCTATTCTCTTGTGGTTACCAAAGAGCTTGCGCAGAAGTTTTTCGGCACCAGAAGCTCCATCGGAGAAATTCTGAGTATCAAGGACATAGGAGATTTTAAGATTACCGGAGTAATGAAAGATACATCAAAGCTCCAATCTCACATGAGATTCGAATGTCTGGCCTCTCTTTCGACATTGAATTCCCTCGAGAAACAGGAAAAAATCTACGCTTCACTGGAAAACTGGAAAAATTTAAATGATAACTATGTCTATTTCCTGCTCCGCGAGAATGCCTCTCCAAACAGGATAGAAAAGCAGTTTCCAGCCATCGTGAAAAAACATTACCCAGACACGGAGACAGAATATCAATACAGTGTCCAGGCTCTGACTAAAATTTCGCCGGGAAAGAACCTGGGAAATTTCCTGTCAACGCCTGCTGTGAGTCCTCAACTCCCTTTGCTGTTATCCAGTGTTGCTCTGCTAATCATGATCATAGCCTGTTTCAATTACACCAACCTGTCCTTAGCCAAAGCGCTTTCGCGGGCCAAAGAAGTCGGTGTCCGGAAAGCCATAGGAGCCAACCGCTTCAAGCTCATCACTCAATTCATCGGCGAAGCGGTCACGTACGCCCTGATTGCGTTTGTCCTCGCACTCATCCTGATCAAACTTGTTATCCCTGTTTTTGTCAATCAAATGCCATTTTACACTGGTATGGAAAGCCAGAGTTTGGGTGTGACGCTTTTTTTCATCCTGTTTGCCGTATTCACCGGCATCCTTGCCGGAATCATCCCTGCACTCTATATATCAAAATTCAATCCGGCTGAGGTCCTGAGAGATATCACCAAAACGAAGGTTTTCTCTCGAATCAACTTACGCAGGATCCTTGTTGTCTTCCAGTTCTTTATTTCTTTCGTCTTCATCATCACCACTACCGTTTTATACAAACAAATCCGCTTTGAAAAAACCATCGATACGGGATTCAACGCGGAAAACATCCTGAATGTTGAACTCCAGAGAACCAACTATGAAACGTTCAAGCAGGAAATTTCCACACATCCGGCTGTATCCAGGGTTTCAGCCTCCGCATTCATCCTCTGCACAGGCGCAAGATGGAGTACTAGAGCCAAAGTCCCGGATGCATCTGAGTTCCTTGAGGTCGACTTCATCCCGATAGACCCTGGCTTTATTGAAAATCTCGAACTGGAGCTTGTGGCTGGAGAGAATTTTCCCGAAATGACACATCCTGAGAATGAAAGGTTTGTCATCCTCAACGAGATAGCTGTCGAACGATTCGGATTCGAGTCTCCCCTGGATGCCGTCGGCCAAATCCTAACATTCAGGGAGAACAAACATCTTGAGATAATCGGTGTGGTCAAAAATTTTCTTTCTCAAAGTACATCCAGCCCGGTTAATCCTCTGGTTTTGAGAGTGCTTCCCGAGTATTACGAGTACGCCAGCCTGAAGATAAGAACGGATGATGTGGAATCAGCACTTCTCTCCCTCGAAACAAAGTGGAAGGAACTGGAGCCCTTCCGTCCTTTCAGATACGGCTTTTTTGAAGATCAGCTTGAAGATTATTTTGCAGAAGTCGAGAATATGCTGCGAGGCGTTAGTTTTATTGCCTTTTTGGCCATTCTGGTCGCCTTTTTTGGACTCCTGGGAATGGTCATTTATGATACCGAAGCGAGAGTGAAGGAAATCGGTATTCGAAAAGTCATGGGGGCGTCCGTGCTTGATATCATTGTGGTGACTTCAAAGGGATTTGTTTTCCTTCTGCTGCTGGCTGCGGCCCTGGCCACTCCCGTCGCATGGCTTATCAACAGCCTGATCTTGCAGGACTTTTCCACCCGTATTGAACTGGGATTCGGGATTTTCGCCTTTGGATTACTCATAATGTTCGCCTTGGGTTTTATTACCATATTTTCCCAGACGATCAAGGCCGCTTTCGGAAATCCTGTGGATTCTTTGAGGTATGAATAAGCTCTGAAGCGAGAGGAGTCCAGCACCCTTTTACTATTCCTTCTTCAGCGGATAGCAAAAGCATAACAGATTTGACGAGAGACCATGAATTTTGTAGTTTAATAAGACTATGAGAAAACTCACCTTTTGGATAAGCCTATTCTTCGTTTTTGCTCTTTTCCTACACAGCTATCAAGGGCCAGAAAAAGCAGATATTGTCCTCACAAACGGTAAAGTCTTTACAGGATTGGATGAGCAACCTCGATTCCAGGCCGTTGCTGTGAAGGATGGGAAAATCCTGGCTGTGGGGACAAACGAAGAAATCGCAGAACATGTCGGGACCTCAACTCATGTGCTGGATGTCGAAGGCAAACTGGTTATTCCGGGCTTTATCGATGCCCATTGTCATTTTTCTTCCGGGGGACATTCACTGACGAAGCTGGACCTCCGCGATGCCCGAACAATTGAGCATATCCAGGAAAAAATTACCGAGAGGATTAAGGAACTCCCGGAAGGCGATCTCGTTGTTGCCTACGCTTCCTTCCCCAATCCCAGTCTTTTCAAAGGACTGGGCTGGCCGACTAAAGAAATTCTGGATAAAGTCTCACCCAACAATCCGGTTATTATTCAACGGCGAGGCGGACATGCAGTGTGGGTGAACAGCGTCGCCCTGGAACTATCAGGCATCACCAAAGACACGGAAGCTCCTCCGGGAGGTGAAATTGTCAAGGATCCAGAGACCGGAGAACCCACAGGAATATTAAAGGAAGCCGCATCCAATCTTCTCAAGGTGTGGGACAAACCAAAGCCAAAGGAAGATATTGAAAGAGCGCTCAAGCATGCCACCCAACTGGGGATAACAGGTATCCAGACTGGATCTTACCTGAAAGAAATCGAAATTTTCAAAGAATTGAACAACGAGGGAAAGCTAACACTCAGAGTCTATGCTTGGATTCCTGTCCAAGAGTTAGACCGCGCTATCGAGAAAGGAATAATGTGGGGCCAGGGAAATGAAATGGTGAGAGTCGGTCTTGTCAAGATGTTCATCGACGGGACAATCGGTGTTCGTTCCGCTCTGATGTTTGAGCCTTTTGCTGAGGAGCCGGGGAATACGGGTATGGCCCAGTACGAGGAAGAAGAATTCTACGCCCTGGTCGAGAAAGCGCATAAAAATGGTTACCAAGTCGGCGTGCACGCCATCGGTGACAAAGCCGTCCATTGGGTGCTGAATGCCTTCGAGCGTGCCCAGAATAAGCACGGCAAAAAGGGACTTCGTCACCGGGTTGAGCACTGCACAGTCGTCACGTTTGAAGATGCCGGGAGATTCGGAGAGCTTGGCGTTGTGGCATCGATGCAGCCCAACATCACGGGGAGCGAGATCTACAGGAGGATCCGTCTCGGAAAGGAACGCGCCAGACGAGTCGACATGTGGAGAACACTGCTCAATAACGGCGCCGTACTCGCCTGGGGCACAGATTGGCCGGTATCACCGCTCAACCCTGTGGAAAACCTGTATCAACTGGTAACCCGTTATTATAAAGAAGAAAGGCTGACCATAGCTGAGGCGATTAAATATTACACCTACGGCTCGGCCTATGCCTCTCATGAGGAGGACATCAAAGGGACGCTGGAAAAAGGGAAACTGGCGGACATGGTCGTTTTATCCAGAGACCTTTTCACCATTCCTCCGAGCGAAATTCTAAGAACAGAAGTTCTGTACACCATCCTGGGTGGAAAAATCGTCTACCAAAAATAACAGAGTCACCGTTATGTCGAATGTGGAGAGACGACCTCTCTTCATTCACCATGCTTAATAAATATTAAATGCCAAGAGACAACCCCTCTTCATTTCTCCGAAAACCTGTGCAGGTATTTAAAGGAGTGTTTCCCGCTTATTGTCTTGCCACTTTTCTGACATGAGGAGACTTATCGTTTTTCAGAGCTTGAATAGCTCTCCTGATTTTCACCCTGTCAGGCAGCTGTCGTAGAGCCCATGTTGCGGCTTCCCGAACAGAGTCGGGTTTTTGCTTGAGGAGTGTCCACGGCTTGGGAACGGTAGCCACAGCAACGAGGATGTCGGCGGCCTCAGATGAACCGATTTGTCCCAGAGTTCGACAAACCCTCTCTTGTAAAAAAATTCTTCCTTCTTTCTCCCAGGTCTTCTTTGGCTTTATTATTTCCAGAAGCAACGGAACAGCCTCAGTCACTCTCCGCTTCGCGAACATCCTGAGGATATCCTGTTTAACTTCTCCTGCCGCAAGATTGAATACCTCGAGAAGAATCGTGTTGACCTCTCTTCCCGGAATCTGATCCAGGATCTCAATCGTGGGACGCACTGTCTCAGTCGGTCCCGTAAGAGCTATTTTGCGCAATATTGGGAAGAGTTTTGGGCTGGCAATAAACATATCCGCAACAGTAATAAAATTTGGAAGCGGAATAGCAGGCGCATCTGGATTTATTTTGTCTAAGAATGCGTCTATTGCCTCTTCTCCTGCTTTTTGGATAACAGTTGCCGATAGTTTTCGCGCTTTGAGCGGCATATTCGAAGTAATGGCTAACAAAGCGGCGTCGGCTAATTTTGCCGGATCCTGTTTCACCAGCCACGCAGCGGCCTTGGCACGCGTCTCTGTATCCTCAGAATTAAGGTCTTCGAAAGCTGCGTAAAGATCCTTTTCTGTCTCGACCACAATCTCCTCATCAGGCAGTACTCCCGCATATTTACCCTTCTGGGCTGGAGCCTCTTTACCTTCCGCAGGAGGAGCGGCTTCCGCTAAAGCTGGGGCTTCTTTAGACGCCCGCACAGCTTCCTCTGCCCTGGCAATGTCTGTGTGCTGGAGAATATTTACAAGTTGCCGGAACTCGGCCTTGCCAATATCTTCCGATTGAATGGCCTCAAGCAACTCTTGCTTCTCCTTGACAAACTGATCCAGTATGCTCCTAAGCTGGTCTAATTGCTCATCCGACATAGACAGTGTTGCGTCGCCTGGGAGAACCACAGCAGCTGCAGCAGGCCCCCGAGCCCTCTCCCCAGCTTCCGTTGGGGCTTGAGCCAGAAGGCCCTCTTTTTGGAGGGTGACTTTATGTTCGCTGACCGCGACAAACACTTTTCGGTCAGGCAGTATGTGGCTTAACTCAAGCTCATTCACAAGAACATCCCACTGTCCAGCCACGTCCTCAGGATGCCTGGTGAAGGCCTCAAAAAACCGCATGATTTCTTCTTTGGTTATGCCCCCGAGAAACAACACTCCCTGCAATCCAAAGAGACCCAGAGTGTCATTAAGGTCTGACGTCAATCGTTGATCCTCCCGAGTCGGTGGAGGAGGCTGGCCGTTAAAAAGGATCGACTGCGGTGTGACTGAAATTGAAAGCACCTCTGTCTTTTCTGCCAGAAACGGCCCAAGAATCTCCATGAGTCGCTCCACCGAGTTCTTCACATTCTCGTGTTCCTTTGGATAGAGGCGAAAATTATGGATGGCGGTCCTGAATGCCCTTCCTAAATCGACGGCAGTTACCAGATCTTCTTCCTCAAGCGCCGATTCTTTGGCTAGCGATGAGGTGAGCGTCTTTTTCTGCAGGATTTTTCTTGCGCCTCTTGAGATAGACACTGAACTCATTTGTTTTCTGAGAGTGGAAAACATCTGCGACGCCTGTTCCAACTGTCCCGCACTCTGAAAATGATAGGCCAGTTTGCCAACAACCCGTTCAAGGGCGCCTGGCGCGAATTTCTGTTCAATATCAGCCGCAAGAGAATGATACTTGCGGCGCTCCTCTTCACTCATCAGCGAATAAAACACAGACCGATCAAGACGGTGAGAAAAAGTGAACTCATCCGGGTTTGGAGACTCCTCGATGAGAAGCGCTCTTTGAGCGTTGACAAGAATATCTAAAACCTGCGGTACATTAAGATTGGACATATCCGCAAGTTGACGCATGTTGATTTTTTCCCCGAGGATTGAAGCCAGCTTAAGGACATTTACGGCTTCCTTGTCCATCTTCAACAGCCTCTCTTTGAGCATTTCATTGAGGTTTGAAGGGATATCATCAGGTTTCACCAGGGAAAGATCCCATTCATCTCCCACGACTTCTATCTTGCCCTTCATCAAAAGCAGCGATATAGCCTCCATAATAAAAAGCGGGCTTCCACCGGATTTATCAAACAGGGATTTTTCTGACTCAGCAGGGAGTTCTTTCCCATCAAACAGATTTTCCGTGAGCTCCCGTATGTGCTCCGGGCTCAAGGGATCAAGATGGAATCTCCGGACATCGCATCTAGACGTCATCTCTGGCATCGAGTCGAAAAGGAACAAGAGCTTTTCCTCGCCCGTCAGTAAATCCGGGCTGTGGATTGAACAAACAAAGAAAAGCTTCCCCCCCTCTTCCTGGGAAGACTGAGAGTCAAAAAACTGCAATGATGGCTGATCAATTTGATCGATATCATCGAGAAGGATAGCCCCATCACCTATTTGCCGAAGAATTGAAAATGCCTGGGTTAACGCTTCAAAAAAAGTCGTGCTGTCCGCTCGTGGATCTTCCTCGGTTGTCTCAACCTCTTTCATCTCCCAGGGGTGCAGATAGGGTTTGAGGATGAGTTTATACTTGTCTTCGAGTTCCGTGAATACCTGGTTTGAAACGGATGTATCCTGTTCAAAAAGTCTTCCCAATGCTGAGAATACAGCGCCATAGACTTCTGTCTGCCAGAGTGGATATCCTCTAGCAAAAAGTGTGAAGTCGAGCTTTTTTTGCGCCCTTTTTCTCGCATACTCCAGCAGTCTTGTTTTTCCTGAGCCATCTCCGCCTAAGAGCACAGGAAGAGTAGAGGATTTTCCTTTCTTGGAAAGATGTGTCTCCATGAATTGAAGGATGTCATCCCTGCCAACAACGTAAGGAGTATCAAGGATAGAATCGAGCTTGGAAGGCACGAGGAGCTTGCCCGAATCGGGAAAAACGACGACTGTGCCCCTTCCTCGATCCTTGGCCACATAGAGGGCTTCATCAGCCTTTTCGAAGAGCGCCTTCACGGTCTTCCCATCCTTAGGGAACAGAGAAATGCCTATACTGCATCCCAGGATGACATCTTCCCCCTTGGCCTTGAGAGGAGTGTCTGCCAGCTTTTTCTGAATATCCAGCCCGAACTGCCTGGCCTCTTTTTTATCCAACTCGGACAAGATGAGGACGAACTCATCACCCGCATAACGGATTGCATCCCCCTTTTCCTTGCTTTCTTGCAATATGATTTGGCTAAATAACTGCAGGGCATTATCGCCAACTCCATGTCCGTATGTATCGTTGATATTCTTGAATCTATCCATATCGATCATGTAGAGAGCAACGTTAAATCCCTCTTCTTCAGCCCTAGCTAGATGCCCTGGTATCACTTCTTTCAAGTACCGACGGTTATATATTTTGGTTAACTCATCAGTATAGAGGAGTCTATCCAGCCTTTTACTTTTTTCTTCAGTACTCATGGGATTTAATAAGGTTCAATCATTGAGACAGGTAAAATCACGAGGAGATGCGTCTCATATGAATGTCTATTATCCGGTCAATTTCCCCTCTACCAAAATATAAATTTAAGGGTTTCACTAGGGAAATTATATTTATTTTTCAAAAAAAATCAACATTTTGAACCCGATGCATTTTTTAGCCACAGATGGACCTCTCGTTTATTCCCCGGCTGGACCCTCCAGACTGATGTTGACTTCAGGATTGAATCTTGAGATACGAATCTTGGAAGTCGATGAATCAAGCCTATTCCGTGAGATGACTCTTACTCGAAAAAAAATTAAAAAAGTAAATGATCTCGGGTTTTTACCCCTAGATAACTCTAAATATCTCTCATCATTGATGCATTCATTTATCCTGATTAAAACTTCTGGCCACGGTTTCCCTCACTTTATTGATCAGAAACCAGGCTTTAGAAGATGGTTTATTTAAACAGTCCAGTATTTTCTTATTTGATTGATTTAAATAAAGCGAAAAAAAGCTCTTGCAATACCTATATATTCTAGGTATAATACATAGATATTTTAGGTATTGGAGTTAAAAAATGGTGTCGAAAAACTTGATGGCTGCCTCAACAAAACCCATAATTTTGGCCATTCTTGCCAATGGAGAGATCTATGGGTATCAGATTATCCTAAGCGTCATAGAAATTTCTGGAGGTACCCTGGAATGGTCCGAGGGGATGCTCTATCCTGTCCTTCACCGGCTGGAAAAGGAAAACTTTATTCAATCCCAATGGAAGATGTCCGAAAATGGACGGCGGCGAAAATATTACAGACTGACTGAATCAGGAAAAAAAGAACTGGAGAATGAAAGAAAACAATGGTTGAGTGTCCACAAAGTGCTTTCCAGGGTATGGGGTCCTCTCCCTGCGTTCGATTGAAAGAAAAAGAGAAAAAAATAGGAGCGTCGAATGTTTGATCTCGAAAAAGCAATCAATGACTGGCGGAAAGCCTTGAATAAAAATGAATCTTTGGAAGATGGTTACAAGGAAGAACTGGAGTGCCATCTCAGAGATAAAATCGACTATCTGAAAGGCCTTGGCTCCTCGCAAGAGAAGGCTTTTAAAGAAGCCGTAAAAAAGATCGGGGGACCGGACAGCCTCGGCGCTGAATATTTCAAGACTGACACCCGTGGTGCAAGCGGGCTTCCACCCTGGAAAAAGAGCCGCTGGCTGTCCCCTCTTTTTTCTAATTATTTTAAGATAGGCCTCAGGAAAATCAAGCGACAGACACTCTATTCCATCATCAATATTGCAGGACTGGCTTTAGGACTGGCCTGCTGTGCGGTGATCATCCTCTATGTCACCAACGAGCTCTCCTATGATACTTTTCACAAAGATGCAGACCGGATTTACCGCGTGGCCGCCCACAGAATCAGTCCGGTTGGGGAATTCAAGTTTGTGGCTACCCCCGCGCCATTGGGACCTGAGCTAATAAGAAGCTACCCGCAAGTGGAGCAAGCCGTAAGGGTGGTTCCTCCTTATGAAAATGCAAGCCATGTCCTCGTGGTAAAGGGGGAAAAGCGCTTTTTCGAAACCCGCATCTGGTTTGCAGACGAAGACATTTTCCAGCTTTTCCATGCTCCATTTATTCAGGGCAATCCTCAGACAGCCCTGACGAATCCATACGCCGTGGTTATCACCGAGGAAATGGCAAAAAAGTATTTCGACGAAGAAGCACCTCTTGGGCAAACTCTCCAGATCGAGATCGACTATGATACCGGTATTGTAGAGCTCCAGG
>CAZSGR010000060.1:0-2551 GCA_964606185.1 uncultured Eubacteriales bacterium
TTTTTGGCTTCCCCTTCCTCTCAATCCCGACACAGCGAATAAATGAGAAAAATTGAACCATTCGCGAGTATTGACCTCTGTTATTCCCTGTGATAAAAGCAATAAAAGAGATTCGTTGATAAAGATCAAGCACATAAAGTCAATCCTGTTCATTAAAAAACAGCCTTTTCCATTTTTTCAAAAAAAAGGAGATGTCTCATGCTGGAAGTGATAACAGCGATTTTTGGTATAGGAAAAGATATAAAAAGTATTATAGAAGATTTTCAGAAAAAGAAGAAAAAGACCAGAGGTAAGATAAACGGTATTCTCTATGAGATACTGTATAATATGAGTTTAATTTTTGAAGACTACTTGGAAGCTGGGGATGATCCTAAAAATATTGCCAAAGATTTGAAAATTGAAAAGCTTGCCCAAGCCATCGATGACGGTTTTGAATTTAAAAAAATAAAAAAAGGTAAAATATCAAAAAAAATGGCAGGAAATGTTGGATTCTTAAAAACATATGTCGGGTATGACTGCGAACGCTTTCTCATAAATATCAGATTTCACATCGATAAACTGAGACGAATACCGACTATGAAAACTCCAAAAAAAGCAAAAACGATTGATATCAAAAGAAGGCTTGAAAATCTAGGAAAACGATATCTCTTATTCACAAAATTTTTACTCTCACCCTAGTCCATTCAACCACAAGAAATTCTCTCTGCGCTCAGCTTTGAAAATGAGGGTCTGTTATTTTTTGCTTAAAAGATAAAAATATTCTATCTAATCCTTCTTGATGGTGATATTCCCGCTCGTTTGCAGACGAACAACAGTCTGGCCTGCACCGAGCTCGATCCGTATTCTATTTTTATCTTCCTCATCGAGGTAAACGGGGAAATCCGAGCTTATCTTTCCGTAACGGGTGTAAGCGGAAATATTGACATTCGGATTTTTTGGAACATAAAGCAGAATCGGTTTGTAAGTCGTGATGAGCTCCACCTGTGCATTTGACGGCAAATTTTTAATTTGAGAGACTTCGATCGGACTGCTGCTGCCCTGGACGACTATGGACCCGGATGTGCGTTTCAGGATGACATACTTGTACGAGTTCTCTATGTTCACATCTCCCGCGACATCATCAGCCATCACGCTGCATGAGCTTCCATCCACTTTTAATCCTCCGCCAACATGCTTCACCTGAATGGGCCTGTACGAGGTGCGGATAGTCACATCTTTTCCAACCTCATCGACCGTCACAGAGCCTGAATGAGCGCGTATTTCCAGCTCTCCGTCCACTCTTTCGACAATAATATCCTTGTATGAGGAAAGGATGATCGTGTTTCCTTTCACATCGCGCACAGTCACGGGGCAGGACGAACCATCCACATCGACCGACCCTCCCACACGATCCACAGTGATCTCTCTGTAGGAGCTTCTAATGGAGGCGTCTTTCGCCACATCAAGAACTGTTACCGAGCTGGACTGCCCCTGGAAGCGCAAATAACCGCCAACACTACTGACGCTCACAGGTTTATAGCTACTTTCGATCTCTGCATCCTTCTCAACCCTATCGACGGAAATCGTGCAGCTCGAGCCCTTGATCTTTAAAGTTCCCTGAACTCCTCCCACCTTGATTTCTCTGTAAGAGGTAGTGATATCACAATCGCCCTTGACATCACTCCCGATCACATCACTGCTGTGAGATTTAATAGTCAGCGAACCGCCTATCTGCTCGAAATTCACAGATTTATAGCTGTTCTGAAGTTCGACGTCTCCGTTGATTTCACTCAACACAACGTCTCCACTGCTGTTTTTGATATCAACAGGGCCGTTAAAATCGATGACTTCGACCAGTGCATAACTATTCTGAAGGTCCAATTCTCCACCGCAATTTTTTACACCCACCTCACCGGAACGATTCTCCACGACCAAGGTCCCGTTGACATCTTTGATGTCAATATCGCCGTAGGCGTTTTTGACGTCAAGAGATTGTTTGGAAGGAATGCGGATCTCTATCTCAGTCGATAGTGAGAACCTATACTTTCCGCTTCTGAATATCTTCCGTAGTAACCGGGCAAAATCGCTCTGTTCTCCTTTAAACATTTCTTCTCTTGGAGTCACCAGTGCCAGCCGGAATCCTTGCCGGTACGGCTCCAGAATCAATTCTGACCGCCCCAGGAATTCCTCCAAGAACTCTTCATCCGTATCCCCCACTTCCACAATGGCTTTGACGGAAATTTCGTTTTGTTCTGTGCCGATAATAGTCAGATCGCCACGAGTCCTCTCCACATATAAAGTTTTCCCAGGAGCGGAGGCGACGCTTTTCGTGAATGCTCTGGATTTTACGTTCTTGAGCAGTCCTTCTTTACTAGCTTCAAGGTCCTGGATAAAAAAGGCGATAAGCAGAAAAGCTAAAACCAGACATATGAGTGTTCTATTTCTCATTGTTTCCTCCTTGATTTAAGACAAATCAGACATAAGCATTAAATGTCCTCTATAAGTTTATGTTCGTTCCATTAATTGGTTCTGATTCCAATAATTCCTTGAGTGTCTGCTTTTTATCCTGCAA
>CAZSGR010000060.1:2651-12609 GCA_964606185.1 uncultured Eubacteriales bacterium
TTGTGTTGTTCTTCCCTTAAGCTTTCCTCGATTCGATCCCAAAGATGAGGAGACTCAACCGGCCTCTTCAGTGATTTGGCTAGAGACAGCATCCGGGTATCCTGCTTCATCCGTTCCTGACATACTTCACACGTTTTTAAATGCTGCTGGAACTCGTTTCGGCTTAATTTTCCAAACTCATATTTTTTAAATTTTTTGCAGCTCATGCGCTCTCCTTTATTTGAAGATTTGATAATTTGGCTCGAAGCCGCGTTTTGGCATGATAAATGGTTGATTTCACTCCACCCGGTGTGATGTTCAAAATCTGTGCAATTTCACTCTGCTTCAGTTCCTCGACGGCAAACAAAATGAAACAGGCCCTCATCCGTTCTGGCAGCGCCTGGATCGCCTCTTCCAGAACCATTTTTTCTTCATGTCTGGAATGATAGGAGGCATATCCTTCCTCAAGTGGAGAGACTTTTATCCGCTTCCTCTTTCTGAGAATGTCGAAACAGGCATTCATCAAAATGCGGAACAAATAGGTGCTGAATTTTGAGCTATAATTATAGTTTTGAATCCAGCGGTAGAGCTTCAGGAATGTCGTTTGAACAGCGTCCTCCGCATCTTGCTGCTGTCCCAGCATCCGCAGAGCGGTATGAAGAAGGGGATGCTCATAACGGTCATAGATCATTTTGTATGCACTCAAATCATGCTGCTGGCATCTTTGAATGATTTCATTTTCATTCATCCAGTTATATTCCTGCTTTTTAATTGTTAGACCTCACTTATAGTCAAAAGGTTTAATTCTCCTGAATTATTCATAAAATCTGCCGACACCTTATTCAAATTATCCTTAATGAGTACTTTTTCACTATAAGTCGGCATCAATTACCCTTCAGGCAAGTAAATCTGGCGACCTTTTCTTTAGGAAAATTGTCATCGCGAGCGAAGCGTGGCGATCTCATGAGTAAAATAAGGTCATAAATAAAATCAAAAATTATCCCTAATCTTATGAGATTGCCGCGCTTCGCTCGCAATGACACCTCAAAATGATTAAAAAAAGGGGCTTTCTCATCCCCTTTTATTGAGGATCCTGAGAAGGTTTGTTTACTGAGTTGTTACTAGGTCAAGATTTCTTTTTTTTCAGAGCTTTTAATATCTTTTCAGGAGTTATCGGGAGTTCTTTAATCCAGACTCCGGTGGCGTTGGCGATGGCATGGGCCACAGCCGCCAGGACTGGCAAAGTGGCTCCTTCTCCCACTTCCTTTGCCCCGTACGGCCCTTCAGGCTCGTAGGAGTCAACGATTCCGCTGAAAATTTCAGGGACGTCTTTGATGGTCATCAGCAGATAATCATGAAGATTCGGGTTAATGATATTCCCCTTCCTGTCATACTGCACATCCTCCATGAGTGTCTCCCCTGTGCCCATAACAATGGCTCCTTCAACCTGGCCGTGGACTGCCTGGGGATTGATGGGAGTACCGCAATCATGATAATCGGTGAATTTCTCTATCTTCACTTTGCCTGTTTCTAAATCCACGCTGCATTCGCAAACAGAACTGGAGAAAGAATAGGCTGGGCTGGTTCCCACGGCTGCTCCCTTATAATCTCCTCCGAGTCCTTCCGGAGGCTTGTACCAACCTGTTCCCACCAGCGGCCCCTGGTCATTGAAGTATTTCCGCGCGGCCTCCTCCCATTCGATGACTCTGGATTTATCACTTTTATGGATTATCCGGTTGCCCTCTGCGGTTAACTCCTGGGGATCACAGCCCCATATCCCGGAAACGACAGTGAACAATTTCTGAAGAACATCCTTACTGGCCATGACCACAGCGTTTCCTCCCATGAGAGTTGTTCTCGATGAGTAGGCCCCCAGATCCAGAGGGCTGATGTCAGAGTCTTCCGTGCGGATCCGCACTCTGTGGAGACTGACTCCCAAAGTCTCCGCACACATCTGAGAGAGAACAGTGGATGAGCCCTGGCCGATTTCTGCGGCCTGGATGAGGAGTATGACAGCTGTCCCATCTTCGCTGATCTTGACAATGGCATTCGCGTGGGGAAACACGGCTCTTTTCCTGAATGTTTCCGGTTTTTTCTCGGAGTGACGCTGAACCTGACCTCTGTAGATGGCATAGCCTGCTCCGGAGACAAACCCGCCACAACCTATACCGATTCCTTTTCCCGGGGATAGCTTTCCGTATTTCTGATCCCATCCGGATTTTTTCCTTACCTCTTTAAGAGTTGCCTTGAACTCGCAACTGTGAACGTCCAGATCATTGCAGGTCCGGGTGTTTGGGTCCATGGCATTCCGGAGCCGTATTTCCACAGGGTCGATCCTGATGTCATCGGCGATCATGCTCAGCAAACTCTCAAAGGCAAAGCGCGGTTGGGGAGTGCCATGGCCACGCATGGCTCCACAGGCCGGTTTATTGGTCATGATCCTGAAACCCTCATACCTGTAATTGGGAATGTGGTAAAGGGTGGGGATCATGCTTCCGGCGTAATAGGCTGTAACCACTCCAAACGAAGAATACGCTCCTCCATCAAGGGTGATGCGGGATTTTACAGCCGTGATTTTTCCATCTTTTTTCACCCCGATCTTAAACTCCATGTGCTGTTTGTGCCTTCCCCGCATGTACATGAACATCTCTTCTCGACTGTAGACCATCTTCACCGGTCTCCCTGTCTTCTGCGAAGCGATGGCCGTGATCAAATCCAGGGGAGTCGTCGCGGCTTTTGCTCCAAATCCACCTCCTACAGGCGGACGGATGACACGGATCTTTCCGAGAGGCATATCCAGCACCCGGGCAACCATGTAATGCACATAATGAGGAGCCTGGGTAGAAGAGTAGAGCACAAGAGTTGACGCATCATTCTCCCAGTAGGCGATAGACGCATGGGGCTCAAGAGGGCTCTGGTAGACATGATTTCCCACAAATTTTTCCTCTCTCACGTAGTCTGCCTCGGCAAATCCCTTATCAATATCACCAAAATGGTGGTCCACCACAGTGTTGATGTTATTCTTGTATTTTTCATGGAGCTGGGGCGCTCCTTTCTTCATCGCTTCTTCGGGATTAAACACGGCTGGAAGCTCTTCGTAATCGACCTTGATCAGTTTCAAAGCGTTCTCCGCTGTTTTCTCGTCCACGGCAATCACAGCCGCCACTTCATCGCCAACATACCGCACACGCTCCTTGGCGAGGACATCTTCGTCATAACGGGCCGGAGACACTCCATAAGCAATATCAGGAACATCTTTTCCGGTGAGAACCAGCTTGACTCCCTCAAGCTTTTCTGCCTGACTCGTATCAATCTTTTTAATCAGGCCGTGAGGAATAGGAGAATGCAGGATTTTTCCATAGAGCATGTTCTCAAAATACAAATCGGCCGTGTACTTGGCCTGTCCACAGGCTTTTGCCGCGGCATCCACACGGGGCAGGCTTTTTCCCACTGTTTCAAATTTATCCAGGTCAGTGGAATAAGATGGAGGATCTTTTGTCTTCTCGTATTCTTTCCAATTCTTGACGGCTTCCAGAATCCGGGTGTATCCCGTGCAGCGACAGAGGTTTCCGGAAAGAGCTTCTTTGATTTCTTCGCTCTGTGGATTTGGATGGCGTTTGATCAGTGCCAGAGCGCTCATGACCATCCCGGGCGTGCAGAAACCGCACTGGATCGCCCCATGGTTGATAAAGGCCCTTTGCAAGGGATGGAGTCCACTATCCTTGGATATCCCTTCTATTGTGGTGATATCCGCTCCTTCACAAGATGCAGCCAAAACCAGGCAGCTGTTTTTTGGCTCTCCGTCAATAAGCACTGTGCATGCGCCGCACACTCCAAGGTTGCACCCTTTTTTCGTCCCGGTCAGCCGCAACTTATCCCTGAGGACATCCAGGAGTGTTTCTCCCTCTCCAACCGCAACAGAATGCTCTTCTCTGTTGACTCTGAGGACCACGATGCGCTCTGTTCCTTCGTTTTTTCCCATGGGTTCTACTTCTTTTTCATAGACTTTCTCCGGGCCCGTTCGAATGCTTCGGATAAGCTCCGGCGGGTCAAGACCTGAATCAGCTCTTTCCTGTACCAGGCCGATCCGCGGATATCGGAGATGGGCTTTCCTTCCTCTTTAGCTATTGCGGCCGCTTCTTCAAAAACCTCCTGAGAAGGATTTTTGGTCTGGAGAAACTCAGAGGCTTTGAGAGCCAGAACTGGAGTGGGCGCGACAGCACCGAGCACTATGGCTGCCTTTTCAATCTTTCCGTCTTTAAGAGTCAACCTGGAGGCAACAGAAGCCACGGCCAGGGCATTGGCCTCCCTGAGGGTGAACCTCATGTAAGAGATCCCTGTGTTGGGCGGAGGCAAAGGAAGAAATATCGACGTGAGCAACTCTCCTGCACGACAGACCGTTTTTCTCGGGCCCGTGAAGAATTCAAAGAGAAGTATTGTGCGTGCCGATCTTGAGCAGCGGAGCTCGACTGACGCATCTGCCGCGATCAATGTCGGAGGAAGGTCTGCTGAAGGCACAGCGCTTGTGATGTTCCCGCCGACGGTCGCCAGAGACCGAACCTGGGGAGAGGCCAGGGAGCGTGCGGCCTCTGCGAGTGCCGGAAAATGCGCCTTGATGAGTGAACTGGATTGGAGATCCTGAGGAGAAACAGAAGCGCCAATGCGGACCTCCTTCCCTTCTTTCTGAATGCCTTTGAGCTCATCGATCTCTTGAAGCGATACGATATCTCTGGCTTTGACTAAACCCTGCTTGATGTCAACGATAAGGTCTGTTCCTCCAGCCATAACCCGGGCATCTTTAAGCTCTGTAAGAAGCTGAATGGCCTCGGATAAGGTCCGCGGTGTATGAGTTCTGATTCCAGAGAGAGTCATAGTCTAATTCTCTATCAGATAAATCATTTATGAATCTTCCCGTTTAGAGATTGATTCTTGGACTGGAGTTATGCCTTCTCGAAAACGTAATTCAACTGGCCGTTTGGGAGCGTGTTAACGACGGTTTTCATCTCCATTCCCAGTTTGATGTCATCGTCGGAAACGCTGCTGGCGATTCTCCCGAATATCTTGTAATCCCCGTAGTCCAAGACAGCGATCGAGTAAGGGAGGTCATTCTCAAATCCGACCGGCGCGTACTTCAACTGGCTGTAAGTAATGAGCTTCCCTTTGCCGGAAACCTCAAACCACTCCACATTGCTGGAAAGGCATTTGTAACAGTTGGCTCGAGGAGGGAAAAAGACTTGGCCGCAATCCACACAGCGCGTACCCATGACTTTTCCTTTTTCCAGGTAATCAATAAAATCATTCACTTTGGTGAGAGAAGTAAAACTCACTGTTCCGAATTTCTTAAAGCGGTCATCTATCTCTTTTTTGTCTTTTTTACTCATTTCCTACCTCCCAAGAATGGTGACTGTTCCATAGAGGCCAACTCCACCGATATTATGAATAAGTCCGATCTCCGGATCTTTAACCTGCATCTCCGCCGCATCGCCTCTCAGTTCGAGAACGATGGTCCTGATCTGAGAACCTCCAGTCGCTCCGATCGGATGACCCTTGGACAGCAATCCGCCATCCACGTTGACCGGAATACTCCCTTCCTTATACGTTTCTTTATTCCTGATCAGTTCCTTCCCTTCGCCTAGCTTGGTAAAACCCAGGTCTTCGTAAGCCAGAATTTCTGAAATCGTGAAACAATCATGAACTTCTGCCACATCAATGTCTTTGGGATTCACTCCGGCCATCTTGTACGCTTGCTCAGCCGCTTGGCGCGCCACTGCCAAGCCAGTGAAAAGGTCTCTTCCGGACATATTCACACTGGCAGATGCCGCACCCAATCCCAGAATCCAAACTGGATTCTGGCTCATAGCCTTAGCCTTCTCCTCATTAGCCACGATCAAGCACGAGCTTCCATCTGCATTCGCACAGCAGTCACCGACCCGAAGCGGGCTGGAGACAGGCCCGGACATGAAATGATCAGGATCAGAGAAATTCTCCGCCGCCACAGGTTTCCGGAAAATAGCTTTCTCATTGATCTGCCCGTATGTGGCTGACTTCACCCGGACAAGAGCCAAGTCCTCAAGAGTGGTTCCATATTTTTCCATATGTGCTTTCGCAAACATCGCATAATAAGCCGGCATCATCGTCCCGAATGGGCTCTCCCACTGGATATCCGCACCTCTGCCCATCCTTTCCTGCGATTCCGCAGAGGAGATTTCAGACATTTTCTGGAAGCCCAAAACGGCGACAACGTCATGCAGCCCGGATTTGACCAGTGAATAAGCCATTCTCAAGCCCATACTGGTCGAAGAGCATAAACTCTCCAGGTAACAGGTGGGTTGAGGAATCAGACCCAGATATTCAGCAAACACTCCGGACGGCGACCGCTGCTTATCGTACTCTGGTGCTGAGCAGATGATCGAAGCATCGATCTCATTAACAGATATCTGGGCATCCTCGAGAGCTTCCTTGAACCCATCGAAGGCCAGCTCTCTTATAGAGCCGGGATACCCCCTCACAAAAGAACTCTGTCCAACACCTATGATTGCAACTTTGCCCATTTATAACCTCCATTCTTATTTAAGGCATAGACCTGCCGAAATTTTTTTTTGTGAGCCATTTGGTTAGAGATTTTCTCATCTGGTAACCAATGACCCTTCATTTCGATTTGCTGATAAGGAATCCTCTGTTCACACTCTCGATACTCAATCATATATACTGCCCGCCGTCAATCTTGATGATTTCACCCGTGATATGGCGCGCTCTCTCCGAGACCAGAAAAGCGACAAGCTGGGCCACATCCTCTGGCTCACCCAACCTGTTAAAGACAGTCTCTTCAGCCGCCTTTGTCTTGAATTCCTCGGGCAGGTCTTTGTACATATCTGTCAGGATCATTCCCGGAGCCACAGCGTTGACGTTTATTCCATACTTTCCCATTTCTCTGGCTACGGCTTTGGTCAGCCCGTGGGCACCGGCTTTGGCCGCCGAGTAATTTGTTTGGCCGAATTTCCCGCGCAAACCATTGATCGATGTGATGTTTACGATTTTTCCTGACTTCTGCTCTTTGAAATGCGGGGCCACCGCTCTGATAAAATTAAACGTCCCTTTTAAATCCACATTAATGACCGCATCCCATTGCTCCTCGGTCATCTTCCAAACCACACCATCCCAGTTCATCCCGGCGTTGTTGACGAGAATGTCCAGCCCGCCAAAGTCATCCATGACTCCTTTCACGAGTTTTTGGACCGACCCGAAATCAGAGACATCCACCTGGTATTCCTTTGCCTTCCGTCCCATATTCTTGATCTTCTCGACTATCGCCCTGGCTTCATCGCCATGTTTGCGGAAAGTCAGAGCCACGTCCGCGCCATTCTGGGCCAAATCCAGGGAGATGGCCGTGCCAATGCCCATGCTTCCTCCGGTCACAAGGGCCACTTTTCCCTTTAATTCCATTTTATCCTCCTCTTTTCTTTGCATCACGTCTTATCGTTTGACATTTCCTTTATTCATGTCAAAAGGAAAACACAGATTGAGCATTCCGACTGACTCAATCTATTTCTCTATTTTTTAAGCTTTAAAGAGTAATATAAAAAGCTATCGAATTATATCCAAAAATATTGAACTTATACAACATGTTAAATGTTAAGATGCGGCCCTTTACTTATCAAAAATGAAACTAGTGGTTGAATTGGGGGAACCTCCGTTCAACCTGAGCTTTCAACCCCTCTATAGCATCCGGATGCTGGAAAGTTCGCACCAGATAATTGTCCAGCTCATTCTGAGCCAGACCATCCAGGGATTTTCCTTTGAGAAATTCTTTAAAACCATGGCTGATCATCCGGTCCGCCAAATGCACAGCATGATAGGAATTGCTAGCCACTCGCTGCGCTATACTCCGGGCAAAGGACTTGCTTACTCCGGAGAGAGGAATCTCTGCCCGGCCGTTGGCCCAGGCATGAAGAGTCTGGATCAAGTCTGTTTTCGAGAATACATCCTTTATCCAACCCAGCTCTTCCTTTTCTTTAAAAGTGAGCTCTGAAGGAAACTCCTCGATCGTCAAGTCCGCCAACTGCTCCCTTGTCAAAGGTCTTCCTCCGTTCTCCACAATGGCCTGGACGAGTGTTTCTGCAGCCTCGTCCCTCCTCCGCGCCGGAACGAGCAAATCAGCCAGACCTAAATGTTTTAATAGCCTTGGGGAGGATGTCACTACTCCCCCAGCCAGAATATAATACCGGCTCAGGGCCACAGCCAGCTCAGCATCGCCTGTTTTTTTATAGATCACTTGAGGAAGAGTTAAGGTCCCCCTCAAACCGGGGTAAATTCCCAGTCGAGTTTCAGGAAACGCATAGGATGTCCGTTCGGTGGCGATAACTATAGAGTCAAGGTCGAAAGCAAATGCCATGGCCACTTCCACGCCCCCGCCAAAAGCCGCCCCGTCCACGATGGCGATCTTCGGTTTGCCTCCGCCAGTCATCTCGTGAAAGAGAACATCATGCCAGAAAGCGATATCTTTCTTTAATCCCTGAAAATCGCTCTGCCTTATGACTCTTATGAAATAAGGAATGTGGGCACCTGCAATAAAGGTCTTTATCGGAGCTGAATCAAATATGATGACTTGGGCACGACTATCTTCATTAGCCTGTTTAAAAGAAGCTTTCAGCCCCTCAAACACCTGGTTATCGAGCGCGTTTGAAGTCCTGGGATTGGAAACCATTATCCGCGCCGCATGCCCATTCTGCTCCACACTAAAAATGATGGGGGAGAGCTTCAAAGGCCAGGGCTCCCCTTTCTGGGCCTCTTGAATCAGGAGTTTGGGAATCGGGAAGTTGATTTCTTTCCTGTGGGAAAGCTCCATTCTTTCGGTGACAATCCGCATAACCTCCATCATCCCCATATTATTCATTAAGGCAAAGGGTCCATCCCTCCAGAGAAAGGCATTCTGGCAGAGCTTGTCCACTTCATTCATCTCGATGACTCCTGCCTCCACGACTTCCACAGAGGTTATGAACGCGACAGATAGAAATCGATTCTTGAGCATATCAATGAGCATCAGGTCCTTGGCTTCTGTTTTTGCATCATCTTCAGAAATCCATCTCACGCTGGCTTTGTCCTCGGCTTTCCGGTATTTATCCAACAAACTTTTATAACTCTCCGGCGGGGTGAAAAAATTGTCGTAGGCTTTGTAGAGGGGATCATCGGGATTTGAAGAGTCGGAAAAGGAATACATGGTGTGAATTCCCAGCGGAATCCCGTTGGCATCCATCAAACTGAGGAATCCCATCGGCATGCTGAAAGCCTTCTTGCCCGCAGCCTCGATGCTGGGGATATCGAGTCCATCATCAACCATCCGGGCTGCCTCCAGCAGAAGAGAGACAAAGATCACATCCGCCGCGCCTCCTTTGCGGCTGCTGAGGATGGGTGTCGTCACTTTCCCGGCCAGCTTCATGTATTTCGACGCCTTATCGACACTTTCTCTGGAAGCGGTATCCGCGCCCGCAAACTCACCGGCACGATTTTTGTGAGGGAGGTAGAAAAAGTGCATCCAAACAACCTTATCCGGCCTCTTTGTCTCCTTCGCCAGAATATTGACATCCAGGGAAGACGTGTTAGAAGCAAGGACAACGTCCGGCGCGCAGAGTTTGTCCAGCCTCTGGAAAATTTCTTTTTTAACCTCGATGTCTTCTGTGGCGGTCTCGATGACCAGGTCGAGTTTCTTCCCTCTGCAGGCTTGTTCGTAACTTGTGGTGGCCAGGATCCTTCCCTTTATTTCCTCAACCTGAGCAGGAGAAAAAATACCAGCTTTCTCGCCGGCTTCGAGCTCACCGTCTATGGTCTGAAGGGCACGCTTCAAGATCTCATCGCTGACATCCACTAGCCCGATGTTGAAGCCGCTCTGGGCATAGGCTTGAGCAAGGCTCGCTCCCATCGTTCCTGCACCAATGACCAGAATCTCGACGTCATCCCAGGTGATACCTTTGGCTGTCTTCCT
>CAZSGR010000060.1:12709-14685 GCA_964606185.1 uncultured Eubacteriales bacterium
CACCAATGACCAGAATCTCGACGTCATCCCAGGTGATACCTTTGGCTGTCTTCCTGTCCTGGCTTTTCTTTCTTTTCATTCGTGATTCCTGCTAGACTTTGTGCCTCCTGACATAGCTCCCATGATAACTGTTCCTTATTGTCCTCTGTCGATGAAATTCTTCCTCCTACAAAACAAATCTCTTTTCTATGAGATTGCCACGCTTCGCTCGCCATGACACCAGAGTGAGACTGCCAGGCTCCCTCGATCTAATTATATAAGAGCGGAATCGCGCCAATGACGATGGATGCATTTTTTTCTCTAATCAATTCAATCCCATACTTTAAACAAAGCCGCTTTTTATTTTTTTTATGCCACCTGATTTTCAAAAAGGCTGAGCGTCTTTGAAGACTGTCTGACTTTATTCCTTTGGCTTGGGTAAGACGGCTTCCATGAAAGCTTCATCCACATTTTTTCCCTGGGCAATCATTTGTCTGTACTTGATAAAGTCGATAACATCCTGGCCGGTCATCTTCTTGGAGTTAAAGGCATGGAATCCCAGAAAAGCTTCTGACATCATATTTACAGCCAGCCAGTGACGGTTGTAATTCTTGGCCATATCCCAGTAATACTTCTTCTTGGCCCTGACACTATCCAGAGATTTAATCAGACAGCCTGGAAAAAGGTTGGTGAATTTCCAGACGATCTCATCAATGGCCTTATCTAAAAGCTCAAAATCAATCTGAGCGGTCTTGAGAAACTCCCGGGCTTTTTTTCCTTCTTCTCCCTTGATGAGCTCGCCGTAGACGATCTCGCCGTCATCCACATATCTATCCGTGACCACAGAGGGATTGCGGATGAATTGGCCATCCTCTTTGATTACGGGCACAACTTTGCTGACCATCCCGAGCCTTTTCATCTTATAGGCACTCCACAGCTCACAAGATACACAATTCCAGATCGCGTCTTCAATGCTCAAGAACCAGGGGAGAAAATCCGAAGAGCCTCCGTCCGGGGCTGAACCGTGGCGGGGACCTGCCTGACCAAAAATCGCTGTATCCGCAGAGATGGCGATGTCGCAGGCCATTCCGATCTCCTGCCCACCGGCAATCCGCATCCCGTTCACTCTGCATATAGTCGGCTTCTTGCACATCAAGATGGAATCGACCATGCCGTTGAACAGGTCCATGTATTCGCCGTATTCGTTGGGCTTTCCCGCATAATATTCCGCATACTCCTTGGTATTTCCGCCAGTGCAGAAGGCCCTGTCACCGACAGCCGTAAACACAGCTGCGACCACACTCCTGTCCAGAGAAGCACTCTGAAACCCGGCAATAACGCCCTTCACCATTTTTGTGGTGTAGGAATTGTATTGGCCGGGATTGTTGAGGATGATCCAGGCTGAATAAAGACCGTCGATCTTTTTCCCCGAAGCATCAAGGATAGGCCTCTTTTCATACATCGTACAGGGAGGCTCCGTTCCCCAATGCTCTTTTCCCCAGAGGGAGTGATCCTTGACCTTTTTATCTTTTTCTAGCCAATCTAATCCCATATCAGCCTCCTTTTAATTAAAATTTAACTCGATTTATTTCTAATCTAACACTTTTGTTACAGGCTGAATGCTACTTTTTCAGCAGAATTATGTCAAGAAGAAGGCTAAAGCGTGCGACATTTTTCGTTAGAGAAGAAAACTCTGAAACTTAAACCAATCGGTTCTCTTCCAGATAGTGTGGGTAAAATACACGGGAATGGAAGAAGCGACCTTGAAGATTTAGCCTTAACGAACCTCCTTGGAGGGGGAACAGCTCCGCTTTCCCCCTTCCAACGCTCGCCTGCTTTCTCACGGCTCACTGCCTCCCCTTCTCGGACTCCTTAACTCGTCCTGCGACCAAGGGGGCATACCTCCTTGGATCCCCCAACATCGTTTCTGCGCAACGATGTTGTCCACCGAGGGAAGCCGATGAAATCGGCCGCCGAGTATGTTTGAGCACGTGAGG
>CAZSGR010000061.1:0-14679 GCA_964606185.1 uncultured Eubacteriales bacterium
GGCACGGTTCCTCTCCATCGGAGAGGAGAGCGAAGCCTGAAACCGAGCATCTTTTGCCTGATTTGTGGTCTGTTCAGTGGACACAAATCAGTGGGGGTTGCAAAGGGGGTATGCCCCCTTGGTCGCAGGGCAGGAGTGAAGGTCCTGCCCGAGAAGGGGAGGCAGAGAGCCTTAAGCGGAGCGAGGCGAGCGTTGGAAGGGGGAAAGCGTAGCTGTTCCCCCTCCAAGGTTCTCGCTGGGGAAAAAGATGCGTGTTTTTGAATCCAAAAGCCGGAGCATACGGTTTTCTCACCCACTGCCCTTCGCTTGTCCACTGAGAAGAGAAGGACTGGCGCTCAAAATTTGAATGGAGCGATGCCATTTCTGTGTATTGTAATCATAAAATAATCCACACAAAATGGAAGAAAGCCAACTTTTTTAGGGATGAGTTAAAAAGGGATCAGGACTTTCTGTCGACGGGGATATAAACTCTGGGCCGGGGAAGAAGATACTCTGGTATTTTCAGAGCTGTACCGAGCTCGCGCAACATACCCTGAATCTTTCGTATATTCTCGGGTCCCATACGGAGAAGATACTTCTGCGCTTCGCTCAAATTTTCCAACCCAGGATCAGCGATGGAATAGGATATCACCTTTCGTTCCAAAAGCATATCTCCCTGGACGACCGGGACTTTAAGCAACTCGACAATGGCTCCGGCCAGCGTATCATCAAAATCCTGATCTGGATAGCCCAATTCCGCATAGGCCTCTTGGATGATCGGCTTCGCTCGTCTGTAGAGCTCAATGGTTTTGTCCACATCCAGAGAAACAAATACATCCGCAATAAGATTATATCGGCTGTAACTCCTTGAATCCACATAATACCGACCGTTCCGTCTTACAGCCCTGAATTCTCCTTTGGGAGAGAAAAAATCAATCTGAGGCCGGGGACTCAAACCATTAGCGATGTTGTCGACCGCAGCCACAAACCTGCGGATCAAATCCTGACTCTTTAACCATGACTCAAGTGACAGATGAGGAGACAATCTTCCCGCCAATCCCCTGAGGACCTCATCGCTCTGATCGAGCTCAACCTCAAGCGGAGCCTCTGTTTCTTCATCAATAACCGACTCATCGGACTGGACTGGGACAAGTTGTTCCTCAACGACTTCTTGGACAGGCAGGGCTTCTTTGGCTTTATCCCGGATAAAAAAATAATAAACAACTACGATAACTGCCACCAGGAGGATAACCGCACTTCCGGTCAGCATGACCTTTTTTTGCTCTTCCATGCTTTTCCTCCCTTCCTTAGTCAGTCGAACTCATCTTCGCTTATTTTTGTCCAAATGATCTTCCCGAATGCGCGCGACAGTATTATATCTTCAGAATAAACAATCTACAACCTCTAATATCTGCCCATTATTCCCTTGACTTTTCTTGATCAAGATATTCCCTTTTAAAGTTGAGAGAGAGATATAGGCTCCCTCTTCACTCGTATGAAAAGAAATTCTATTCGAGGAAGGCCCCTCATCAGGATTAAACTCATTCGTCACCTTTCCTTCCAGAGTGCTGGCTTCTATTCGGGCACGGACATCTTTTTCAAGACAGACAATGATATCCCCTTCTTCCGCGGATATTCTAATCTCATCCTCTTTCCGAAGGTCCATAAGGCTTGTTTCCACTGATCCCACGCCAAGAGACACATGAAGTGTGCCTGAAAAATTATCAACACTAATTTCCCCTTCTTCAAGCTCAATAAATGCCTCTCCATATAAATCAGAAATGACGATGTCTCCCCTTCTTGCGACAATATCTCTGAGATGGATATGCCGGGGAACATTCAAAAAATAATCGACCGTACTCCGACTATCATCCTGTTCGGTGGGCAGAGTCTTGATTTTTATAAAATCTTCGATCTGGTCGATATCAATCTTTGGAATAAAGCGTCCGATGGGCTGCCATATTACTCTTCTGGCTGAGGAGAAAGGAGTGCTTTTTTTCGCGTAGACTTTGACTCTATCCTTATCCCAACCTAGAATGTCTATGTTTCCATCGATATTCTCCAAGGAGAGAGTCCCTCCCATAACCAAATCCAGAGATTCATAGTCTCCGACTGAGTACCAAGGAGTCGAATAGCCAGGAAAATCTCCAAAAGTCACCATGCAAGAATTCATGAAAGGGAAAAAAATAAGGAGACTTACAATAAAAAGGATGATCTTTCTCATAATTCTCACATTTTTTTGAATATTATCACACGGATTCGCGAAAGAGAAGTCTCTCAAAATATCCGACTTTCTTTAGAAAATGAGGAAATTTGTTTTTTTATCGATTTTCTTCTTGAACCGAAAGCAGAAATTTGTCATATTTACTTCTCATACGATAAATGTCTCTACAAATGGCAACCCTTTTCTCAAAAAATTAATTCATCAGCAGACATTTTTCGTTTCCAATTTTCTGTTCGAAAAGGACTATTGAGATTCAAACTCCTGACAAGATTCGAAAACGCACTCTTTTTCAAAGGAGGATAGGATGGGTGGGTTATTCGGCGTTGTATCCAGATCTGATTGCGTGAGCGACTTGTTTTTCGGGACGGACTATCATTCCCATCTCGGCACAAGGCGGGGAGGAATGGCTGTGCACAATTCAGAAGGATTCTCAAGATACATTCACAGCATCGAGAACGCTCCGTTCCGGTCCAAGTTTGAGCTGGATATTCAGAAGATGAAGGGGAACAAAGGAATTGGTGTCATCAGCGACTACGATGACCAGCCCCTGCTCATTCAGTCCCATTTGGGAAAATACGCCATAGTCACCGTTGGAGTTATAAATAACTCAGACAGTCTGATGCAAGACGTGTTCAACAGGAGGATGATCCACTTCTCCGAAATAAGAGGAGGTGAAATCAACCCGACCGAGCTGACAGCCGCTTTGATCAACCAGGAATTGACTTTTGAAGAGGGTATACAAAGGGCTCAAGAAGCAATCGAAGGATCATGCTCATTGCTTCTAATGACTGATAAAGGAATCTATGCAGCCAGAGACAGGCTCGGCAGAACTCCAGTTATAATCGGAGAGAAAGAAGGAAGCTATGCGGCTACCCTTGAAACATGCGCTTTTCCAAATCTCGGTTTTGAAATAACCAAGTACCTCGGGCCGGGAGAAATTGTCCTCCTCACAGAGGAGGGAATCGAACTGAAAAGGAAACCTGAAAAAAAAATGCAGATCTGCGGATTTCTATGGGTATATTACGGGTATCCGGCATCCAGTTATGAAGAGATCAATGTGGAGTGCGTGAGAAATAAATGCGGCGCCTCTCTCGCGAGAAACGATGATATCCAGATAGACATGGTCGCTGGAATCCCGGATTCGGGCATCGGGCATGGCCTTGGGTATGCCAGTGAAGCGAACATACCTTTCAAAAGACCTTTCATCAAATACACTCCCACCTGGCCGCGGAGTTTCATGCCTCAGGATCAGACCATTCGAGACCTGGTGGCAAAGATGAAACTCATCCCTATCAGGGAATTAATTGAGGGAAAAAGAGTGCTTTTCTGTGAGGACTCAATCGTCCGAGGAACCCAGCTCAAGGATACCATCCAGAGGCTTTATAACTACGGTGCAGTAGAAGTGCATATGCGACCGGCATGCCCGCCTCTCATTCACGGATGCAAATTCTTGAATTTCTCGAGATCCAGGTCAGAGCTTGACCTTGCCGCCCGGAGAGCCATTAAAGAGATTGAAGGCGATGACTGTAAAGACCTGGAAGAATATTCTCGAACCGGCTCCGAAAAATACGAAGCCATGGTTGATCAAATAAGAAAAAGGCTAAAATTGACAACACTGAAATATCAAAGATTGGAAGACCTGGTCAAAGCGATCGGGCTTCCTAAAGAAAAGATATGCACTTACTGCTGGGATGGGTTCGATATGAAGTGAGTGGCCCGAGTCTCTCCGTTTTCCTTTGAAAAACGGACCTCAAGGTAAAATAAGAAAAGAACGATTAATTTAGCTTACGGATTCCCTTTGTCAACTTATCTTTTTCCTTCTCTTCCTCTAATTTTCCCGTGTATTCAGCCACAAGTTTGACCTCGTTGTTCTCTCCAAAGAGCCTGAGGAATATCTCTGTCTCCGGAGCACCCCAGATAGCGCTGTATTCCAGATGCCCCAGGCTAACAGCCAGTCCCCAATTGGAATAATCCTCTTTATACGTGGGATTCAGCCAGTTGATATTAGTTAACGGAGATTGCCCATGGACTTCAGTTAAAAAATCTTTAGCCTTTTTATAATCACCAAAGTACTGACTCTTATAATCGTGTTTCACCAGAAAAATGTATCTTGCCTTGACCAATTTGTCGTCTTTGAAAATATAATCAATCCAACAGTTCATGTCTTTGATACTATCCCAGTACCTCATCACATAAAACTCACCCGGATTTTCCCGAGCCGCAGGATTCCCCTCTAATCGGATAACATGCTCTTGTGTCATCCCCCAATGGGCTTTTCTGAAATGCTTTTTACTATCTTCCTGGCTATCGATTGTCTCAATCTTGGTTACCACAAACAATCTTTCGACAAAGGAATCTTGAATATACCCTGATTTACCGATTCCTGATTCTTTCGGAACAAAATAGACACGGTACCATATTCTTTTGGTCTTTCTGGGATTCAGCAGAGTCAGGACCGTCCCTTCTTTCACTGTGGCGACAACGGAGCTATATGTATCTGGTTTGAGGTAGATAATGGCTGTCTCTGCTGTAACTCTGAGTTTCTTATCCTGGGAGAAAAGAGGTTTGGAAAAAACGGAAAACACGAAAATTATTAACACGAGACTGGGGACAAAAGTTCTTCTCATTTGTTTAACGAACATAGTCTTTGTTCTCCAATCCCTTTTTTCGTTCCATACGGATTGAGGATCAGGGAAATATACATTTATTCGAATCCTCACCAGTTCTTTCCAGGTTAACGCCTTCATGCTAACAAGGGGCTTCGAATCATACAATCCCCTTTAGAGATGATTTGAGCAATGATTTTTATTCACCTGAAAAGGTGTAATCTTCATCCCCTATCCCGTGGCTAGCCGCAAAAGAAAAAAGGGCAGGCTACATTTTCTTCAGGACTGTCCCTTTCAGTCCTCATATTAAAGAAAGAGAGGGATTGTCCCTCTTCTTGAAGAAAAAGTTGCCTAGTGTGCTAAATCAACAATTTGGAAACATTTTAATATTGTCATTGCGAGCGCAGTGCGGCAATCTCATACAAATAAACATCCCTATTTGATTTTCCCTAAGAGATTGCCGCGCTGCGCTCGCAATGACACTTTTATCTCCAATATTACAAATAAAAGTGTTCCCTAATGACTCAGCATAATGATCTATCCCCTTTTTCTTTATTGTTTATAATAAAATTTGGATAGACGCTCGGGAGGAACCCTGAGGTAATATCCGAATAAAGTGAGATTATTCCGTAAAGTGGTCCGTACAGGGCCACGCTTTTGGTACCGGCGGGGAGAAGTCACAACAGGTTGAGTGATAAATGCCAGTTTGCCGATTTTACGGAGCCGGCGGATATACTCTACGTCTTCCATAAGAGGAATATCCGCATAACCGCCCATTTCACGGAAAACAGATGTCCTGACAAAATACGCCTGGTCGCCATATGGCATCTGAAAAATTTTGGTCCGCCAGGCCACGTTTTTTTCAAGGTACCTTAAAAAAGGGGTGGAGGGTTCGACCCTCCAGGCAAAAGCTCCTCCCACAACATTGGGATCAGTCAGTGCCTTTCGGATGAACACCGAATAATTTCCGGGAAGCAGCGTGTCTGCATGCAAAAAGAGAAGGATGTCACCCAATGCTTCCCGGGCACCGAGATTCATCTGTCTTCCCCTGTTCGGTTCAGTCCGAATCACTCGTGCTCCCCATTTCTCCGCAATCTCCACAGTTCTATCCCGGCTTCCTCCATCGACAACAATTGCCTCTCCATGCGGCATTCGGCCAACCTTCTCAAGAGTTAGACCCAGATGCTCTTCTTCGTTCAGAGTGGGGATGACAATCGAAAGAAATTGATTAGATACTTTTTCCCAGACAGAAAGATCTTCAGGAACATCCACATCCTGCAAAGGCTTCATAGATTTCACAGAAAGCCCTGCTTTCTTCGCTCTCTCCAATGTACTCTGGAAAACAGTCTCTGTCCCCCAGGCTATTGAAACAAAAAGCTCGGGCACCATCTGCTTGAGCCCGATCAAGCTGTATCCTCCATCCACAGTCGGCGTGAGTACGAGATCGTGTTTTTTTAACGCATCGAATGCAGCCATAACGTGGAAGGAAGTCATCTGAGGGCAGTCTGTTCCAACAAGAACGACCTTTTTTATCTTCTTCTGAAAATTTTCCTCAAAAGCCCTCGTCATCCGCTCTCCCAGGTCGCCCTCACCCTGAGGGATATACTCCCATTTTGCTCCCAGCCATCCCGCCATAAGATCCTGATTCCCTCCTTCATGGCGGATTTGCAGAAAACCTGGGTCTTTTTCTGACAAAGAAGCGGCCCATTCCACTGTGTGTTCGGTCATCTTCTTGTGCAGAGACGCGGCACCCTCTTCACCAAGAGCAGGAAATAGACGGGTTTTGACACTCCCTTTTACAGGATACCGGGTGAAGATGATTAGTCTGTGGCGTCTTTTCACGATTTCTTATCTTCTCCACGCAAACCAGCGAGTGAGCAGCTTCTTGATAAAAGGCGAGAACTTCTGCGCGTAATACTGGGAAGAAACCCTCTTGATGGCATCTGTTTGAGTGGGATAGGGATGAATGACATTGACGAGAGTCTTCAATCCCTTTCCGGCTGTCATGGCCAGCGTGAACTCGCTGATCATTTCTCCCGCATGCCTGGCTACGATCGTGGCTCCGAGGATTTTATCTTTTCCCTTTTTCACATGGACTTTGATAAATCCCTCGTCCTCACCGTCCAGGATGGCCCTGTCCACATCTTTAAAATAATGGACAAATGTCTCGAAAGCGATCCCCTTCTCCCTGGCATCCTTCTCATACATCCCGACATGAGCAATCTCCGGGTCAGTGTACGTGCACCAGGGGATGATCATGGATCTATTTTTCTTGCTTTTAAAAAACAGGGCATTCTGGATGACGATCCGGGCCGAGGCTTCTGCGATATGAGTGAATTGATAAGGAAAACAGATGTCACCCGCCGCATAGATGTGCCGGTTCGTGGTCTGAAAGTATTCATTGACGCACACTCCCTTCCGGTTATCGTACTCGACTCCGGCCGCTTCCAGGTTCAATCCTTCAACATTCGGGATCCTTCCCGTCCCGACGAGTATCTCATCCGCCTCGATCTTTTCCTCTTTCTCCTTATGGATGAGATGAATTACTTTCTTCCCATTTTCGATTGTAACATTTTTAATGTCTGAGCCCAGCAGGCAGCGGATGCCTTCTTTCTCTAACACCTTCCCTATTAACATCGCGGCTTCCGGGTCTTCCCGCGGTAAGAACTGGGGGCCTCTCTGCATGATCGTCACCTCAGACCCTAAACGTCTGAATGCCTGGGAAAGCTCACACCCGATCGGACCACCGCCGATAACGGCCAGACGGTCGGGATTTTCAGTCAGGGAAAACACGGTTTCACTAGTCACAAATCCAGCTTCATTCAAACCTTCTATGGGAGGATGAAAGGGTCTGGCTCCTGCTGCGATAACCGCCTTCTTGAATCTTAAAGTCTTTCCATCCACTTCCAGGCTGTGACGGTCAATAAACCCGCCCTGCCCCAGGAAGACATCCACACCCGCGTCCCTGTATCTTTGGGCGGAGTCATTCTGGCTGATCTGGGCTCTTAAACACCGCATGCGCTCCATCACCTGAGGAAAATCGACCTGAGCGGAGTTTTGTACTTTAATTCCAAAATCTGCAGCATGCCACATCTCTCCGACCACACGAGCGGAGCGGATGACAGCTTTGGAGGGAACACATCCAGTGTTCAAGCAGTCTCCTCCCATGAGGGACCTCTCCACCAGCGCCACACGGGCGCCCATGGTCGCCGCCCCCATGGCTGTGACCAATCCAGCGGTCCCAGCGCCTATGACAACCAAGTTGTACTTAGGAGCCGGCTCGGAATTCTCCCAATCAAGAGGATGGGCTCTTGAAACAAGAGTCTTGTTATGCTCATCATTAGGTAGAACTTTAATTTTTTCACTCATTTTTCAATTATCCTTTTTCAGTTCTTAATTTTTTTCTTGCCTGTTTGACAAGGATGGTGATGATGACCCCAATCACCACAAGAATGATGATCAAAAGCCAGGGAATCCGCTTTTCCGAGATGGCTGTGGCGACCGCATCCGCACCAACCACATACAAAATCGTGCCGGGAATCATGCATATCCATGACCAGAAGACATATGTCCAGAAAGGAACATGTGTCAGCCCGAATCCATAATTGAGAAGGTTGAACGGAAACAGCGGAACTAGACGAGTGATGGCCACTATTATGGCGCCATGTTCCTTTGTTAGTTGGTCGAGATGGTGAAACTTCTGGTTATTGGCAAACTTTTGAGCGATAGCCTCCCTGGCAAAATGCCGAGAGACCATAAAGGCCAGGCTCGCTCCAATTGTCGAGCCCACACTGACTGATGCCACGCCGACAACCGAGCCAAAGAGAACACCACCCATCACAGTAATCACAGAACCGGGAATGGCGAAAACAACTGCCACTATATAAATCAATACGTAAACAAGGGGTCCGAGTGCGCCCAGAGAAAGAATCCATTCTCTGAGCTCTCCCAACCGCCCTCCCAAGTTGAACACTCTCGCCAGAACCATGAAGGAAATCAGTATGATTCCCAGGATAATGAGCCGCCAAATGCTCTTCTTTTTTTGTTGAGGTGATGGTGGTGAACTTTCCTTTTTTTTATTATTTCTCATCTGACATCTTCCTGTTCGTTTAATGCACGATCATAATTTAAATATTGAATGGTTAAACAAGATCTTTTAAAATCTTGTTGTCCTCCTGGTTCTATACCAGTGCGGATAGGGATAGAAAAAGAAACGATATACAAATAAATTGAACGGTCTGCTTCAAGATAACGAGGCCTCTTTTCCTTCGGAAGAATCGGACAGGAGCGAACCCCCGCAGGAAGAACCAAATCCAGCTGTGCAGCCGAAGCAATGGGTGCCTGTGACGATTTTTCTTTTTGCGAGCTTTTTCGGGCTAAAATCTTTAATGTTCCTCGGCACTCCTTGACCCACAGGCATCTTTAAAGCGATGTTGAAGTCACAGTCATAAAGTGTCCCATCCCAGGCCACACAAATCTGGTATCTGCACATGAGTCCTTCCACTGTTTGACGGTTGAAGCCATCCAACAGGACCTGCATATACTCATTGTCTTTACTTTCTTTCTTCAATTCCTCCCAAAAACGGCCGATGGGCATGTTGGTGATGGTGTAGAGGTGGGTAAAATGAATACCGAAGCGCTGGAAGAGCTCCCTCTTGTAATCCGATTCGAGTTGAGATTGATCGGGAGGGAGAAAAGGTCCCCCAGGGTTATAGACCAAAAACAGGGGAAGCTCTGGTTCCTTTCCGTAACCTAATTCATTGAGCCTTCGGATCATCTGAACGCTCTTTTCATAGACTCCTTCCCCTCTTTGCGCAGTGACGTTTTCCTCAAGATAACAGGGCATCGAAGCCACCAAATGGACTCCATTCCTTTTGAAAAACTCCGGCAGATCTTCCGTCCCCGGCTCCAGGAGTGCTGTTAGATTGGTCCTGACCTGGACAGTGTGACCGTCTTTATGAAGCGCCTCCACAAACTTTCTGAAGTGAGGATTCAGCTCTGGCGCACCCCCTGTGATATCCACCATCTCTGGCTGCATTTCCCTGGCAACACGGATGATCTCGGTCATCGTATCCCAATCCATCATCTCCTCGCGAGAGGGGCTGCACTGCAGATGGCAGTGTCTACAGCTCTGGTTGCACTTCAGCCCGACATTCACTTGAATGACATTGACCTCTGAGCCGTAAAGATGTAACCCGCAATCTTTTTCAATACGCGTGTCAAATTCATTCATGATAACCTCCTTTCAGTTCCCATGTATTTCTAAATGAATTGTTCCAAACCAAGTGGGCAGAAAGTCCAAAATATCTTTCTGTCTGAAATCAATAAAAATAGGATGCATCATATTAAACATTTTTATCAACATACCACAGCAACCTTTCTCTGGCTCTCACCATGGCTGCTGGGTAAATCTTCCTTGCTTTTTCAGGTTTTTCCAGAATCGCCCTTATGACATTTTTCTTCTCTTCTCCATAAGCGAGAAAAAACACTTTCCGTCCACGATTGATCAGAGGAAGAGTCAGTGTAATCCTTTTCTTCGGAAAAACAGAGGGAGGAGCATCCGTGGAAACAACCCACCGTCCTTTCTCCGAAAGAGCCGGGCTCCCCGGGAAGAGAGAAGCTGTGTGTCCATCTGTTCCGATTCCAAGCAGCATCAAATCAAAAGTGGCATCAGGCATTCCTTCTGAAACCCTGAAAAATTCGACCAAGGTCCTCTCGTAGGATTCTGCGGCTTTCTCAGGAGTTTCCTTTTCTGTCTGTATGTGGTGAACGTTCTGAAGGGGAATCGACACTTTAGAAATCCATGCGTGATGAGCCATACGAAAATTGCTGTCCGGATGATCTTGAGGGACATACCGCTCATCTCCCCAAAACAGGTGAATCGAGTTCCACTCCATCTTATCCGCATATTCACTGGCAAGAAGGCTGTACAGAAGTGCGGGAGTTTTTCCGCCTGAAAGCGCCATGGTAAACCGTCCTTGTTCTTCAACTGCAATTCTGGCAGTCTCCGCTATCCTCTCCGCTAATGCCCGACTCGCATCCCTTAGAGTATTAAAAGCATGAATCTCTGTTTTTACGGATTCTCCCATTTTCTCCCATCTCTTATAAGAAGCTGGTCCGCCTCCCCTGGTCCCATCGTACCTACCGCATAAGAATGGGCAGGGAAATTTTGCTCAAGGAGGGGCGTAAAAAGTTTCCAAGAAGCCTCGACTTCATCTGCTCTCACAAAGAGCGTCTGATCACCCTGGAGAATATCCTGTATTAAAGTCTGGTACGCCTCGGGAAGAGGGCCGAAGGCGTCCTTATAATGGAAATGCAAGCTCTCTGTCTTCAACCATAATGGTTCGCCAGGCTTTTTCACGTCAAAGTACAGATGAAATCCCTCATCCGGCTGAAGAGTGATGACGAGCCTGTTGGATGTGATCTGACAGGAACTGTACGGACGGAATATGCAGACAGGTTCATGCCGGAAAATGATGATAATCTGAGTCACCCGGTGTGAAAGACGTTTTCCGGTCCTTATATAAAAAGGAACACCCTGCCACCTCCAGTTATCGATCTCAACTTTCATGGCCACATATGTCTCGGTGGATGAATCATCTGCGACCCCTGTCTCTTCTCTATAGCCCTGCACTTTTTTATCGTTAATGGTTCCTTTTTCATACTGCCCGAACACGATATTCTCCGGTCGAATCAGAGGGATCGATCGGAGGACCTTCACCTTTTCCCCCCGGATATCATCCGCTTCAAAGACAGCGGGAACTTCCATGGCAATCAATGTGAGAAGCTGCGTGAGGTGATTCTGAATGATATCCCTGAGAGCTCCGGCCTTATCATAGTATCTCGCTCGTTCTGCAATCCCAATGCTCTCAGCCACGGTTATCTGGATATTGTCGATCCGGTCTCTGTTCCACAGGGATTCGAAAATCGTGTTAGCAAACCGGAAAATCAAAAGATTCTGGACAGTCTCTTTGCCGAGATAATGGTCAATCCTGTAGACCTGGGATTCATCGAAATACTTATGGAGGAGATGATTCAGCTCCTGGGCTGAACTCAAATCACTGCCAAAGGGCTTTTCAATCACTATACGGACCCAGCCCTGGCTTTTATTTAATCCGGACTCCCCTATTCCTGTGATGGCTTTCGGAAAAATTCCAGGGGGGAGAGCCATGTAAAAGACCCGGTTGCCGGGTATATTGTATTCCTTTTCGAGGGATTTGATACGTTCGACAAGACCGGAATAATCATCGGAGGACTTTCCTAATGAGAGGTAATGAAGACAGGTATCGCACCAGGTATTCATATTCTTTGAGGAAATTCCGGCGTTTTTCAGTGCTTTTTTCGCTCTTTCCCTGAAGTCATCATCGCCTAATTCCTTTGTCCCCAATCCAAGAACTTGGCAACGGTCCTCCAGTTCCTGTTCAGTGAGAAGACGGTACAGGGCAGGAAGGAGTTTGAGAAAGGACAGATTACCGGTCGCACCAAAAATAACAAATAGATGCCGGTCTACAGGATGTTCCATCATGATCTCCCTTCGGGTTTGATATCATGCCCGCCAAACTTATTCCTGAGAACCGCCAACATCTTATTGGAAAAACCTTCCTCATCCTGTGAAAGAAAACGCTGCATCAGAGATACGGTGATCACCGGAGCAGCCACTCTCTGTTCCACAGCCTCCAGGACTGTCCATCGGCCTTCTCCGGACTCAGCCACATGGGGTGCGATTCCTTCTAAACCCGGATTTTCCTCCAGAGCTTCTGCGGCGAGGTCGAGAAGCCAGGAGCGGACAACGCTCCCATATCGCCAAACTTCAGCTATCTGGTGAAGGTCCAGGTTAAACTCCTCTTTCCGTTCCATCAATGCAAAGCCTTCCGCATACGCCTGCATCATGCCGTATTCGATTCCGTTATGAACCATCTTCACAAAATGACCGGCCCCATTCGGCCCCACATGTCCCCATCCCTTATCCGGAGCAGGAGCCAGGATTTCGAAGATCGGGCGGAGGATATCCACGATCTCTTTTTCACCTCCGACCATCATACTGTAGCCCTCAGTCAGCCCCCATATTCCTCCGCTGGTTCCTGCATCGACATAATGGATGTTTTTTTCCTTGAGCATTCCAGCTCGGCGGACTGTATCCTTGTAGAAGGAATTTCCTCCATCGATTATCACGTCATCCGCATCGAGAAGTGGAATGAGCGCTTGAATGGCTTTATCCACAGGATCACCGGCCGGAATCATCAACCAGATAAAACGACGAGGTTTCAATTTGGAAACTAGCTCTTCCAGAGAATAAGCTCCTTCAGCTCCTTTTTCAACGACACGGTTAACGCTTTCCTGGCGCCGCGCATGGCCCACTACTCGATGTCCTCCCTTTAAAAGCCGTTCAATCATGTTGGCTCCCATTCGTCCCAGTCCAATCATGCCTAATTCCATTTATAGACCCTCCTTTTAAATCTCCTGAGTGGTTTGTTCCATCTATCAGTCTTATAGACCTATTAATTCATAAAGCTTTCTCATTCCGCGGCTGAAATCAGATTTCAGATTCACTCGAAGTACACGGCGGCCTCTCTGTTTGAGAGCCCTGTAATCTCCCACAGCTTGCGCTTTTATCAGATTCGCAAAGCTGTAATCGGTTTCCGGAACGGGCAAATCATTATTCGGTTCGTCCACGATCTGAAGAAAAAGGCCACTGTTCGGCCCGCCTTTGTGGAGCTGGCCTGTGGAATGGAGAAAACGGGGTCCATAGCCGAGTGTGGTGGCTAACCGAGTCCGTTTGAGAAGTACTAACCGGATATCCTGAAGAGCTTTTGTCGTTTCCTCTAAAGGGGGAAGATAAGCCTGGAGTGCAATATAATCTCCTTGCTTGGCTTTCCCCAGCCAGTCTTTCAAGGCTTGGGCAAGAGTCTCAGGCTCATCTAATGTCCATGTCTCTTCATCGTTCTCCTCTTCCTCCATGCCAGTTTTTTCCATAGCCTTCTTAGTGAAATCTTTGGCCAGCTGAACGTCTGGTTGATTGAAAGGATGTATTCCGAGCACAGAGCCTGCAGAAGCCACAGCCACCTCCCAGGAAAAAATTTCCCGTCCAAGGTCATATTTATCGCTTAACTCAATCCGGATAAAAGGATGACCTGATTGCTTCATTGCATTCATCCGGTCTTCAAGTCCCCTATCACTTTCTCCAGCAAGAGTCATGAACACAAAAAACCTGTCCTGGCTGTACTCACTTACAGAGGCTAAAGGCTCGCCAGCCACTGGTTGTATACCCTTGTCATCCTTACCCGTGCTCTCAGCGATCAGTTGTTCCAGCCAGTCGGGAAAGCTCTTGATTGAATCAGAAGCGACGAACGTCAGTTTGTTGCGGTCTCGACTGACTTCTCCGAGAGATGCCCCAAGGATAATGCCCGCTGCTTTTTCCTCTGAGATAGAGGATGCGCAGTTTTCAGAGGCTGTCCACGCCCTATTGAGCAGCTTGAGAATATCCATCCCAATCAGGGCTGCCGGAACCATTCCGAAATAAGTAAAGGCCGAGTAACGGCCTCCGACATCAGGATTGGCCTCGAAAACCCGTCGGAAACCCCTCTTTTGAGCCAGTTTCATCAGAGGCGTTCCAGAATCAGTGATGGCGACAAAATGCCTCCCGGGATTATCCGTATCGAGGCTGACTTTGCTCCAGAAATAACGGAAAAGAGAAAGAGTCTCCAGCGTGGTTCCTGATTTACTCGAGACAATAAAAAGAGTCCGGTTCAAATCTAATTTATCCCCGACAGAAAGCACGGAAGAAGGGTGCGTGCTGTCCAGCACAAGCAATCCGGGATATCCGGGCGCATTCCCGAAAGTCTTCTGGAAAACATCCGGGGCCAGGCTCGA
>CAZSGR010000062.1:0-14540 GCA_964606185.1 uncultured Eubacteriales bacterium
TTGATGTCGAGTACCCCATCGATGCGGATATAATCAAAGGCAAAAAGAAAGTCACTGTGCGCTTCCAAGCCAGAGAAGGGAGCTATATTGCATCGGTGTTCGGCATCCGCATGATCCGCAGCGGCACAGATGAATCGCGATGAGCAGCACTGAATCCTGATCAGAAATGTAAATCTAAAATATTCGCATCGGCCACGATATTCTTGTTTGTAAAAATTGACCCTGTATTTGAATTTTTATATTCAAGAAAAACAAAAGAAGAGCGAGTACCCTCTATGAGTTTCCAGGGCTATCTTTGCTTGAGACTAAAAAATAAGCCTGAAACCGAGCATTAATTTGTTATGACCTGAAAACGAACGCACACTCCCAAGAGGCCCTCTCGCTTCAAAAAAAATAGAGCCAACTGTCTTATAATAGTTAAACAAATCAAATCCCACGTTGGCTATGAGTTCATTGTCCATTCTTCCTGGTTCCTCTACCCTGGTGGAAAGGCCTGCTCCCGCACCAAAGAAGACAGGGCCAGCATGAACATTTAAAATCATGTTTGCCATGAAGAAATATTCCCAGGGTTCCACATTAAGAGATCCTGCCCCTCCTCCTGAGACAAAAAAGTCAAGTGTGTCAGGAATAATCTTATAGAGGACACCTATTCTTAACGCAACAAAAGGAGCATTGCTGCTTCGATCATACAAAAAGCTGGAATCCGCTAGGAAAAACATTCTTCTCTGGACGACTTCTTCCACGATTCGGCTTGGTTCGGACACGGCTCCAAAGTCGTCTGTAACAAATGCTGTAATAATATATAAACCCGGTTTTTCAAAAAATTTGTTCCAGACAAAAGGCTTCTCGGTGTCCTCATATGTATCGACCACATTCCCTATTTCGTCTGTAATCTCAAAATTTGCCTTCACAATCTCTCCATCTGGATTAGTGGAGCCGGACACATCAAAAGTGACGAGCTTTCCCACATATTCTATGCAAGGATGACATGATGTCCACAGCTCGCAGACAGGAGGGAAGTTGATGTATGTTTTGGCTTCACACGGATTTTCTGAAGATTTCTCTTTATTATTGAAGGCTTTACTTTTAAAGAAATACTCTCCGGGCTTGTCAAATCTTATCTCCCATTTGGGAGAGTCCGGACTGAGTGTGTGAGCAGCGATTTTCGTCCCTTCTGAATCAAAAACCTTGACCTCCATGGATGTGGCATGCTGAGAACCACTCATATCGACTATTATTGGATCATTTATATTTGCCTTGAGCGGATCCACTGTTATATCACAGATCGCATCGGGAATAACTTCTTCAACTTTCATGAGGGAAAGATTGCCGCATGCCTTCGGAATTATGAATTCGTAGTGGTTGTAGTCCTTTTTTACAGTAAAAGAAAAAACAGGAAGGGGCTCCTTGCCTGCCCATTCAAGATTTTCCACAACTTTGACTTTTCCCCCTGAGCGAAAAAGCATCCACAGCAACTTGTCTCCAGCGCGCAATTGTTTCTCTTTAAAGGAAGCTGTTTTCATTTGTTCAATAAAAGGAAGGTACAAATCTTCGTAGCCTGTTAATTCAAAGCCATACTTAATGTCTCGAGCGTATCTGTCGAGGTATATTTTTACCAGCTCAGCAGTGGGCGCTTCACTCTCAAACCGAACGAGCGGATATCGCCCTATTCTTCTCAGCTTCTTTGTTTCAGCATAATTGAGAATAACGTCTCTTGAGTCAGCATCTTTAAATTCAAGACTGATAATTTCTCCTGCATATGATGTCTCGTCACTCGCGATGGTATCGAGCCAAAGCTGTTGCTCCGGGAATTGTTCTTGATCAGGCGTCATTCTTCCCGGTGATTGATATTTAGGAGCAACCTGTTTGACTGGAACTTCCACTTTCGAAGAGACTGTGTCTCTATCGTATTCTGAATTTGGAGCTGGAGGTGTGGGCTTTACAATGCCGGATCCGGGGGAAAACGGGACAGGGACTTCTTTAAAGAAAGAAATAGTCAATTCATTTTCTGTGGTGCTTAAGTTGTAGAATTTTGGCTCACTCAGTTCGAAAACCATCCGGGCAATTGTGTAGGGATCTTCTATCTGGAATTGTCCGGTTTTTACTTGTTCGACACCGAGCTTTTGTATGGGATAAACAAAAGTAGGCTCGATATACATAGTGTTATATAAATCAACCACTAAACGCAGAGGATTATCAATGACGAATACCTGAAAAACCGCTGAATCGCTGAGTGTTGCGGTGATGCTGATCCTGTCTTTTTCCTCTGAAACTCCAACATTTTGAAAGATGATTTCCTGTTCAGCCATCTTTTTAATTTTTTCTTCATTCTCAGATTCAAGAATGTACCCGCTTAAAACTTTTTGAATCCTGTTCAGCTCAATCATTGTGCCGCCGTTGGAGGGATAGAATCTGTAGGGAACTTTCTCCGGGAGTTGAATGAGAAGGCGGGCGGTCTCAGCTCCTGTTTTTTCGATCTTGATGTTTTCAATGAATAAAGATTGCGACAGGTCGACCTGAGTCTCTCCATCAGTGGTCATCTTATCCAGGTCGATGACAATCGTCGCTGGGCCGGTCTCCGCGTAATATGTTCCTCTAATTTGGAGAGGTGCGCTGGTTTCCAGAAATATGAGTGTGTTGAAATTTTTTGATTGGACGAATATCTTATTTATACTGACTGAGGGTTGGCTGTAAGCATATCCACACAACAGGGCCAGGAAACAGAGGAGAGATAGGACCTGGATTAATTTTTTCTTTTTCATCTTGTTCTTCTGCCTGAATTACTTTCTGAAAGGAGACGCCTCTTCTTTTTTTTCTTTAAGAAAAATAATTCCGTAGGAAATTAGAGAGCTTCCGGCAATTATTATCGCTTTTCCTAAAGGGGCAAGAAAAAGTGGAAGAAATCCTCTCTTGCAGACTAAATAGACCAGATCCCCCTTTTCGACTGATTTCGTCATTCCTAGAGAACCTGTTTGACCGGCAATCAGTTTTTTCACCGATGAGCCATTCAATTTTAAAACTTTCAATTTTTGATAAAAATCAGTAATTTCTCCTTTTAAATGGATCTTGTTATTTACCACCAACACTCCCCTCGTGATAAGCACTTCAGCCAGCTTCTCTTCTGGATTGGTATCGACAACTCTTCCAATCAGGGCCTCTCCTGCAATGGACTGCTCTTCGTAAACTTCATCGATTGTCGAGGCCACGCGCGGTTCGTATCGAGCGAGAGAAATCGACATCTTTGCTGTTTCGTTATTGCGGATTCCTACACCCACCAGACCATCTAAATTAAAGTTTCCTTTTGGTGTGGCGACACCGCAGATGTAAACCCCATTCTCCAATCCCATTATCTTGAAAACTCCGGATCTGTCAGACTGGCTGCTTTCGTATATGGCACCTGAAGAAATATTCTTGATCTTAACCACAGCTCCTTCCAGAGGAGTCGTTCCATCCTCTTCATAAACAAACCCAATAAGATTGCCTTTAGCCGTATCTTCGCAATTTAAGATGGGAGGGAAGTAGAAGAAAAGCAAAGCAAAAACAACTGCGACAGATCCGAATTCTTTCCTGAGACCTCTGAGCAGTCGTTTCTCCTTTTTTGTCATCATAAGATATTCTATTCAGACCAGCCGGTCAAGTAGAAATTATGTATTTCATCAGATTTATTTATTATATCGATTGAGTGTGGATTTTTAGAAATAATATTGTGCATTGTCAAATGGATTTATTACTAAATTAGGGGAATAGGATTTGGCTTTGGGAATTTTTGGGCCATAGTTGTTCATCGATACTTATTTACAATAGACAAGGATTCTGAGTCCGTCACGCAGTCCCTTTACTGCTCTCAGTTCTTATTCGCTGACCAGGTGGGACTGGCGGTGGTGGTACACGTCCCGCTGGCGTTGAGGTTCGACGTGCCATTTGACGCCGTCTCCGAAGAGAACACGCCGTTGAACGTGTATGACAAGCCAGGTATGGTCCCGCTGATGGTGAACGTGTTGCCGTTAATCAGCAAAGCCGGATCATAGTCGTTGTTGACGGTCCCCTTCACATTACAGCCGGTGCCGCTAATCCAATCGAATTCGAAGGAGAAATGCGTGATTTCGTTGTCCACGACTGTGAAAGAGATACTCTTGCCCTGAGATGTGGTGCCGCTCCAGCTCCCGGAGTAGTCCGGATCAAGCGGATCATCGGGACTTTCAGGGCTCTTGCACGTTGAGCTAAAAATGAGTAGTGCCAGGATAGTGAAAAGTGTAATTTTTTTCATTTGAGCCTCTCTGGAAAATCAATGTGTAACTTTTGTAGAAATCCACCTTGTTAATTACTAAAGTTTTGTTTTTGAAGCTGTCTCGAATCCTCACGGTTTTCACCAATTTCCACCAACTGGCATCCCTATGTAAGCTTATCACACCCAAAACATGGAGGTCAATGACCACAAAATAAAGAAATTTCACCAAAGATGGAATGTTCTATGCTCCATCTTTTCCCATATAACGAATAGATTTTGTCCAAAAACGCCAAATACCAGCAAATGGTGTTTGTGATAAACAGAGGAAGGATATAGACTTCAGGACTCATCAAGGGATTTATGAATGGATTTTTTAGGATTAGAGAAAATGGACTGTGTTAAAGAAATAATTCTTTTACCGGATAATACTCCCCATTCTGACTTTATGAACTCTGGGATTTTAATGGGGATTTTTAAGGGGAAATAATTGATACTTTTCTAATTCTTTTTTCTTCGCTTCAACTATCTCGCCGAGCACTTGGATTGTATGTGCTCTCTCTTCATGAGGAAGAAACGTCATTCCGTTTTTTTTCATTCTCTCAAGAAAGTCAATTTCCTTTTCTTTAAGAAATATAAACAGACTTAATTCCTCAAAAATTTCCTTGAAAGTTTTCTCTTTTTTACTCATTCACCCTTTCCTGCTGCAAGTTCTCACTTAATTTAGTCGATGAAGTCCCCAACTTTATGTAACTGTAATCCTATCCCCATCCCTCCTCGAGAGATTAATTAATTCAAATGAATCATATTCCTTTTTAGGGCATCTGTCAATCCAAGTTCCTCGAATTGAGAATCCCCTCCCGATCAGCCGTCTTTTTGCTGAAACGCTAATTCGCTCTCCTGTCTTTTTCATTTCCGGGAAGCCAGGGCTTTGGGGGAATGGACGTTTATTCGTGACTGTTTACCAATTTCATATCAAACATCTACCGTAAGTCTGTTTGCCGTTCCGAAACAGGGTGAAAGCAGATAGGAATTAGATGATCTCTAATTCATCCTTGCTGGGGAGCCTGGGAAACGGAGCATGAGGTTCCTTCTGGTACCAGAAAGCAACAGAAGAGATATCATCCTGAAGAGGAAGATATCTCCCGCCATCATGAGAATCAATAAACCCTTCACCCATCTTTTACTCATGACAAACCTCCTTTCAAAAGATTATTCAAAATGTATGGTCGCCAATCAAATGCTTTTCAAAGACAAATTGACTGAGGCTAGGAATCGATGATTATGGCTCCATTCGCGGTTTTGTTTTGAACCAGACTGAATGCCAGAGTTACATGGCTGGCCAGGAATGTTCCTGTGAATATTGGCGAGAAATTTTTTAGAAATTTGCATCGATTAATTTCTTTTTCCATGGGAAGCTTCCTTTTTTTGTGTGAGTGTTTTGAAAAAATTGAGGTTGATATTCAGTCATAGTCCCTTTCGGATGGTTAAGATAATATAATTTTTTCTTGGTAATTTCTAATAGAAAATGAACAAAGAGCAAAGAATGGACGCTGCTTGATTTCAGACCATTTAATGGAGAGAGTCAGACCTTTAATTCTATCCAGCTTGCTCTATAATCTGAGTATTATCTTAAATATTCAGGTATGGACTAAGGTCATTGTTCTTGTGTTTGGAAGAAATCCAGAGTATATATCGTCAAAAGAATTGGAGAGTCGTTAAAATCGATTGAAATACAGGAGGGATCGCCTTCCAGAAAACAAAGGAGAGATCTATATTTTCTAGAAGTTATCTGCTCATATCTTTAGGCATTTTTTTTGTGCTATTTTTGCATATCCTGCCCCTATTCAGTCAGGACCGGGCGAAAGTTATTCGTGTCTCCCGCATTGAAAGTCCTCCCAAAATAGACGGCCTTATTGATGACGACTGCTGGAAGAATATTCAGCCTGCGTCCGGTTTTTTCCAGTTTGACCCATACAATGGAGAAAAAGCCTCGGAAGAAACGCTTGTCTGGGCGGTTTATGACCAGAAAAATATATATTTTGCTTTCCTGATGAAGGATGTTCATCCGGAACAGATCTGGGCAGAGCTGACCCCACGCAATGCCTACGAGAATAATGATTCGATTACAGTGATTCTGGATACTTACAATGACAAGAGGACGAGCATCGAATTTACCGTGAATCCTAAGGGAGTCCAAAAGAATTCCGTGGAAACGATATGGAAATCCGGTGCCTTAGTCCGCAGTGACGGTTGGGCCGCAGAGATGGCCATTCCTTTCAAATCGTTACGATTTTCGACAAAGGAAAGCCAGATATGGGGAGTAAACTTGAAACGGTATATTCATCGTTTGAATGAGACAGACTACTGGACGGATGTCGACAGGGATAAGCCTTTGCTTCACCAGATGGGAGAGCTGAGCGGGCTGTCCGGAATACGCCCCGGATACAATCTCGAATTCTTTCCTTATGCAGGTGTCAGGTCGACCCGGTGGGATGGCGAAAAGAATGACAAGATGGCAGGAGGCCTGGATGTCAAGTTCGGGATCCTCCCAAATCTTTATCTTGATGTGACCGCGAGCCCTGACTTTAGTGAAGTGGAATCCGATCCTTTTATCTACCAGCTCTCTCCCTATGAAAACTATTTCAGTGAGAACCGGCCGTTTTTTACGGAAGGTAGTCAATATTTTCGATTATCCACTGAGCGCGAATTCTTTTGGCATCCAGATATCAATTTATTCTATTCAAGGCGCATCAGCGATCCAAAAATTGCGGCAAAGGTTTCCGGAAAAGTCGGAGGATATTCTTTTGGGATCCTGGGAGCGATAAACGATGAGGAGGATGGGGATCCATTTTTTAGCGTCGTTCGGGTACAGAAAGATATCTTCAAGAATTCCCAGGTTGGCATTTATTACGCGGCCATGGATATTTCTGAAGAATACAACCGGAATTTTGCAGTAGACTACAACTTCAATTTTAAAGACATTTATTATCTCCGCGGCATGAGCGCTCTCTCTTTGAGCAATGGTACAGGAAACGTAAACAACGGCATCCATATCCTCCAGTTTGAAAGAGAACCGGACGCTGGATTGCAGCTGAGTTTAGACTTCCAGAGAATTGAAGAAAACGTGGATATCAGAACCGGGTTTATCAATAAAATAGATGTGCAGTCTATTGAACTGGATACAGGATATGCCTGGAGATACAGTAAGGGAAAGATTAAACGTTTCAGTTTGGATTTAGGGGGAAGCGTTGAGCAGGATTCCGGTGGCCATTTGACTGGCAATTCTTTCGGTTTGAGATTCTGGGCAGATTTCTTTTCAAGGATCAGTATTGACGGGGGACTCGATGCGGGAAAAAGCAAATATCAAGTGTTGGATGAGAACGACGAATTGACCTGGACAGAAAACTTTATAAATAACTGTGGTGGGGATTTAGATTTTCGTTGGGAACGCGGTGGATTTTTGAAAGAAGTCAATGTTGAAGGAGGATGGGAAAAAAGAGGAATCTATAACGAGGATTTTACCGTAGTGGAGCCAGGGTATCATGCAAGTATAGAAGCTGGGCTGACGCTGCGGCCGCGAAGCAACTTTGAACTGTCTTTCAGCGGGGATTGGACACGGCAGGTTATAGATCGAACCGGAGAAAAGGTTTTTGATGGAGTGACATATGCTACAGCTTTGCATCTTCAGTTAACCCGCAGCTTGTTCCTGAGTACACGCCTTTTAGGTGAAACCCGGGAAGACCAGTATAATCTGGATTTTCTTGTCGGGTATTATTTCGGAGCCGGAAACATCATCCAGCTCAGCTATAAAAAAAGCGCGAAAACAGAGGGCCTCTTGAGGGAGGGCGGACACTCCATAACTTTAAAAGTATCGTATCTATTGAGAATGTAAACTTTGATAAGACAAAGGAATCTTGCTTTATCTTTTATTTTTTTTGAGGGGAAATTCGGGCTGCCCAGCCTCCGCCCGGGGCAAGTTGAATTTTCATCGTGTCTTTTGACGTGACAGTGCGGGTTTCCTTTTTATAATCACTGCCAAAGCGATGGGCATTCATCCCATCCCGATAGAGAGTCATCTCATGCTCCCCTTGTGGGAGGAAAGAAAAATCCAGGAGAAGCTCCCGGGGCGACCAGTCTGTCATGGCGCCCACATACCACTCTTTCCCGGACCGGCGAGCCAGGAGCACATAATCCGCCACTCTGGCGTCCAAAACACTTGTCTCGTCCCAGACCACAGGAACCTGAGAGAGAAATTCCATGCACTCTTCCTCTTTATAGTAATTGGAAGGGCTGTCTGACAGCATCTGCAACGGACTTTCATATATGATGTACATGGCGAGTTGGTGGCAGCGTGTTCCCATGCTCATGGGACGGCGGAATATGGGCTTGAAATTCTGCTTCTGGGCATTGACCATGGCGCCAGGCGTGTAATCCATGGGACCGGCCAGCATCCGGGTGAAAGGAAGGATGAGGTCGTGCTCGGGAGAGACGTTTTCAGACCATTTGTTGTGCTCCAGTCCCAGCACTCCTTCCCGGGTCATGACGTTGGGATAAGCCCGCCTCAATCCCGTGGGCTTGTAGGCCCCGTGAAAGTCAACCAGCAAATGACGTTTGGCCGCCTCCCGGGCAATCTTGTGGTAGTAGTTCACCATCCACTGGTCATCCCGCTGCATGAAGTCAACTTTAATGCCTTTGATTCCCCACTCGGCAAACTGATCCAGAGCCATTTCCAGCTGGTCTTCCAGAGTCTTCCAGACCACCCAGAGGATGACCCCGACATTCTGTTCACCAGCATAGCGAACAATCTCCTCTATATCGATTTCCGGCTTAACTTCTAAAAGATCCCCCAATTCATACCAGCCCTCATCCAGTATGATGTATTCTATGCGGTGCTTGGCCGCAAAATCGATGTAATACTTGTACGTTGGGGTGTTGACTCCGGCTTGAAAATCTATGCCGTAAATGTTGAGAGCATTCCACCAGTCCCAGGCCACTTTTCCGGGTTTAAGCCAGGATGCATCCTTCAGTTGAAGGGGCTTGGCCAGCTTGTAAATCATCTGGCTTTCGATCAAAAGGCCGTCCTCTTTGGCGATAACCATCACTCGCCAGGGAAAGGCCCGTTTCCCATTCGTTTTGGCGATGTAATCGGCACGCTCGACAACTTCCACATCTCTGTCCCGAGTCTGATCCTCCTCAAGGGGGTAGGCGGGAAAGAGCCCTTTGAGAGAGGGTGTGCCCGTGCCTTTCAGATAGAGGCCCGCATAATCCTCCAGATTGGCTTCTGTGATGGCAACCTTGGGTCCATCTGGAATATCGATCAGGATGGGCGGATAGCCCATTTGACCAGTAGAGATCTGGCTCAGTGGCTGATAGCTGTAGAGTCTCTCTTGATGAGTGAAGAAGCTTTCCTCAAAGGGGAAATAGACATGATGATTGCCTGAAAAGTTGTAGACCACTTCTTCGTCCAGGACTTCGATATCTTCCTCGAAATCGGTTATCCACTGATAGGCAATGCCGTCGTCGTAGACACGAAATACCAGACCATAGCTTTTTTGGAATTCGAGATAGAGCTCATTGTAAACATCAAGAACGACTTCGCTCTTGACCCGGACAACAGGATGTATTTTTTCATCGACCGATCTCCTCTGGGCATCCTTGACCGTGGGTTTTTCCCCGAGCTTCCCAATCCGCCGAAGAGTCAGTGATACAGGAGAAGGCTTCAGTATCTCCTGATTCTGCAAAGAAACGGAATAATAAATTCCATCTCGAATTTCGACCTTTACGGTGATGTTTTTCTCCGGTGAGGAAATGTTATAGATTTCGCTGGACAGAACTCCTGTCAGAATGATGGATAAGAAAAACCATGTATATAACAGACGTTTTATCATCAAGGTTTTCCTCCTCTTACAAGAATTAAGCTATCTAAACGCAAGTTTAACCACCTGAGCAGGAATTATCAACAAATGAGTTTAATCCTGCTCATTCTTAATAGAATATGTTTCAAATATTTTTCCTTAGACAAATAAGATTAATTCCTATATAGTAACAATATGAAATTAGATACTCAGGATGCTTCAATGGATTTCTTTAGGGAAAAATGTAGAGAAAATAATCTCAAGCTGACGCCGCAGCGTATTGTCATCTATAGAGAATTGCATAAATCAAAAGACCACCCAAATGCAGAGGTTCTGTATAAAAGAGTCAAGAAAATAATTCCTGATATTTCATTGGATACTGTAAACCGGACACTCTTAACCTTTTCAAAAATTGGGATTGTCAATATTGTTGAAGGATATGGGGATGCAAGACGGTATGATCCGGATAGGAAAAATCATCACCACTTCAGGTGTGTAAATTGCAGCTCGATAATAGATTTTGACTGCAAGCCGTATGATGATATAATCATCCCGGGGGATATCAAAGAAAAGCATACTGTTTTTAATAAGAAAGTTCTTTTAGAGGGTTTTTGTAATAAATGCCGGAAAAGTAGATAAAAATTTTTTCGTTATTAATAAGATTTGATACTATTTAGTATTAAGTAATAATTAAGGATGGATGCAATAAGAAAAAAATCGCGTCAATCTTAACCTAAAGGATTGAAATCAGGAATCAAAAATTAATAAATAAGGAGGTTTTAGATGTCAAAAAAGAAAAAGACATTGACCACAGCCTTTGGAATTCCTGTGGCTGATGATCAGAACAGCATGACTGCAGGAGGCCGAGGTCCCATCCTGATGCAGGATGTTCATCTCTTGGAGAAGCTGGCACACTTTGACCGCGAGCGGATCCCTGAACGTGTTGTCCATGCAAAAGGAGCAGGTGCAGGAGGCTATTTTGAAGTCACTGCTGATGTGACCAAGTACACCAAGGCCAACTTCCTTTCTAAAGTAGGCAAAAGGACCGAGGTCTTTGCCCGTTTTTCCACCGTAGGAGGCGAAAAGGGATCGGCTGATGCGGCGCGTGACCCACGCGGGTTTGCCGTAAAATTCTATACTGAAGAGGGCAACTACGACTTTGTAGGCAACAACACACCGGTATTCTTCATTCGCGATCCACTGAAGTTCTCCGATTTTATCCACACTCAAAAGCGGCATCCAGCGACTAATTGTAAGGATCCGGATATGTTCTGGGATTTTCTCTCGTTGACTCCTGAGTCCATCCATCAGGTTACTGTTCTATTCTCTGACCGAGGCACGCCGGCGACTTTTCGACACATGAACGGCTACAGCAGCCACACTTTCAAATGGTACAACAACAAGGGAGAATATTTCTGGGTACAGTACCATTTCAAGACCGACCAGGGAATAAAGAACCTTAACCTGGCTGAGGCCACACGAATATCCGGTGAGGACCCTGATCACGCAACGAAAGACCTTTATGAGGCTATCGAGCAGAAGGATTTCCCATCCTGGACACTTGAGATGCAGATTATGACACCTGAGCAGGCCAAAGATTATCACTGGGATATCTTTGATATTACCAAGGTTTGGCCACATGCCGAAGTCCCCCCCATCAAGGTGGGCAAATTAGTTTTGAACCGTAATCCTGTCAATTATTTTGCTGAAGTGGAGCAGGCGGCCTTCTGTCCGGGTAACCTTGTGCCTGGTATCGCCGCCTCTATGGATAAGATGCTTCAAGCCCGGCTTTTCTCCTACCATGATACTCACATCCACCGTCTAGGGCCGAACTATCACTTGCTGCCGGTGAATATGCCTAAGAATGCCCCCGAGAGCAGTTATCAGCGTGACGGGTTTATGCGTGTTGATGACAACAGCGGAGGCGGACCTAACTATTGGCCCAACAGTATTGAAGGCCCTGAGCCAGATCCGACTGCCGGAGAACCTCCCTTTGAGGTCTCGGAACTTGCGGCTCGTCATCCATACTCCCATCCCAACGATGATTTCCAACAGGCTGGTAATCTGTATCGCAAGGTAATGACCGATGAAGACAGGGATCACCTGATCGGCAATATTGTGGATCATCTTAAGGGCGCGCAGAAACGCATTCAGATGCGTCAGGCAGCCCTGTTCTTTAAAGCTGACCCTGAATACGGACGTCGCGTGACCGATGGATTAGGATTAGACATCAAGGAAGTTGAGCGTTTGGCAAAGATGTCCCAGGATGAGCGCGCTAAAGCCACAGCTGAATGAGCCTTAACCGAAAGCGAAGGATTTCCTGAAAGATCCAAATTTTTAAAGAGCTATAGCATAAGCCGAACTTCATCCTGATTACAGGCATCTCTGTAAGAGCGTGTCCCTGTTCGTCCAGCCGAAGCGTTGCGAAGGCGATTATCGCTGTGGTATATTCAGGCTATCTCTCAGGGTGAGGTGGCCATGCTTAAAACCATAAAAACAAAAAGTAAAAACAAATCACACCCTCGGTTAATGTCTCTCAGGAGTGCGGGACTGCCTCTTATGTGTCTGTTCCTCCTGCTTTCTTCCTGTTCCATTTTTCAGAAACCCGGATACCGGAGCCAGTGGGAATTTTCACCGGATGGTTCCTGGACGGGCCCAGAATTGTGGGCCAATCGTCTTCAGGACTGGCGGGTTTCTCAAGGTAGTGTGGAGTGCTTGAATACTCTGCCCATGAGAACTCTTCATCTGACAACAATGAGGCTGTGTGATTCTGAAGGATATCTCCGGAGCTCTGTCCTGGTTCGCAAGCTCGCCGGCGGGGACGAGGCAGAAGCCGCCGCCGGGTTTCTCTTGGGAGCTGGAAAAGACCTGGACTACAGGGCAGCTTCTCTGATCCATCACGCCTACGGCCCAAAAGCCGGCCTGTTCGCAGGTTGTGACGGCCTGGGACGCCTTTTTATCCGGGATTACGAGGAAAAGGACGAGTATCTGGTTTACCAGGAAAAAGACCCTGTGATGTGGGATGAGCTTCGACTCGATTTGAACCTCAAGCCCGGGAGAGAAGGCTACAGCTTGAGCTTGAAGGCAGTCGACCCGGCTAGTAATGATATTTTATCCACGTTGATCATGAATGGATTGCCTCCGGACCGGTTTATGGGGAATGTCGCTCTTGTCTCTCATAGCGGGTATTCTGGAGAAGGGGACAACCGGTTTGCCTTCAGAGACTGGAAGATTTCCGGATCGAAACTGGAACACTATCCGGACCGGAACCTGGGCCCCATGGTCACAGCTTTGTATACCTTGAGTCGAGGAACTTTAAAGCTAACTGTGCAGTTCATGCCTCTGTCAAAGCAGGAAAACCAGCAGGTCGATCTGTATATCCGCAGTGATGAGAACTGGGAACTTAGGGCCACATCGAGGTTGCTTCATCCTTCATACACAGCGCCCTTCAGAGTCGAGAACTGGGAATACGAGAAAGATGTGCCCTTCCGCGTCGAATATGCCTTGAAGCGCAAACATGATAAAAAATATATCTTGGAAGGGATTATCAAAAAAGACCCATTCGACAAGGAAAAGCTGGTCATGATCTCCATGAGCTGTGTCGAACAGGTCATCAAGCCCAAACGAACGTCCTGGGTCGGAGTGGACGGTGAGTGGTTCCCATGGGACTGGGGGCTTTTGTATCCTCATGCGGAGCTAGTGGAGAGGCTGAAAAAGCATGACCCAGATGTGATGTTTTTCGCCGGTGACCAGGTGTATGAGGGAGCCTCTCCCACCCGGGCTGACCGCGAACATGCCTTTCTGGATTATCTGTACAAGTGGTACCTCTGGTGTATCACTAACAAGGAACTCACAACAAGAGTTCCAGTCATTGCCACTCCCGACGATCATGATGTCTATCACGGTAATGTCTGGGGTGCAGGGGGAAAAGCGACATCTCCGGGCTTGCAGGGCGCCGCCGCCCAGGACACAGGAGGCTACAAGATGTCTCCGGAGTTCGTGAACATGGTCCAGACAACACAGTCAAGCCATCTGCCTGATCCCTATGACCCGAGCCCGGTCGAACAGGGTATCGGCGTGTGTTTCACAGAATGCAATATCGGCGGTTTGAGTATCGCTGTCATCGAGGACCGTAAATTCAAGTCCGCGCCCAAACCGTTGTTTCCCGAAGCTGAGATCTATAACGGTTGGGTCCAGAATCCCGCATGGGACGTGAAAAGGAAGTCCCGCATCTCGAATGCGGTGCTTCTGGGAGAACGCCAATTGAAGTTTTTGGATAAATGGGCCGGCGACTGGTCCAATCAGACCTGGATGAAGGCGGTGGTGTCCCAGACTCTGTTTTCCAATGTGGCCACACTGCCCGAAGATGCCAGAAACGATGGAGTGGTGCCCGGTCTGGAGATTCCGGATCCCGGGACCTATGTGGAGGGGGATAAGATGGTCGCCGACTTTGATTC